>JBMNVE010000024.1:0-29350 GCA_050946655.1 Anaerovoracaceae bacterium
GCTATTGAAGGTACGATGAAAGGAGTAATCAATCCTCATGAAATGGACTCAGAGAGGTTTATAGAGCTGATGAGAAAAAGTGGACATCCTGCAGTATGGGATGACCAAGTGACTGAAGTTTAGAAAGGAGAAAATAATGGCACAGGGCACACAATCTGCAAATGTCGGATTAAAAGAACATAATATCAGAATGCATACGGTTGTTGCGATTATGTATTGTCTAGTTGCTGCGGGAGCATTTGGCATTGAAGAAATGATTCCAGAGTCAGGGCCAGGTTTGACAATAGTTATGCTTATTCTACTTCCTGTCTTTTGGGCAGCGCCCCAAGCTTTAGTCTCTGCGGAATTAGGATCAGCAATTCCGGAAGCAGGAGGATACTACAAGTGGGTGCAAAGAGGGTTGGGTGAGTTCTGGTCTTTTCAAGCGGGATGGTGTAGGACATTGTCCTGCTACCTAGATAATACGATTTATGTAGTGTTAGCAGCCAATTACTTAGGGAAACTGATTCCAATGTCAGGGACCGCCAACTATATAGTAAAAGCCGTGATCATCATTGTCTTCACATATATTAATCTAAGAGGAATTAGAGAAGTTGGTGCCATTAGCACAATTCTTTCTACTTGTGTTTTGATTGCCTTTGCCGCGGTAGCAGTAGTTGGATTTGCAAACTGGAATCAAAACCCAATGGATCCCTTTATACCAGAAGGATCCACAATGCTAGGAAGCATAGGTGGGAGCCTTGCAATAGGGATGTGGATGTATTCAGGATATACTGCCATGTCTACTCTGAGTGCGGAAATCAAAGATAAATCGTTGATTCCAAAGGGGCTTATGATTATTCTTCCCCTTACGGCATTATCATATATTCTGCCCACTATGGCGGGCCTAGGCTCGGTAGGACAATGGGAAAATTGGAGCACCTCCGAGGGCATTTCCTTCGGTAATGTGTTAGGACTTGCAGGAAGTTGGGGATTAGGTGCATTTTTGATAGTTGCTGTAATGGCTAATTTATCCATTTTTAACACATATATTATATCGATTTCCAGAGGTTTTTTTGCCATGGCAGAAGATCATCTAGCACCACAGGCATTAGTTAAGGTAGACAAGAAGCACCATGTACCCTATATCGGTGTGATTTCGCTAGGTATCTTTTGCCTTATTGCTTGTACATTTGATTTCAGTATTATTGTAACTGTGGATGTCATGCTACTCATGGTTGATTATGTACTAGTTTGGATTGCTGGAGTTAGGTTACGCCAAGTTGAACCGGATATGCCTCGCCCATTTAAGATTCCTGTGGGAACAGTTGGATTTACCATTATTGTTGCGCCGGGGATCATCATTGCAATTTCTGCCCTACTTTTAAATGGTGCAGATTACTTTTTTGCAGGTATGATTGGTTTTATTTCCTCGCCAATCATGTACTACATTTGGAAAAGGATGTATGGAGGTCTTTATAAGATTGACCCTGATAAATTTCCGATCAATCCAAAGACGAAACTGGCGCCGGGAGACCTGACACGTATGTCAGTAATTTTCGGATTCTTAGCAGTAATAGGATTTTTTGGCATCTTTTTCTTTCCATGGTATGAAGCAAGTTGGGCTGTAGAATATTATACAGAGGAGTATAGTGCTACAGCATATGTAACTATTCTCATGGGAATCAAGATTATGACTGGATTATATGCCGCAATAGCAGTATTATTAAAAGTAGCAGCAGTTAAGATCGATTCGCGTTAATTTTAATTCATCTGATTGTTTCAGAAAGGTGGTTGATCATGAAACGAAAACTGTTATTGAGCGTGCTAGTTGTAGTTTCTCTTCTAGCAATGACCTTTTACGGGTGTGGCGATAAAAAGGTTGCCTTGGAGTCGGAGCTGTCTATGGCGCCGGAGGTAGAAAACTATCTTAACAAGGTGGATACGGACTACGCTTACGGTATCGCCGAGACCTTATCCTACGATGAAAAGTATCAAGACAACAAGCTGGGATGGAGGACGGCGGGATCCGATGCGGAGCATGCGGCCGCAGATTATCTGGCGAAAGAGATGGAAAAGTTGGGCCTGGAAGATGTGGAGAAGAGCCCGGCTAAGGTGGATAAATTCCAATTCAACGATTCCAGCCTGACGGTGAAAGACACAGAGATCAAGCTGATGCCCGCATCCTATCAGGCAAGCGGCACAGGTAAGGATGGAATCACTGCGGAGATCGTCGACTGTAAAACAGGCTCTGAAGCCGACTATGAAGGCAAGGATGTCAAGGGAAAGATTGTTTTGGTAGGTGTGAACCAGGCGGATGAATCCTGGATAAACGGCTATATTCTACAGGCCCATGAAAAAGGGGCCGCTGCCATTGTGACTTACTCGGTAGGAGGATATGGCAAGGGAAGCAAGGATACGGTCAACGTTCAAGACATCTGCTGCGATGACTTGATGCCAACGGTAGCAATCAGCGCCAACGAGGCAAAGGAAATCAAATCGGCAATCAAAGAAAATAAGACCACAGCAACCTTAAAAGTAGATGCTGTATTGGAAAAAGGAGGAGGTACAACTTACAACGTCATAGGAAAGATCAAGGGAAAGAGTTCCGATCAGCAGATCGTCGTATCTGCCCACTATGATAAATATTGGTACGGCTTCCAGGATGACTCGGCAGCCATCGGTGTAGTACTGGCCATGGCAAAGGCCATGAAGGACTCTGAATATGTGCCAGAAAACGATATTGTCTTCGTATGTCACGGGGCCGAGGAGTGGGGAGCATCCAATACCCCATTTGACTGGACTACCGGGGCATGGAGAAATATCACCGAGGTCAATCCCCATTGGGCAGGAAAGACCATTGCCATGTTCAATTTTGAACTGCCGGCATTTGACAACGGAAAGGGAAAGCTGACCGTCTCCGCTGTACCGGAATTTGAAAAGCTGACCAAGGGATTTGTGAAAAAATCCGGACTGGTTTCCACAGCGGGCATCATCGAATCGGTGGATCCTAAGTATGTACCTACAGATACCATGGAAGACGGAGTGTCATATCGTTGGGCCGGTGTTCCCTATTTTCTGAACACCTTCCAAGATGAGGAGTTTATGTCCCACAAGTATCATACGGCATTGGATGACAAGGAAACCTGGAACGAAGATGTGATCCGAAGCAACTTGAACCTCTATGGCGCCATGGCTATCTATGTGGATAAGACACCTGCTCTGGAACTGAGCTTCACACCCACTTGTAACAGCTTGGAAAAATCATTGAATGAAGAGACGGCCGGTGCTGCAGGTGCTGATATTGAAGGGTATAAGGCAAATCTGGAAGACTTGAAAAAAGCAGCGGCAGAAAACGATAAGAAGGTTGCCGACATCAACAAGCGCTACGAAGAAGCCATGAAAAAGAAAGCATCTGAGGAAGAGATACAAAAAATAAGAGATGAGGGAAAGGAACTGAATAAAAAGAATTTGGCCGCCTTCCTCTTTGTCCAGCAGAATTTTATGTATTGTGATGATTGGGGGGTAAATATCACCCACACCGGTATCGATAAGAATATCGAAGCCCTGAATGGAACCATAAACGGCCTTAAGAATAAGGAACTGTATGCAAAGGATGAGGAGTCAGGTGCCTTGGATAATGCCTATAACCTCAACGGCGTAGTGGACTACAACTACTATATTTTCAGCAAAGATGTGGCAAAATCGATGTTGCAGGAATACGATCCGGACCTGCTCTCAAAAGAGCTGTCCTTCTGGGCGACAGACCGCCTCATCCCCAATGTGTATGTAGGGGAGACCACATACGACTTAGTGCAACATGCCAATAACGAAACAGAAGATCAGATCGACTATGGGGCGGCTATCGCTGTGTACGAGACGGCACTTGAGTACTGCTATGTGGACCTTAAGGCAGCCATTGATTCAGAATCGGAGAGCATGAAAAAACTCACCGAACTGCTGTAATATGACCTTAACCGCGGAGAAGATCCATTAGATGACTCATGTCATCGGGAAGGGGCGCTTCCAGCCGGAGGCGCTCCTTTGTGATGGGATGGTCAAAGGAAAGAAACCGGGCATGGAGGGCTTGGCGATCCATAAGGTGTACAGCTTCGCCACCGTACAAATAATCCCCTACGATGGGGTGGCCCAGATGACTTAAGTGTACCCGTATCTGATGAGTCCTTCCGGTTTCTAAAATGAGTTTCATCAGGGCATAATCATTGGCGCCCCTGGAGAAGACCTCCAATACTTGATAATGGGTCACGCATGGCCGCCCATCTTTCATGACACTTCTTCTGGGATGCTCCGGATCGGGCCTGCCGATGGGTGCATCGATGGTGCCCTTTGTGCCGATCGGTCCGGGGCTCCCTTTGACTACAGCAAGGTACTCTTTTTCCACCTTTCCTGCCTGTTGCTGGCGCACATAGTCATCTTGAACATAGGCACTTTTTGCCAAAACCAATAATCCGGAGGTATCCATGTCCAATCGATTGATAAAACGGATCTTGAATTCCCTGCCGGTGTCCAGCATATACTGGGCTATCCCACCGGCAATGGTATGGCGGGGTCGACTGTGAGTGGGATGGACTACAATGCCCGGCTGTTTATTGATGACCAATAGCTGATCATCCTCAAAGACTGGATAGATGGGGATGGGCTCGGGGGTGAAGTAGCTTTTTTCTTCAGGGAGAACAACCAGTAATTCATCGCCTACCCGGGGAACCATCTTACCGTTGATGGGCTCGCCGTTGAGGAAGGCGGTCTTTTCTTTTTTTATTCTTGCCCTTAGCCGTGCGGAAAAACGGAAATGACGACGAAGAAGCCCGCTGCAACGAAGCTTCTCTTCCACATCTTCCTTTGTTACTATATGCTTGAATTCTGTCATTATAAAAACTTTGTCTTTACTTTGTTCCAAAAATCGTAGGTTTCAAAGCGGAGAAGATTGACGACGGTTTCGGAAAACTCCACGCGAATGTGTTCTACTTCTTCGTACTTGGTTTCGTTGCCATCGCATAGGATATATACGTTACTGTCTCTGCCCGGCTCCGGAACCACGTTGAGAGACAGGTCCGGAGGCAGAAGGATGCTGGAGGTAAACGACCGATATGCGGTGGTATTCATGGGGGCAATGGGTGTCACCTGAAGGAGCTTCAGGCGAGGATCAACGATGGATCCGCCAAGGGAGTAGTTATAGGCGGTACTGCCTGCCGAAGTAGCGATCAGTATGCCGTCACCGCTGAACCGCTCGATAAAACTGTCTCCGATGGAAATGTTGAAGTGGACTGTATAGGAATGGCCTCCTCGAAGGACCACCTCGTTGAAGCCCTTGTGGACAAAATCGCCATCTCCGGTTTTCACCGTTGCCTGTACTGCTGTAGTGGGCTGCAATCGGAATCGCTTGGCCTTGTAGTTGGCGATAAAATCCTCCAGCTGATCGGGAGAAATTTCCTGGAAAAAGCCCAGATGTCCCGTGTTGATACCGATGATGGGTACATCAGGGAAGTCGAATTTCTGGATCGCTTGCAAGGTGGCACCGTCGCCGCCGATGGTCACCAGGAGCTCGGCATCTTCCCGAAAATCATCCAGCACAGAAAAGCCGCTTTTTTCCAGTTTTTTCTTCAGCAGTTTATAGGTGTCCAGTGACGCCGGTGTTTTGTTGGTATATACACAAATGATTCTCTTCTCCATAATCAAAACCTACACCAATTCATCCAATTCATCCACCAGTTTTTCGAATGTTTTCATGGCAGCCTCTACGGGGGCGGGCGTGCCCATGTCTACCCCGGCGATCTTCAGAAGCTCTATGGGGTAATCGCTTTCACCGGTTTCCAGGAAGCGGATGTAGTCCTTTGGGCCGTCCCTTAGGATGATATCCGATATGGCCGCAGCGGCGGAATAGCCGGTAGCATATTTATACACATAGAAAGCTCGAT
Organism: Anaerovoracaceae bacterium; assembly: GCA_050946655.1. Classification (GTDB taxonomy): domain Bacteria; phylum Bacillota; class Clostridia; order Peptostreptococcales; family Anaerovoracaceae; genus JAXGRD01. The sequence continues at coordinate 5,916 of JBMNVE010000024.1, forward strand.
AAAAGTGGGGGATGCGAGACCATTCATAGCGGATGAAGGGATCATCTGCCACTGCATCTCCAAAGTATTTCTTGTTCAATTTTTCATATTCTTCGCACAGCCAATTTGCTGTCAGTGCCTCTCCCTCCTCTACGGCGCTGTGGGTCATGTCTTCGAATTCTGCAAACATGGCTTGTCTGAATAGGGTGGTCCTGAAGGCCTCGATGTGCATGTTTACCAGATACTTCTTCATTTTCGGATCCTTTTCTTCTGCCAGAAGGTGTTTCATCAGCAGGTTCTCGTTGACGGTGGAGGCCACTTCTGCAGTGAAGATGGAGTGACCGCCGTAGATGAAGGGCTGGGTATTCCGGGTATAAAAGGAGTGCATGGAATGGCCCATTTCGTGGACAAGAGTGAAGACATCCTTCAGGGTGTCGGTGTAATTCAGGAGAATGTAGGGCTTGCTGTCATAGCTGCCAAAGCTATATGCACCACTGGTCTTGCCGGTGTTTTCATATACATCGATCCAGCGCTGTTCCAGAGCCTGAGACAAATTCTCTCCGTAGTCTTTTCCAAGAGGGGCAAGGCCTGCCTTCATCATCTCCAGCCCCTCCTCAAAGGGGATTTCCCGGTTGGGCAGGGGGATCAAAGGCACGTAGACATCGTGCATCTTTAACTGATCCACCCCGAGAATTCGCTTGCGTATGTTCATGTATTTGTGCAGGGCGGGCAGGTTATCATTGACGTTTTTCACCAGGCTGTCGTAGACTTCTCCCGGAATATTGTCGCCGGAGAGTGCGGCGCTCCTTGCAGAATCGTACTTACGGATCCTGGCGGAGACGACATCGGTCTTGGTATTGTAGTTGTATCCGGTAGCGATGGTGTTGATCAAAGCTTTGTAAGCACTATACATGGCGGTAAAGGCTGCTTCCCGCACACTTCTATCTCGGCTCTCCATAAAGGTGATGTAGTTGCCATGGGTCAACTCTACTTCCTTCCCGTCTTCATCGGTGATGGTGCCGAACTTCATATCGGCATTGTTGAGCATGGTAAAGATGTCCCCCGTTGCAGAGGTGACTTCTCTCATCTGAGCAAGGATGTTCTCCTCTTCCTTGGACAGTACGTGATCCTTTAAGCGGAGAGTGTTTTCCATGGCAAAGCGGTAGACAGATAGATCCGGATTCTCATCGATATAGCCCATGATCTTCTCTTCTCCCGCATCCAGGATCTCGGGGGTGGCAAAAGAGGTCAGCGCACCCACTTTGGCCATGGCTGCCATAGCCTGGTCACACATGGCCTGATATTTTTCATCCCTGTTATCTTCATCCCGCCTCATCCGGGAATACACATAGACCTTTTCAAGGATTTGCCAAAGCCGGTCACGAAGTCTCAAGGATGCCAAAAAAGTATGGCTGTCTGCGGTGAGCTTGCCTGCATATCCCGCATACTCCTCAGCCATTGCCACTGCCTTTGAAAGGTCGTCCTGCCACAGGGTTTCATCGGGATACATATCCTCGATACTCCAAAGATATTGTTGATCTATTTCTTTTCTGGTCGCGAAATTTTTTGCCATAATTGCCTCCATATTTACTTTACTTTTGGAATGATGTAGAATATATTATACCACGGAAAAGGAAAGGAATACATAATGGATAACAGGCCCATAGGCTTTTTTGACTCAGGACTAGGCGGATTGACTTGCATTCCCCATCTGATGGAGAGACTGCCGGAAGAAAAAATCGTATATTTCGGCGATACTGCTAGAACACCCTACGGATCCAAGGCGGTTTCCACCATCCGGACTTTTTCCACTCAGATCACTGATTTTTTGATCAAAAAGAATGTGAAGATGGTGATCATCGCCTGCAATACGGTGAGTGCAACATGTCTCCCCCAGTTGCGAGAGCGATACCCGGATATTCCCATTCTCGGCATCATACAGCCCGCCGCCGAAAAGGTGGCAAGGGTATGCGGTGGGATGAATCGCATTGGCATCATCGGTACCAAGGTAACGGTGACCAGTCATACTTACCGTGAACTGATCCGGCAGCTGAATCCGGACTTGGAGATATTTGAAGCACCCTGTCCCGCATTTGTGCCTCTCATTGAGGAAGGGATCATCAATAGCGATATCATGGACCTGACTATCCGTCATTATATGAGTGACTTTATCCTGGAAAACCGTTTGGATACACTGGTACTTGGCTGCACACATTATCCCCTGATCCGCCACCATATCGAGAGGATGTATGCAAATCTGCACATCATCGATCCCTCGGAGGAAATCGTGGATAACCTGGAAGGAGTTCTTAGCCAAAAGGATATGATGGCCGGACCGTCCGATCTGGAGAACGTGTTCTATGCCAGTGACCTTTCGGATAACTTTACCGGTATGATCGATCGTATTTTTAGCAATACGGCAGTTAAGGTCAAGTTCAAAAATCTGGATGTTGAAGAGGTATAGATGGTTTGGAGGTGAGTTCGTTGGATTTACATGAACTACTGGAACTCTTGGGCATTGAGGAGCCGGAGGAGTTTGAATACTACGAGAACTTTGCGGACTTGGTGGAGAGCGATGAAGAAGTATCGGTTTCCGTGCTTATGGAGCTGTTTTCCCACACGGATGCTACCGTTGTCAGTGACATCATCGGACAGTACTTTGATGATATGTTGGAGACGCTTCCCCATGATGTGCTGGACATGCATATTCTGATAGAAAATATTAAACTCTCTCTCATGGGCCTTCTCAAGGCAGGAGATGCGGAGAAAAACATGGCCGATTTTGCAGAGGAGGTGGGAAAGTTCAAGACTTGGTACTCCTTTGAGTCAGCGGTGGAATGTATCAGCACGGAAACCGGTGAGGGCAAGGTTCTTTCCCTGAGAGATGCCCTGACCTTAGTGCGCCTTGAGAAATTAGGAGAGGAAGAGTTCTCCTATGACTTTACCGACTGCTTGGATTACGAAATGGAAGATTACATCATGAGCTTTGCGGATCTTGCTCGGGCAGATGCAGAGGAAGATGAGGAGAATTTGCTCCAAAACGGATATGTCCTGGATGATGAAACCGAGGACGGGAGCTTTTGAAGAAGCAGGGCCCTAACGCACTCACCATAGCGTTTATGTGTGTGGGAACAGTGATGGGCGCAGGCTTTGCTTCGGGAAGGGAAATATGGCAGTTCTTTGGGGTCTTTGGAGATAAGGCCTGGGTAGGCGTCCTTGTCGTGGGACTGCTTTTTATTGTGACAGGCATCATGACCTGCCTGATCACAGATAGGATAAAGAGCGGGGACCTGGGGCGGATCATCGTTCCTGGGACCAACGGTCTGGCCATTGGCCTTATGGGTCATTTCATGGGTTTCGTGCTGTTCACGGTACTGATTGCCATGTCGGCGGCCGGCGGATCCCTGTTCAATCAGCAGTTTGGCTTGCCCAAAGTCCTCGGCGGGGGGATAATCATCTTCTTTGTGACCTTGACGGTGATAGAGGGATTCGGAAGAGTGGCAGGGGTGTTCCGGATGATCATGCCTTTGCTGGTTACCATCATACTCACAGTGTGTTTTGGAGTGCTGGTGGCTGATCTTTCTCCGGTAGGAATAGAAACAGAAGCTAAACCCAGCCCTTTGGCACCTCACTGGCTATTGTCAGCGGTGCTCTATCTCTCCTACAATATCCTGGCCATCATCCCCATTGTTGCAACCGCTTCTCTTCACGCCAGAAGCAGAGCCCATGCCATGGGAGGGGCGATCCTGGGCGGACTGTTTCTCTGCCTGCTGGCCTTTGTGTTGGTCTGTGTCATGAGGACGGATCCCGGGATGTCCCAGAGGATGGACATGCCCATGGTGGAATTTGCACGGAGGTTATCCCCCTGGGTGAACGTGATCTACGTGGGCGTAATGCTCTTTGCCATTTATTCTTCTGCGGCGGGGAACTATTACAATTTTACCCTGAGGCTGAAGGAAGGGCCGGGAAAAAAGAAAAAAATCATCCTCATTGCTTGTGCTGGCTTCCTGCTGGGACTCATGGGATTCAAGAATGTGGTGGCATATATGCTTCCTCTGGAAGGATTTGCCGGCATCGTTATCATATTATTGCTGACAATCAATTTCATCCAAGTGATGAAGAGCAAGACGAAGAAAGGTACGGTTACCAATGTTTGAAAAGTTTGAAGGATATGACCGGTTCGACTTCCCTCAAGGGATTGTCCGGGTCACCGCAGGGTACGGCGGAGAGTCATTCCTTATCACCGGCAGCGAAAAAACCGCCCTCTATGATTGCGGGATGGCCTACTGCGGAGATCGGCTGGTGATGAATATAGAGGCACGCTTGGGTGGGCGGGACCTGGATTATATCCTCCTGAGCCACACCCATTACGATCATGTGGGTGCTCTTCCCTATGTGCGCAGGAGGTGGCCCAATGCCGTCGTCTACGCAGCGGAGCACGGAAAAAGAGTACTGGAAAGGCCGGGAGCATTGAAGGTCATAGGATCCTTGGGTGCCACGGCGGCCAAGGAATATACAAACGGCAAGATGGAGTCGGTCCTTACCGAAGGCCTGGCTGTCCATATTTCGTTGAAAGATGGGGATGAGCTATCCCTTGGGGACAAGAGGATTTTGGCTCTGGAGACCAAGGGTCATACGGATTGCTCCATGACTTATATCATCCAGCCGGGGAGCATCATGATCACCAGCGAATCCACGGGGGTCCTGGAGAGGAAGGGGATGCTCCATACAGCCATCCTCAAGAGCTACGATGATGCCATGGCGTCTCTGAAGAAATGCAGGGAGTATGATCCCAAGATCATCATTTCTCCTCACTTCGGCGTGGTCCCTCCCTTTTACAATCGGGAGTACTGGAGGCTCTTTGAACAGACAGCCCGGGAAGAAAAGGAGTATGTAGATGGGCTTTGGAAGGAGAACCTTTCCATGGAGGAAATGCTGGAGAAATACAAGGAACGGTTTTGGAAGGAGGAGCGCCGCAAGGCGCAGCCACTTGAAGCCTTTTTGATCAATGCAAAGTGGACGATTCTGGCCTACGAGCCGAAATAAGGGAGAAGACGATGGAAACAAGGAACAGGGACAACATAGATTTTTTGCCGGTGCTGCTGGCAAGTGATATCAATGTATACAGCATGGGAAGAGCCTTTCATGAGGCATACGGCATCCGCTCCCTCATGGTAGCAAGGGAACTATCCGGGGCAGTGCTCCACACGAAGATCCTGGACTACCTCCAGGAGCCCAGGCTCAACGAGACGGAAGTGTTTTTAGAGACCATGGACAAGATCCACAAGGAGCACGGAGAGGGGAAAAAACTCATCCTCATCGGCTGCGCCGACCACTATGTGCGGCTGATTGCAGAAAACAAGGACAAGTTGAAGGACAAGTTTATCCTGCCCTATACGGACCTTCACATCATGGATAACATCATTCTCAAGGAGACCTTCTACGGTCTTTGCGATAAATACGGTCTTGATTATGCGGATACCTTTATCCACACGCCTACCACCGGATATGATTATCAGTTGGATTTCGGTTTCCCTGTAGTTCTCAAGGCTTCCGACAGCGTCAAATACCATGCTCACAAGTTTGATGGCTTTCATAAAGTATTCTTCCTCCACACCAGGGAAGAACTGGATGAGACGCTAAAGAAGGTCTATGCAGCAGGATACGATGACAACATGATCATCCAGGACATGATCCCCGGTGAGGATGCTTGCATCTACGACCTTCATGTGTATACGGGCAGCGACCACAAGGTGAAGATGATGAACTTCGGTAATGTTGTTCTAGAGGAGCATACACCTACGGCCATCGGGAACAATGCAGCCACCTTGGTGGATTACAACGAAGAGGTCATGACCAAGATCAAGAATTTCCTGGAAGGCATCGGTTTTGAAGGCCTTTGCGACTGCGATCTTAAATACGACGAGAGAGACGGAAAGTACAAGATGCTGGAAATCAATATCCGTCAAGGAAGAAGCCACTACCGGGTCACAGGCGGCGGAGATAATCTGGCCAAACTCATCGTGGAAGATTATGTGTATAAAAGAGAGATCAAGGGTACTAAGTATGTTAAAGATCCTTTCTTTTGGCATGCCGTTCCACTGGGCGTGGTGTACAAATATGTGAAGGATAAGGAAAAAGTAGCCAAGATCAAAGAGCTGGTCAGAGCGGGCAAGTCTTGTAATTCCTTGTACTACAAGAAGGACATGTCGTTGAAGCGACGGATCTATTTGGGGCTGCGCAGCATCAATATGTATCGCAAATACAGAAAATATTTCTAGAATGGGGGAGAAGATGATCGAACTGAAAAAGATGGACTCGGGCGTGACCTTGGTGACCGAGAAGATGGAAAATATGAAGTCCGCAAGCATAGGGATATGGGTCAAGGCAGGAGCCGTCAATGAAAGGCCGGAAATCGCCGGCATTTCACACTTTATCGAACATATGATGTTCAAAGGAACCAAAAACAGGTCGGCCAAGAAAATCGCCGAGGATGTGGATCGCATCGGTGCGCAGATCAACGCCTTCACCGGAAAGGAAGCCACCTGTTACTACATCAAGACTTTGGGCAGCAACATCCGGACATCCTTTGATATCCTCTTTGATATGTTCAATGACTCCGTCTTTGATAAAGAGGAGATGGAACGGGAGAAGCTGGTGATCTACGAGGAGATGAAGATGATCCAGGACTCCCCGGACGAAGATGCCCACGACATCATCTGCGAACTGGTCTTTTGCAAGGATCCCATCGGACATTCCATCATCGGAACGCCCCGATCCCTGGAGAGCATAGACCGAGATACCCTGCTGGGATATATCCGTGATCAATACACAAAAGATAGCATCGTCGTGTCTGTAGCGGGGAACTTCCGGCAGGAAGAGGTGGAAGAAATCATCCGAGAGAAGTTCAACGGATGCAAGGATGAGAAAGCCTCTTTTCCCGGGCAGGGAGAGGAAACTGAGCCCGGGTACAAAGTGAAGGTCAAGGATATTGAGCAGACTCACCTTTGTCTGGGGGCTCGGAGTATTGCCTTGGGCACACCGGATTACTACGCCTTTTCCCTCCTGAACAACATTATGGGCGGGGCCATGAGTTCCAGGCTCTTCCAGAATGTCAGGGAGCAAAAGGGTTTGGCTTATTCGGTCTACTCCATGAACAGCTCCTTTACCAATGAGGGGTATTACAACATCTATGCGGGCATCAGCCATGACAAGGTGGAAGCGGCCCTGAATGCCATCAAAGAGGAACTGAGACTTTTGCGGGACGAGGGGGTCACCAAAGAGGAATTGATGAAGGGGAAGGAACAGTTGAAGAGTTCCTATATCTTCGGGCAGGAAAACGTCAACAGCAGAATGTTTTCCATCGGAAAGAACAGCCTCCTCCTCGGTAGGGTGGAAACCATGGACCAGGTCCTGGAAAAGATCGATAAGGTCACCATGGAAGATATTCGCCGAGTGTCGGAAATCATCAGCAATGTAGAGAATTATAGCGGCGTTGCCATTACAAACAAGGAAATCCCCTTGCAGGAAATGATTCGGGAGTAGGAGATGAAGGTAAAAATTCACAGTAGGAATGGACGGCTTCCTGCCTATGAAACAGAAGGTGCGGCTGGAATGGATATTCGTGCTCATCTGGATGAGCAAGTTGTGCTGATGCCGGGAGAGAGAAAGCTGATCCCCACCGGACTGCGGATACAGCTCCCTCAGGGTTATGAAGGCCAGTTGCGAGCCAGAAGCGGTCTTTCCATCAACCACGGCATCTGCCTGATAAACGGGGTGGGGACCATCGATAGCGATTATCGCGGGGAGGTCAAGGTGGCACTGATCAACCTGGGGCAAGATGCCTACACCGTCAAGGATGGAGACAGGATCGCTCAACTGGTGGTGGCCGGGTTTGAGCGCGTTTCCTGGGAAGAAGAGGAGAGCCTATCTGAGACCGCCAGATCTGACGGCGGATTTGGCCATACAGGAAAGTAGAAAGAAGAGGTTTATGATACTGAGAACAGACTTAGAGCAGAGGGAATACGAGATCTTATCGGAATTTGCGTGTAAAGCAAGAGAAAGTAAGGGCCGAAAGAGGGAAGAGCCGCCCTGTGAGATGCGGACGGATTTTCAGCGGGATAGAGATCGGATCGTTCATTCCAAAGCCTTTCGTCGGTTGATGCACAAGACCCAAGTCTTCCTGGCGCCGGAGGGGGATCACTTCCGTACCAGGCTGACTCATACCCTTGAAGTTTCTCAGATCGCAAGGACCATATCCCGAGCCCTCAGACTTAATGAAGACCTGACCGAAGCCATTGCTCTGGGCCATGATCTGGGCCATACGCCCTTTGGCCACAATGGGGAGATCGTGCTGAACCAGATCTATCAGCCGGGCTTCCACCACAATGAACAGAGCCTTAGGATCGTGGATGTTCTGGAAGAATCCCACGGCGGCAGGGGGATGAACCTGACGGCAGAGGTGAGGGACGGCATCCTTCACCATACGGGGGGCACCCTGCCCATGACCTTGGAAGGACAGGTGGTCAAAATCAGTGATAGGATCGCCTATATCAATCATGACATAGACGACGCCCTGCGCAGCGGGGTCATCTCACCTGATGATCTTCCCTCTGACTGCATCGAATTTTTGGGACAGGATCATCGTAGCAGGATAAACACCTTGGTACGAGATCTGACCGATACCAGCGACGGAAGGGAAGAAATCGCACTCAGCGAAGATGGAGCATTCTTCATGAACAGGATGCGGACGTTTATGTTTGAAAACGTCTACCACAATAAGGCGGTGAAAAAAGCATCTGATTTGGAGAAGGTGGAGAATATCATCGGCTCTCTCTATGAGTACTTCTTGGCCAATCCCGATGAACTCCCCCCGGAGTACAGGGAAATGGAAGAGATGTATCCGGTTTGGGAGCTGGCAAAAGATCATATCGCGGGAATGACTGACCGGTATGCCATCAATCTCTACAATGAATTGTTCATGCCCAGAGGATGGAAATAAAATAAAAAAAGAAAAGCGGTCGGCTGTGTCGTATATGTTCATATGAAGGGAAAAGGGAGGACAGTCGGTTTATTGAGCAGTTACGGCAGAGACAACCAGGTAGAAGAAATAAAAAGCAGGTGTGATATTGTGGATACCATAGGACAGGTGGTGACCCTTAAGAGAGCCGGAAGCAATTTTAAGGGCCTTTGTCCGTTCCACAATGAAAAGACACCTTCTTTTGTTGTCTCGGACACCAAGCAAATATTCACCTGCTTTGGCTGCGGTGCCAGCGGAGATGTGATCGAATTTGTCAAGAGATACTACCACCTTGAATTCCCCGAGGCATTGGAAAGGCTTGCCGATCAGTGTGGTATCACCTTGGAATCCTACGGAGGAGGAAGCGGAAAGCGGGAAGAACTGTATGAGATCAACAGAGAAGCTGCTCGATTTTTCTACCGTGCCATGAGGCGAGGGGCCAATGAAGGCCTGGACTATATGACCGCTCGGGGCATGGATGAGGATGTGCTGAAAAAATTCGGCGTAGGCTATGCGGATCCTCAGTGGGACAGCCTGTTTCACCATTTGGAGGAAAAGGGGTATTCCCCGGAAAAAATGCTGGAATTAGGATTGATTTCGTCATCAAAGGGTAAATACTTCGATAGATTCAGGAACCGGGTGATTTTTCCCATACAAAACACGGGGGGTAAGGTCATCGGATTCGGTGCTCGTGCCCTGGGGGATGACCATCCCAAATACCTGAACTCACAGGAAAGCAGTGTCTTTCAGAAGAAGAACAACCTTTACGGGCTGAACCTGACCCGGACGGAGATGGGGAAGGAAGACTGTGCCATCCTGGTGGAGGGATATATGGATGTGCTCTCTCTTTATCAGGGAGGTGTGAGAAATGTGTCTGCCTCCTTGGGGACGGCCTTGACAGAAAATCAGGCAAAGATCCTAAAGCGCTACACCAGAAACATCGTCCTGGCATATGATGGCGACAGTGCCGGCAGGGCGGCTGCATGGCGGGGTATGGATGTCCTCCACGGGCAAGGTAGCAGGGTGAGAGTTCTCCACTTGCCACAGGGAAAGGACCCGGATGATTTTATCAAGGCCAAGGGCAAGGACGCCTTTATCCGATTGACCCTGGAAGCGCCCGGATACGCGGATTATAAGCTGGGTATCCTGAAGGAGCAAACGGATATGTCATCCACAGAGGGCAGGCTTGCGTTTCTCAAGTCAGCGGTGGATGTACTGAGGGCCCTCAGTCCGGTGGAAGCGGATATGTATATACAAAAGCTGGCCCGGGAGAACAACATTTCCCAGGGAGCCATTAGAGCCGAGTACGAAGGAGGAGGGATACCTTCCCCTTCTGTAGAGCAGAGGCGGGGTGAAGATAGACATGAGGAATCTTCTCATACAGCCGTCAACCCTACGGAGAAAACACTGATCAAATTGCTCCTTTCAGACAGCAGCTATTTTGATCAAGGGGAGGAACTGGAAGAATTGTTTCTCAGTCCACAAGGGAAGACCATATTCCAAGCTATGAAAGGGAGCCATAAATCGGGGGAAGCCATCCACCGAGAAAAGCTCCTTGACATGCTGGAACCGGAGGAAGAAACTTTGCTCAAGGATATTGAAAATAATGTTCCCTTAGGCGGAGACCATCTGCGGGTTTATCGCGATTGTGTGGACAAGCTGCGCTACCGGGAGCTGAAGGAAAAAGAAAAGCTGCTCATCGCCAGGATATCCATGGCCGATGAGGCGGACCAAAAGGAAGATATTGCTAAATTGACAGAAGAATTGATGGAAACGCAGAAGCGGATATTACATGGGGGAAGAACACGTTGAAAGATCTAGATATGGTTATAGAAACTGAAAAGTCTAAAGGGGATTACGTTAAAGAACTGGTGCTCCTTGCCAGACAAAAGAAGCTCACCTATGCAGAGGTGGGAAGGCATTTAGAGCCGGCAGAGATGGACAAGGACGAGATGGAGGAGATCTATGAGTCTCTCATGAGCAAGGGCATCGAGATCGTTTCCGAAGAAAGCCCCGATGACTTTGACTTGGTGGAAATCCACGCGGAAGAGGAAAAGGAAGAGGTAGTTTTAGAGGGAGAGATCAAGGTCAACGCCAAAGGGGATAAAGAGGTGGAACTGGAGTCCACTCTTCCCAAATCCGTTGCCGTAGATGACCCTGTGCGGATGTACCTCAAGGAGATCGGAAGGGTACCCCTGCTGACTGCCGAAGAGGAGATCCAGCTGGCAAAGCGGATGGAGGACGGAGATGAGGAGGCAAAGCAGAGACTTTGTGAGGCTAATTTAAGACTGGTAGTGAGCATAGCCAAGCGATACGTGGGAAGAGGGATGCTATTTTTGGACCTGATCCAGGAAGGTAACCTAGGCTTGATCAAGGCCGTAGATAAGTTCAACTGGCGGAAGGGCTTTAAGTTCTCCACCTATGCTACCTGGTGGATCAGACAGGCCATCACCAGATCCATTGCCGACCAGGCACGGACCATACGCATTCCTGTCCACATGGTGGAGACCATCAATAAACTGATGCGGATACAGAGGCAACTGATCCAGGAATACGGTCGTGAGCCCACCCCGGAGGAAATCGCAAAAGAAATGGAGATCACCGAAGAAAAGGTCAGAGAAATCATCAAGATCGCTCAGGAGCCGGTCTCTTTGGAAACGCCCATCGGCGAGGAAGAGGATAGCCATTTGGGAGACTTCATCCCCGATGAGGATGTTCCCGCCCCTGCTGAGGCCGCGGCCTTTTCCATGTTGAAGGAGCAACTGGTGGAGGTGCTGGACACCTTGACCGATAGAGAACAAAAAGTCCTGGAATTGCGTTTCGGACTGGAGGATGGACGTCCCCGCACCCTGGAGGAAGTGGGCAAGCGTTTTGATGTGACCAGAGAGCGTATCCGGCAAATTGAAGCCAAGGCCCTGCGAAAACTGAGACATCCCAGCAGGAGCAAGAAACTGAAGGATTATCTGGAGTAATGATGAATGAGCTGTCTAATCGATTGAAAGCGATCGCACTGGAGATAAACCACGGAGAGACCATGGCCGACATTGGGACTGACCATGGTTTTTTGCCACTTTTCCTGTGGCAGATGGGCATCTGTCCAAAGGTCATACTCACCGACGTCAGCCAAGGATCCCTGGAGAAAGCCATGGAGAATTGTGAAAAACAGCAACCGGGGAAACTCTTCGACTGTCGCCTGGGAGACGGGCTACAGGTGCTTGGCGCCGGGGAAGTGGATGCGGTGGTGATCGCAGGGATGGGGGGCATCCTCATCGCGGAGATCATGGGCGAGGACATGGCCAAGACAAAGTCCTTCGGGAAGTTTATTCTTCAACCTCGCAGCGCCGTAGGAGAGTTGCGTCACTGGCTCTTCCACAACGGCTTTTCTGTTACCGGGGAAAGCCTGGTGAGGGAAGGAAAATATATTTGTGAAATTCTCACCGTAGAGCCTGAGCCGGAGAAGGTAGTTGAATTGGCACTGGCAGGAGAAAAAGGAAACTCCATCCGATGGGAAGTCCCTCAGCACTACGGAGATTGGGACGACGACCTGACCAAGGAATACTTGGAGAGGAAATTGAAGCGGGAAGAGATGATCCTCACCGCAATGAAAAATAGTGAAAAGACGGACAAGAGCCGGACCAGGAGAAACATCGTTTATCTCCAAGGGCTCTTGGAGAAGAAGTAGGAGGATGCTGTGATCTATGAAGATGTGATCAAAAAGATAGAAGAAATCGCACCGCCGGACTTGGCACCCCCATGGGACAACAGCGGGGTGCAGATTCACACCGGTAGGCCCCAGATAGAAAAAATATTGGTCTGCCTGGAGATCAACGGAGAGATCATTGAAGAGGCTAAAGAGAATGGGGTGGACTTGATCGTTTCCCACCATCCCTTGATCTTTCACCCCTTGAAGAGTATTGAGCCATGGGGTTACTCGGATTCTCCCCCGGCACAGGAGAAGGTAGGGGCACAGGTGACGGCAAAGTATGTCATTGATTTGATCAAGGCGGATATATCCGTGTATTCGGCTCACATTTCCTTTGATCGGGCACCGGCGGGAAATAACGCCCATCTGGCCCGGCTGCTGGACCTTAGAGATGTTCGCAGCCCGGAACAGGGTGAAGATGAGGCTGTGGGCATTATCGGCGATTTTGCCCAACCGATTTTGCCGGAGGAAGTCCTGGATCGGTTATCCAAGGTACAGGGCATATCACGGGAAGAGATGCGCATCGTGGGAGCGCCGGACAGACTCATCCGAACAGTAGCTCTGTGTACCGGCGGCGGAGAAGACTTTCTTCCTCTAGCTATTGCAGAAGGTTGTGACCTTTTTATCACCGGTGATGTTCGATTTCACCAGGCCCAGCTGGCACATGCTGCCGGAATAGCACTAATCGACGCCGGCCACTTCGGCACGGAAAAGATATTTGAAAAGAACTTGGCAGGACAGCTGGAAGAATCCCTAGGAGGGGACGTGGAGGTAATGGTGAGTCGTGTATGGGGCGACCCATTTGCCAAGGGATAGTGGGATATGGTACAATCCTAAAGGATGAATTGGGTAAGCCAGATGGTCGCGTGCTACGTGCATGAGGAAAGTCCGGGCTCCGCATGGCAAGGGTGCCGGATAACGTCCGGCGTAGGCAACTATAGGGAAAGTGCAACAGAAACATACCGCCGAAACAGTACGGCTGTGGTAAGGTTGAAATGGTGAGGTAAGAGCTCACCGGCGTCATGGAGACATGGCGGCCGTGTAAACCCCACCCGGAGCAAGACCAAATAGGGATGAAGGCCTGCCGCCTGCAGGTCCCCGAGAGGTAGGTCGCACGAGCGCATCAGCAATGGTGCGCCTAGATAGATGATCATCTAATACAGAACCCGGCTTATAGGCTTGCCCAGTTATTTTTTAGCAGAAAAAGGGGAGAAAATGAATCGAAACATAGCGCTGTCCATCGTTTTTACCATTATCACTTGCGGGATATACGGCATTTATTGGTTTATCATGTTGACTGATGAGTGGAATGAAAAACATCCCAGACAGGAAGATGGGAGTGGAGGCTTTTCCTTTGTGATCACTCTGATCACATGTGGCATATACGGATTGTATTGGGCCTATAAGCTGGGGGAGAAAGTGGACGACTTTAAGCGCCTGTCGGGATTTCAGAATAGTGGAAATTACAACATATTATTCCTGGTGCTCCAGATTTTCGGATTTAACGTGGTCGTTTTGGCCATTGCGCAAAATGAGCTGAACCAAATCGTACCGCAGAACCCGCCGGGATACAACTATTGATCGAATGAAGGTCATAGGTGGGTCAGCAGAAAGAAGGAGAAGAGTCCTTTGTACACTGGGCCTGCTCACGTCTTTGGGATTGATCCTATTGATTTTGGGCATGAAATACCACTTCTTTCTACCCTGCATTTTTCACGAAGTCACCGGGCTATACTGTCCGGGGTGCGGCATTTCCAGGATGTTTGTCGCTTTGGCTCGGCTTGATTTTTCTTCAGCCTGGGGGCACAATCCGGCGGTTCTTATCGCAATGCCCTTTCTAGCCTACCTCATCATCTACATGATTGTCGGATACCTGAAGGTGGGTGGGTATACCCTGAAAAGATGGCATAACATAGTTTTATATCTACTCATCGGATATTTTTTGCTATTTGGCATTCTAAGGAACTTGCCGGCATTTCAATGGATGGCACCTTAGGAATATCTGATACACAGAAAGAGAATGGGATAAATGGATAATAAAATGGGGATCATGCCTGTGGGCAAGCTCCTGATCAATATGGCATGGCCGGCCGTCCTATCCATGATGGTTCAGGCCATCTATAACGTTATAGATAGCTTCTTTGTTGCACAGACAGGAGAGGCCGGCTTGACGGCCCTTACTTTGGTTTTTCCTTTCCAGATGCTGATGATTTCCGTGGCGGTAGGAACGGGGGTAGGGATCAACTCCCTCATTTCCCGTCGTCTGGGGGCAAAGATGTATGAAGAAGCCAACACCGCCGCCAGCAACGGCTTTAGGCTCTCCTTCATCAATTGGATTTTCTTTGCCGTCATTGGGCTGTTCTTTGCCAATCCGTACATGGAAATGTTTATTCAAGACGACTATATCATCCATCAGGGAAGCAATTATTTACGTATCGTTTCTGTAGGCTGTCTGTTCCTGATGGTACAGATCATCACCGAAAAAATACTCCAATCTACCGGAAATATGATTTTGCCCATGTTGTCCACCATCCTGGGAGCAGTGATCAATATTCTCTTGGATCCGATTTTGATTTTCGGACTTTTCGGTGCGCCTAAGTTGGGTGTCACCGGAGCCGGGATTGCCACGGTGATTGCCCAAGGTTGCGGAATGACCCTTTCTGTCATCGTGCTATTCCGAATGAGCCACCGGGTAAAGGTGGACTGGAAAGAAAGATTCCACGGGAAAACATTAAAGGAGATCTATGCAGTGGGTCTGCCGTCTATCCTCATGCAGTCCATGGTATCGGTGATGCAGTTCGGGATGAATATGATCCTTTCTTCATTCTCCGCGACGGCCGTGGCGGTCTTGGGGGTATATGGACGCCTTCAGTCCTTTTTCTTCATGCCTGTCTTTGGCATCAACCAGGGAGCAATGCCTGTATTCGGGTATAATTACGGTGCGGAAAATAAAGAGAGGTTGGTAAAGGCGTTCAAGGTAGCCTTTCTCATGGCGTTTTCTATCATGGCTTTGGGGCTCTTTGTATTTCAAGTGTTTCCCAGAGAACTTCTGGGATTGTTCAGTGCCTCGGAAACCATGTGTGCGCTGGGGATCCCCGCATTGCGCAGGATAAGCCTTTGCTTTCTCCCTGCGGCCTTCGGTATCGTCGCATCGGGCTTGTTCGGTGCGACGGGGCATGGCTTTATTAGCCTTTTCGGGTCTCTTTTACGGCAGCTGGTTGGCATATTGCCTTTGGCATGGATATTCGGCTGGCTGGGCGGTGTAGAAATGGTGTGGTGGGCATTTCCCGGAGCGGAGGTCATCGGGCTTACTTACTCCATTCTCATGCTCAGGATATTTTACAACAAAAAAATCAAAGATCTGGGTAAACAGGAAGGAAAAGACCCCGCTGGTCAGAATCCAGCTTGACCAGATCATAGATAAGCGGTTCCTCGATGAGGCGCTTCCACACGGTATAGGATGCTTTGATGAATGAGGGTTCCAAGGTCATTTCTTCCCGGATCAAGGGACAAGTGTAAGGGGTATTTGCCGTAGACCAAATTAAAAGTAGGCGATCATCCTCTGTCAAGTGAGGTTCCAGGGGATAAAAACGGCACTGCAGAGGGCGCATTTCCCTGGGACAAATGGGTGCCGTTTTGCATCGGATAAAGTAGACCTTTCCTCGCCAGGAATCGGGAAATTCGTATCCATCTACAGATTCGCTGTCCCAGGAGATCCAGTCTTCCCTTTGGGTAAAGACCTTTTCCTCTCCGGGAAGAAGATAGATGCCCAAATCTTCTCCCACCGGCAGGCAGCATATACTGCCACAAAGCTCACCACAGTCTGTGGCCAGGGGAGAGACGGAGTTTAGAAGCCGATACATGGCAAGGTAGGTGTCTTTTCTGATTGAACTGATCATAATACGGGTATTATACCATAGGTCTTTGTGTTAAAATAGGGTGTTAGAATAAGGTGGATTATGAAACTAGGAATCGATGTAGGATCGACAACGGTCAAACTGGTCGTCATCGATCAAAACAATGAAATAAAATATAGCCGATATGAGAGACACATGTCAAATGTTTTCGAGAAAGTCTCAGAGCTGATCATGGAACTCTATCGAGAAATGCCGGACCTGATCGTCCAGACGACGATCACCGGGTCGGGCGGTCTTTCTCTGTCCAAATTGCTCGATATAAAATTCGAGCAGGAAGTAATCGCCTGTAGTAAGGCGGTGGAGACCTTGATCCCTCACACGGATGTAGCCATTGAGTTGGGCGGGGAAGATGCCAAGATCACGTTTTACGGGCAGACCATCGAGCAGCGGATGAACGGGACTTGTGCCGGTGGCACAGGGGCCTTTATCGATCAGATGGCTGTTCTTCTCAACACCGATGCAGGAGGGCTCAATGAGGCCGCCAAGAACCATAAACTGATCTACCCCATTGCGGCAAGATGTGGCGTTTTTGCCAAGACCGATATTCAGCCTCTGATCAATGAGGGTGCATCCATGGAAGACCTTTCCGCATCCATATTTCAGGCGGTGGTCAATCAAACCATCAGCGGCCTGGCATGTGGTCGAACGATCAAGGGCAATATCGCATTTTTGGGCGGACCTCTATCCTTTCTTTCCGAACTTCGGAAGCGATTCATAGAAACTTTGGATCTTACCGAAGATCAAGTGGTCTTCCCGGATGATTCCAAGTATTTTGTTGCCATCGGTGCTGCTATGCTGTCGGAAAACAGGGAAAAGATGCCCATCAAGGATCTTGCCGATTCTCTTTTGCACATCAACCCCGACTCTATGAGCGAAACGAAGCACATTGAGCCGCTTTTCCGTGACTATGCTCAGTACGAGGAGTTTAGGGAGAGGCATGACAAAAACAAGATCAAGCGAAAAGAATTGAAACACGCCAAAGGAAAGTTGTTTCTAGGCATTGACGCCGGATCGACGACCACCAAGGCAGCGCTCATCGATGACGATAAGAATTTGCTCTATTCCTTCTATCGGAGCAACGAAGGCAATCCCATAGAAGCAACGATGCTCATGTTAAAGAGGCTCTATGAGCAGATGCCTTCAGATGCCTTCATTGCAGGGACCACGGTCACAGGGTACGGTGAAGGCCTGATCAAGGCGGCCTTTAAGGCGGATCTGGGAGAGATTGAAACCATGGCCCATTACAAGGGTTCGGAGGAGTTCCTCCCCGGGGTGGACTTTATCCTGGACATTGGCGGACAGGACATGAAGTGCATGAAGATCAAGGACGGCGCCATATACAATATCATGCTCAACGAAGCATGCTCGTCCGGTTGTGGTTCCTTTATAGAGACCTATGCAAAATCCGTGGAGATGGACACCAGAGATTTTGCCAAGGAAGCTCTTTTTGCCGAGGCACCGGTGGACCTGGGGACCAGGTGTACCGTATTTATGAACTCGAAGGTGAAACAGGCACAGAAGGAAGGTGCCACCATAGGGGATATCAGTGCGGGTCTTTCCTATTCCGTAGTGAAGAATGCCTTATACAAGGTGATCAAATTGAGAAATTCCGATGAGGCGGGCGACAGGATCGTCGTCCAGGGAGGAACCTTCCTCAATGAAGCGGTCCTGCGCAGTTTGGAGCTGATCGTAGGTAAAGAGGTGGTCCGTCCGGATATTTCCGGGATCATGGGTGCTTACGGTGCGGCCATCATCGCCAAGGAAAATTATGTTGAAGGTACTGAATCTTCCATCATAACCGAGAGTGAAATGGAGGAATTTTCCGTTGTCAATTCTCATGCAAGGTGCGGTATCTGTGAAAACAAGTGTCTCTTGACCATCAATAAGTTCAACGACGGATCCAAGTACATCACCGGAAACCGGTGTGAGCGAGGGGCGGGGAAGGAAAAGGATGAATCTGATCTTCCCGATCTTTACGATTATAAATACAAGCGATTGTTCTCCTACCAGTCCTTGCCGGAATCTTCTTTGAACCGCGGGACGGTGGGGATCCCCAGAGTTCTGAACATGTTTGAGAACTACCCGTTCTGGCACACCTTCTTCACTAAGCTGAAGTTCAGGGTGGTCCTGTCTCCTACTTCTTCAAAGGAGATCTACGAAAGCGGGATGGAGACCATATCTTCCGATACGGCTTGCTACCCGGCTAAGCTGGTTCACGGCCATATCAAGTGGTTGGTGGAGCATGGTGTAAAGTGGATTTTTTATCCCTGCCTGAACTACGAGCGGCAGGAAGATAAAAGGGCACAGAATCACTACAACTGTCCCATTGTTGCCACCTATCCGGAAGTGATTTTCAACAACATGGATGATGTTCTTGAGGAAAATAATATCCGTTTTTCTCATCCCTTCCTGCCCTATGATGATGATCTCAGGTTGAGCAAGGAACTGTATCGCATTATGAAGGATTTTGGGATCAACGAGTACGAGGTCAACAATGCCATTATGGCAGCGAGAAGAGAGGACAAACGGTTCAAGGACGACATCAAAAAGCAAGGGGAATACGCCCTGAGATATGCCAGGGAAAACAACAAAAAGGCCATTGTGCTGGCAGGAAGACCCTACCACTTGGATCCTGAGATCAATCACGGGATGAATAAGCTCATCTCCTCCTTTGACATGGTGGTTTTGACTGAGGATGCAGTGGCTCATCTGGGGAATTTGGATAGACCCATACGAGTGCTGGACCAGTGGATGTATCATTCACGCATGTATAAAGCAGCTAAGTTTGTAGGGACCACCGATGATGTGGAAATCATCCAATTGAACTCCTTTGGCTGCGGACTGGATGCGGTGACTACAGATCAGGTGGAGGAGATCACAAAGAATCACAACAAGCTATACACGGTGCTCAAAATCGATGAGGGCAGCAATTTAGGTGCCGCCAAAATCAGGATCCGCTCCCTGAAAGCCGCCATGGACGAGCGGGAGAAGAATCGGATCACTCACCAAGAGCATAAAGAACCATATAAACGAGTGGTCTTCACCAAGGAGATGAAGAAAGACTATACGGTGCTGGTGCCGCAGATGTCGCCCATGCATTTCCAGTTCCTGGAGACGGCACTGGGGAAAGAAGGCTATAAAGCTGTTCTGCTTCCGCCGGTGGATACCCAGGCAGTGGACGAGGGATTGAAGTACATCAATAACGATGCCTGCTATCCTACCATTGTCTCCCTTGGACAGATCATTTCCTACCTGAAAAGAGGAGATTTGAACCTGGATAAGACGGCGATCTTTATGTCCCAGACCGGGGGAGGGTGCCGTGCAAGTAACTATGTGGCCTTGCTGAGAAAGGCCCTGACGGATCTGGAAATGGAGCAGATCCCGGTGATTTCCGTCAACATGTCGGGGCTGGAGACCAACCCCGGGTTCAAACTGAGCCTATCGCTGGTCAAGCGGATGGTCATGGGCTTTGTCTACGGGGACGTTTTCATGAAGGTACTTTTCGCTACCAGGCCATACGAAAAAGAGCCCGGATCGGCAGACGCCCTCTTTGAGAAGTACTCCAGGCTGGCTCGGCGAAACATCAACAATGGGAGCATGGTCTGGTTCCGGAGCATTTTGAAGCAGATCGTAAACGCTTTCGACGAGCTTCCGCTCCTTGAAGATGTGAAGAAGCCCAAGGTAGGCGTGGTGGGAGAGATTCTGGTAAAATATCATCCCACTGCAAATAACGATATTGTGGATGTGATCGAAAAGGAAGGTGGCGAAGCTGTCGTCCTGGACCTGCTGGACTTTTTCCTCTATGGGATGTACAGTAAGGAGTATAACTATAACTATTTGTCCGGTTCGTACAACACAATGATGGCAAACAAGGCCGGGATCTGGCTCCTGGAGCAGTTCAGAAAGCCGGCAAGAAAGGCCCT
Organism: Anaerovoracaceae bacterium; assembly: GCA_050946655.1. GTDB lineage: Bacteria > Bacillota > Clostridia > Peptostreptococcales > Anaerovoracaceae > JAXGRD01. The sequence goes on from JBMNVE010000024.1 coordinate 26,457, forward strand.
GAAGAAGAGCAAGAGATTTCAGCCACCTGCCTTTATTGAGGAGACGGCGGAGAAGGCACAGGAAGTGGTCTCTTTGGGGAACCAGTGCGGAGAAGGATGGCTTCTCACCGGGGAAATGGTGGAGCTTATCGATAGCGGCGTGGAGAACATCGTTTGTTTACAGCCCTTTGCTTGTCTTCCCAATCATGTCACAGGGAAGGGAATGATCAAAGCGCTGCGCAAGAGAAATCCGCTGGCCAATATTGCGGCAATCGACTATGATCCCGGGGCCAGCGATGTAAATCAGCTGAATCGCATCAAGTTGATGATGGCTTCGGCACATAAAAACTTGGAAAAGAAAGAGGAGGCGTAATTATGGGTAGACATGGAACCATTGCAGGCCGAAAGGCGGCACAGGACGCCAAACGGTCCAATTTGTTCACAAAATATGCTAGAGCAATCACTGTTGCGGCGAAGGCCGGGGGTGATCCTGATTATAATGCAGCATTGAAAATGGCCATAGACAAGGCCAAGGGCATCAACATGCCCAATGACAATATCAATAGAGCCATCAAAAAGGGTACAGGAGAGTTGGCCGGAGAGACCTATGAAGAACTGAGTTTTGAGGGATACGGCCCTGCGGGAGTGGCCATCATCGTGGACACTTTGACCGACAATCGAAATCGGACGTCGTCATCCGTTCGCAGCACCTTTGATAAATACGGGGGCAATCTGGGAACTCCGGGCTGCGTTGCCTATATGTTCAGCCGTAAAGGGATGATCATCATTGAAAAAACAGATGAGATTGATGAGGATGCCCTTATGGAAGCGGGGATGGATGCCGGCATGGAGGATATGCTCACCTTTGATGATAGCTACGAGATCCTTACATCGGTAGAAGATTTCCCCGCTGTAAGTGATGCCCTTAAGGCTGCGGGCTATGAATTTGTAGAAGCGGATGTGGAACAGGTGCCATCCATTGAGTCCACACCCACGGAAGAAGAGGACATCAAGAATTTGAAAAAATTGATCAGCATCCTGGAGGACAATGACGATGTGCAGAAAGTGCATCACAACAGCAATGTTGACTTGACGGTATAGGAAGGTTTAGCGTGTCATGGTTCACTCTAAATGATACAATTTTAGACAATTTAAGACAGTTTCATGCATTTGAGGAGAAGTTGGAGCCGGTATGTTCAAATGTGTTTAAGAAACATTGTTATACAAGACCCCGCTGATGCTTGAATCACGGGGTCTTGAGGTAATCGGAAGGTTATTATCGACATAGGATGTGATCAACAAAAATGTGGCATGGATTTTGCTATTATTTATGCTAACCGTCATGGTGGAAAGGAGTCAGTAAATATGAAACACAAGTTTTTAGCGAAACGACATTGGAACAGTGGACCGACCATACTGGAGGAGTTTTCGTCCAAGTCAAAAAAATACAGCGATATCATCAACCTCACCCTGGGAGACCCGGATTTCACGACTAGTGACATCATCATGAAACCGGCATTTGAGGATGCGGAAAAAGGACATACCCATTATACGAATTTCTTTGGTGACGAAGAATTGAGGGAAGAAATCTGTAATTACTATAAAGAGGAATTTGATCTGGATGTAAAGCAAGAGGAAGTGATTGTATGTTCCGGCGCTTCTCACGCACTTTGCTCCGCTTTTGAATCCATTCTCGATGATGGGGACGAAGTGATCATCCACTCGCCGTATTATGCGCCGTACCCGGAGATGATCCGCTTGTCTCGCGGGGTACCTGTTGCTCTTGAGACCTTTGAAGAAGAGGGATTCCAGATCAACTTTGAGCGACTGGAAAGCATCATCACCAACAGGACCAGGGCGATCATGCTCAACACCCCCAACAATCCCACCGGCGCCAGGTTCAGTGAAGAAACCATCGCAAAGATTGTGGAGATCGTAAAGAAGCACGATATGTTGTTGATCGCTGATGATATTTACGGCCTCTATGTTTTTGACACCGACAAAAAACAGGTTCCCATTATGGCTTTAGACGGTATGCGAGAGCGGACCATCACAGTGTGTTCCGCTTCCAAGGATTATGCCATGACGGGATGGCGTGTAGGCTATGCCGTGGCACCTGACTACATCATCAAGACGATGCAGACCGTTTCGGAGAACAACATTTTCACAGCCAACTCCGTGTCCCAAAGAGCATACCTGTATGCGTTGAGAAACAGAAAGGCCATCCAGGAGGAGATGTATGAGATCTTTAGGGAGCGGGTGTTTAAAGTTTATGACCGGGTCTGCCGGATCAAAAACATGAAGACGCTTAAACCTCAGGGAACGTTCTATATGTTCATCAATATTAAAGAAACCGGCCTTTCCTCTATGGAAGTGGCCAACAAGATCCTGGAGGAAGCCCATGTGCTGGTTCTTCCGGCCCATACCTTCGGCCCCAGCGGAGAAGGCTATATCAGGATCGCCTGTACGGTTGATGTAGATAAAATCGATGAAGCATTTGATAGGATCGAGAAGATGGATATTTTTTCTTAGGACCCGAGACTCGATCTTATCCGATCATAAATGTGTTAGTAGTAGTAGGAGGTAAGGATGGAAAAGGAAAGGAAGTACTTCACGCGGATGGGAGATGCCTTTGGCATTGAAATGACGGCTGAAGAAATCAGGACCGACATTGAAGACGGTATGATGGCAGCGGTCAAAGGAGGCAAAGTCCCTGAGCTGACAGAGGAAGAAAAAGAACATTTATTTGATATCATCACCATGGAAGGTAACGTGGTAGGAGTAAAGCGAGTGTGACGTTTCCCTTGTTCTTCAGCAAGGCATCAATAATCATTTGCTTTTCATTATCCTCAATAATATCGAAGATGTTTGGGTCGGTTTTGCTGTCTTGGGGCGCTTCGTGGGTATAGGAGGAG
>JBMNVE010000025.1:0-27373 GCA_050946655.1 Anaerovoracaceae bacterium
TTCGTCCGGAAGACTTCCCACCCGCTCTTACAGAGTACGTCGGTCAACCGGAGGGACTTGGGGGTTATGAGGGGCTTATCCCACGGGATCTTTCCACCACCGCACCTTCCCATGGGGCCGGGACCCTGCAAGCACCCGAACTTTCCTTCGTAGACCAACTGACCGCCGCTTTGCTGGCAGAGCGGGGAAATGTGACTAGAGTATCAAAGGTGCTCAATATCCCCAAGCGGACCTTGTATCGCAAGATACAAAAGTACGAAATCGATTTGGAAAAATACCGCTAGATAGCGTCCATCATGTTATTGGCATATATCTTGCGTATATAAACTGTGGAAGAAGTACTTATGAAACCTGCTATGGTTAAGTGATATCACGAAAGGAAAGGGAAATGTTTGAAACAATAGGCACGATCATCATCGGAATAGGCATCTATTTTATCTACTACAGTTTTTTGGTGCTGATCCAAAGCGTCAGAATGAACAACGCAATCGTAGAGTTGGAGCAAATTGGCAGAGCATATATGGGAAGAGACGGGAACTTCTTCACCACCAGAAACCTTATACTGGTTGCGACGGATAAAAATAATATTATCCGCAAGGGGAAGAAGGTGCGAGCGACATTTATCTTCAAACCTTGCAAAGTTTTCGAATACGATAACTTAAACGGTCTAAACGTGCTGACCATGAATACCAGGTCTCTGGACCCTGATCCTCGGATGACCAACGCCATCAATAACTTGAAGGAAACCGCGGTCAAGCAGAATAAAAGGAGAAGATAAATCTATGATCAACGGCATCATCAGCGTTCTGGTAGTCTTCGTACTATTGGCCGTCGGATTTTATTTTACTCATAGAAAGAAATGGCCGGACAACACCAATCAGGTGTTTTCCATTACCGTGGTCCGGATCGCCGCGCCCTCACTGGCCGTCATCAGTATTGCTCATCGCTTTACACCGGACCTTCTGAAGTCGGCCTTCTGGAACCTTCTTTTGATTGCCGCGACCATCTTCATCATGCACCTTATCGCTTTGCTTTTGGGACGTTTGTTCAAGCTGGAAACCAAAAAAAAGGCGGTCTTCATCACCACCTTCACCTTCAACAATACCATGTTCATCGGCTTGCCCATCAATCAGATCGTCTTCGGAAACGATGGACTTCCTTATTTATTCACCTTCTATCTGGTCACCATCACCCTCTTTTGGAGCTTGGGTATTTATACTTTATCCAAGGCATCCAGTAAATTGGAAGGGAAATTTTCCATCAATAAAATCTTCAGCCCCGGTCTGATCGGGGTGATCATCGGCTGCCTGTTGGCGGGATTTCAAATTACCCTACCTACGATCTTGGACACCTCTCTCACTTATCTGGGAAACATCACCGTGCCTTTGTCCTTACTGGTGATCGGTTCCAACTTGGCCTTCTCCTTTAAGCACGGTCTTCCCGGTATCAGCCGGGACAAGGTGGCCATCCTCATCGGAAAGTTCATCCTTCATCCATTACTCATCTGGGGCATTTTCTCTCTAGTAGGCGCCTTGGGCTTGTTGAATGTGACAGGCCTCCCCCTTCACGTCTTCATCCTCACCGCCTCTCTTCCCTGTCATGCACAGACTGCCATCGTGGCTCAATACTACGATGTGGAAGGCGAGTATGCGTCGGGCCTGGTCAGCCTGTCCACCTTGATCAGTCTGATCACTATCCCCATTTACGCAGGGATCCTGTTGGCCTAAAAGTCCGTCATTCTCAAAATTCTGTACCAAGATATTTTTCCAATAAAAAAACCTCCATATGGTTAAGATGAACCATGGAGATGGAGAAATAGTCTCCACCTCCATGTTAGTTTTTCCAATATGGAGAGTATTTATGGTGTGGTCGGTCAGTGTTTTAGTACACTAGCAATTGTAGCAGCCATTCCGGGTCCATTCCCACGATGGCGTTGCTCAACTTCTTTACCGGCTCCCGCAGTGATTCTTCCCGGTACTCCCTCCCGGTAAAGTCCTGCTCAAATTCCGTCAAATCTCCGCTGACAAAGAAATCTCCGTAGAGCTTTATGCTCTTTACCTTGCCTTCTTCTACATCGATCATCGCCTGCACCATCCCGCTGTCGCACTTTCCCTTTTTCTCGATGTTGCACTTGGGTGCCGTTCCGTAATTCCACTCCCAGGTAGCGTACTTTTCATTTCTCAGTTTTTCAATGGCCTGCTTATCTTCTTCCGTGAGAATGTATTCCTTTACATCAGGACTGCCCTGGGTGATGTGGTTTTTTAAAGCATCTTTGAATTGCTGCAAGGTAAAGTCCTCAGGCAGATATTCTTTGATGTTGGTCACCCTCTCATGTATGGATTTGATCGCCTTGGATTTGATCTTGGCATCGCTGACATTGAGTGCGTTCACCAAAACTTCCAGGTCGGAATCAAACAGAAGAGTCCCGTGATGAAGTATCCTGTCCTTTTTGATGTACTGGGAATTTCCGGAGAACTTCCTGCCTTCAATGACCAAATCATTCCTGCTGTTGAATTCCGCCTTAACGCCAAGCTTCCGGAGGACATCCACAATGTGCTTGGTGAAGTGTTCAAAATTAAAACTATTTTCTTCCGTCTGCTTTGTGATGAAGGTAAAGTTGTAGTTGCCCATGTCATGGTACACCGCGCCGCCGCCGGACAGCCGGCGGACAACACGGATATCATTATCCTTCACAAACTTGGCAGATATTTCTTCAATGGCATTCTGATACTTGCCGATGACGATGGTGTTGTGGTTTTGCCACAAAAGGAAACAGTCTTCATCCGTTTGATTGAAGAAATATTCCTCAAGTGCCAGGTTGTAATAAGGGTCTGTGCTTTGTACATCTACAAATATCATTGATTTGCCTCCTTTAACAATGGATAGCTCTTCCACCTACAGCGTGCATCGCTTCGTGGATCACTTCAGAAACCGTGGGATGAGGATGGACTGTCGCCGCAACTTCTTCGGCGGTCGCTTCCAGTTTCATGGCAAGAGTCGTCTCGGCAATCATATCCGTGGCACGGATGCAATACATATGCACGCCGACGATCTCACCGTACTTAGCCTCGGTGATCACCTTGATCAAGCCTCGCTCATCCCCTTCCACCTTGGCCTTTCCATTAGCCAGCATGGGGAATCTCCCCACCTTGATGGCTCCATATTTGGCTTTGGCATCGGCCTCGGTCAATCCTACGCTGGCAATTTCCGGCTGGATATAAATGGCACTGGGGATCTTGTCATAATCCATGGCCGCCTTTTGGCCACAGATTGTCTCTACCGCCACTAGGCCTTCCGCGGAAGCGGTATGGGCCAACATCACCTTGCCGTTAGCGTCTCCGATGGCATATATGTTAGGTACGGATGTGCGCAACTGGTTGTCCGTTACGATCGCCCCTCTCTCTGTCTTTATTCCCAGGGCTTCCGTATCCACTCCCGTCAAGCTGGGCGCTCTGCCTACTGCCATCAGGACCTTAGCAACCTTGACTTCTTCTGCTTTGCCGCCTTTTTCAAAGCGTACACCATCATCGGTGATTTCTGTCACCTTGGCACCGGTATGGATCTCCATTCCTTCTGAAATGAGCCTATCTGTCACCATTGCCGTGATTTCCTCATCCACCATAGGCATGATCCGATCAAGAAATTCGATCACGGTAACCTTGGTTCCCAGGCAGTGAAGGAAATAAGCAAATTCCATCCCGATTACACCGCCGCCGATAATGGCAATGGATTCCGGCTTCTCTTTGATGTTTAATATCTCCGTGCTGGTCATTACATCCATCTTATCGCTGATGGTGATGGGAAGATTCTTCACCTGAGAGCCGGTTGCTATGATGATATTGTCCGCGGTGATCTTCTCATCCCCTACTTGGATAGTATTTTTATCCACCAAAACGCCTTCGCCGTTCTTCAAGACAGCACCGTTGCTCTTGAGCAAGCCGCCTACGCCGCCTACCAACTGATCGATGACACCCTGTTTTCTAGTCTGCACTTTTTCCAGATTCAGCCGGGCCTTGGATGTGTCTACCCCTTCTACTCCAAACTGCTCCAGTCCGGTCAGGTCGTGGAATACCTCTGCACTCTTGAGAAGCGCCTTGGTGGGGATGCAACCTACGTTGAGGCAAGTACCGCCCAGTCTTTCTTTTTCCACAATAACAACTTTTTTCCCCATTTGGGCAGCCTTAATGGCTGCAACATAGCCTCCGGGACCTCCGCCCAAAACGGCGATATCGTAGTCAAAGCCTGAATCCCCGGAAGTCGCCGGCTGAGCCGGCTGAGATGCAGGCGCTTCGGCAGCCGTTGCCTGAGGCGCATCTTCCCCTCCTACCGGAGCACTGCCACCCAACTGTGCCTGAGCATCAGCAAGCAAATCGGAGATATCTTCATCCTGGCCCCCCACGATGGCGATGGGCAGGGTCACGGGAAGGGTATCCCCTTCCCCGATGAACAACTTGCGCACCACGCCATCGGCTGTAGCTTCGATATCCATATTGGTTTTATCTGTTTCAATGGAGAAGAGGTTTTCGCCTTTGGCGATCTCGTCGCCTTCTTGCTTATACCACTCTACCAACTTACCCTCACTCATATTGAACCCGAGCTTAGGCATTATGATTATTTCTGCCATTTTTTCCCTCCTAATTACACCAGCAATCTGATTGGATTTTCCAGAAGTTTTTTGACTTCCGTTACGAACTGAGCGGCCAGCAAGCCGTCGATCACTCTGTGATCCACCGTCAGCTGGATATTCATCATAGGCTTGATGGCGACTTCCTTGGTGCCGTCTTCCTTAGTCACAACAAAAGGTTCATCTTTTGTGGAGCTGATGGCCAGAATCCCTACCTCAGGTGGATTGATGATGGCCGTAAAGTTTTCTATCCCGAACATCCCCAGGTTGGATATGGTAAAGGTGCCGCCGGTGTATTCTTCCATGGAGAGCTTGCCTTCTCTGGCCTTTGCAAAGAGGGGCCCTGATGTCTGTGCCAGCTGGACCACACTCATGTTCTGAGAGTCCTTCAAATTGGGGACGATCAGCCCCGTTGGAGAGGCTACCGCGATCCCCAAATTCACGCTCTTATACTTGACAATAGTCTTGTTATCCACTAAGGATGCGTTCATATCCGGATACTTCTGCAAAGCAATGATGGTCGCTCTTGCGATAAAGTCAGTAACAGAGGTCTTGGTTTCCTGTGCCCCGTTGACCTGCTTTCGCAGTGCCAACAATTCTTCCAGGTTGACCTTCTGTGTAAAGTACAGATGAGGTGCAGTAAACTTGCTCTCTGAAAGTCTATCGCCGATGACCTTTCGCACTCCGGCATAGGGAACTTCCTCCAAGATTTTCTTGCCGTCGGCAGAGAATTTAGCCTCCGATGCTACCGGCGCATCCTGAGCAGCCGCCTTCTCGGGGGCAGCCATGGCCTTCTCCACATCTTCCTTCATGATCTTTCCACCCACTCCGGTACCGGTAAGGGATTCCAGATCGATTCCTTCTTTTTCCGCCATTGCCCTGGCAACAGGGGTCACTTTCATCTTGTTGGACGCCAGGTAATCCAAGATATCCTTTTCACAGACCCCTCCGTCGTATCCGGTGCCTTCAATGACGATGCCATCCAGGGAAAGGTCGTTTTCCGCAGCAACTCTTCGCGCTCTGGGGGAGATCATCATTCTTCCTCCCTCTGCAGCAGGCGCGGGAACCGGCTTCGTTTCCGTTGCGGCCGCCGGCTGCTCTTCAGCTTCCTGGGGCTCAGATGGGATCTCCGCACCTGCGCCGCCCAACTGTGCTTCTGCATCTGCCAGCAAGCCGGAAATGTCCTCGTCCTTGTCACCAACGATGGCGATAGGCAGGGTCACGGGAAGGGTATCCCCTTCACCGATGAACAGTTTATGCACTACCCCGTCAGCCGTGGCCTCTATGTCCATATTAGTTTTATCTGTTTCGATGGAGAAGAGATTCTCGCCCTTGGCTACTTCGTCTCCCTCCTGTTTATACCATTCCACCAGCTTTCCTTCACTCATGTTGAAGCCCAGCTTTGGCATGATGATTATTTCAGCCATGTGTTTTTCCTCCTATTCCTCACAGGTCCCATTTCCTATTTGAAGTAGGACTTTACCTTGTCATATATCTTCTCTTCAGAGGGGATCAGAGGGAACTCCAGTGCAGGGCTGAAGGGAAGGGGTACGTTAGGCGTATTTACTCTTCCGCAGGGCGCATCCATATAATAGAAGATCTCATCCGCGATGTCAGCTGCGATCTCCGCTCCCACGCCGCATCTTTCATGGGCTTCATCTGCCACAATGAGCCTACCTGTCTTTTTCACCGACTGGATGATGGCTTCTCTATCCAGAGGTACGATGGTCCTCAGGTCCAAGATCTCACACTGGATTCCTTCTTTTGCCAACTTTTCCGCAGCCGCTTCACTCTTCATCACCATGCTGGATGTGGCCGCGATGGTGATATCGCTTCCTTCTCTGACCAGTCTCGCCTTGCCGAAGGGAATTGGCTCTACCACATCATCGATTTCATACACTCTATTGTACTCCATCTTGTGCTCGAAGAAAAGAACCGGATCATTGTCACGGATAGCCGTCTTTAGCAGTCCCTTTGCTTCCTGTGCTGTAGAGGGAAGAACCACTTTGATCCCGGGGAAATGAGCTACCATCGCCTGCATAGACTGAGAGTGCTGTGCAGCAGAGGATCTCCCGGCTCCGATGGGGCAGCGGATGGTCATGGGCACGTTGGCCTGTCCGCCGGACATATACCTGATCTTTGCCATCTGGTTGATCACCTGATCGGCAGCCACCAGCAGGAAGTCGGAAAACATCAATTCCACCACGGGCCTCAAACCGGTCAGTGCCATACCGACACCCATACCTACAAATCCCTGCTCAGAGATAGGGGTATCCCTCACCCGCATTGGGCCGTACTTTTCCAAAAGTCCTACGCTGGTCTTAAAGTTTCCGCCGATAAAGCCCACATCTTCCCCCATAAGGATGATGTTGTCGTCTCTCTCCATTTCTTCATCTAAGGTTTCGCTGATCACGTCAGCGTATTTCATTTCTTTCATTAGGTTGAACCTCCATATCTATTTTCTGTTTATCCTGCTTTTTCTGCGTTCCCTTATTTAAGCAAATACATCTGTATACGCCTCGGAGGCATCAGGATAGTCACTATCGGCCGCAAACTTCACTGCTTCCTGAACCACCTCTTCCACTTTCGCTTCCAGCTGGGCAAACTCCTCAGCCGTTGCCTTTCCCGCCTCAATGACAAGGTCCTTGAAACAGTCTACCGGACATCTGGCCATCCAATCTTCTTTTTCCGTCTCCGACTTTCTGCTGCGGTAAGTGGCCGGATCTCCCACGTGATGTCCCTGCCATCTGTATGTCTTGCACTCGATCAGTGTGGGCCCTTTCCCTTCTCTTGCTCTATCTACCGCTTCCTTAGCCGCTTCGTAGACTGCGATCACGTCCATGCCGTCCACGATAACACCGGGGATATCATAGGCCTTGGCACGAACCGCCAGGTCCGGCGTATTGGTCACATCTCTGATGTCCACGGAAATTCCATAGAGGTTGTTTTCGATTACGTAGATACAGGGAAGATCCCAAGCTGCCGCCATGTTCAGGCTCTCATGGAAGGTCCCCTCGTTAGTTGCGGAGTCACCCATGAAGGATACAGCAACCTGTCCGGTCTCTCTGTACTTTGCCATGTAAGCAGCTCCTGTTGCGATGGGAATTTCTCCGCCTACAATGCCGTTGGCACCCAAGATCCCCTTATCCATGGCCATGATGTGCATGGATCCGCCTTTGCCGCCGGAATACCCTGTCTTCTTGCCTAGAATTTCTGCCATCATCTTGTTTAAGTCTGCATCACGAGCGATCAGGTGACCATGACCTCTGTGGGTGCTGCCGATAAAGTCATCCTCTTTCAGCGCTGCGCAAATCCCTGTGGCGACGGCTTCTTCTCCCAAGTACAAATGGGCCAGCCCTGCCATCATCCCCTTTTTGTAGAACTCAAAGACTTCTTCTTCAAACCTTCTCATTTCAAACATGGTTTCGTAGAGGCCTAAAAGCATCTCCTTGCTGTAGTTTTTCACTTTCATATTTTCCTCCTTGCAAGCGGGCCTTAACCCCCGCGTTTCACGATTCTTATTCTTCTCCAATGTTATCGCAAGCTCTATGCCAAGTTTTTCGTTCCTGGAAAAGAAAATAAATGCCCCCATTGCAGGCGTTCCACGGCACAGGATCTATCAAGATGAGGCCTATGGCACAGATGTTCTGTCACACAATGGCACGTTGCGTGACAATTTTGTGTCATTTTTGTGCCATTTCTCTTTACTTGCCTACCCCTTTGTATTATACTATACCTATTATATTGCCCAACGTTTTACGGGAGGGAAAAATGTCACAATTTACAAAGATATATCAGGAACGACTTAAGGCGGCCTGGGAAAAGTTCATTAGCGGAGAAGAATACGACTATTCCTTTATGCGGCCGGAGGTTTTGGATTCCTGGAAGAGATCCAGGGAGGCAGGCGTGGATCCGCACGGATTCAATACGGGACTTTTGGATAAAGAGGAACTGGAGGAGCGAATACAGGCCAACCGGGAACTGATCGACATTGTTCACCCCTACGTTGAAAAGCTCTATTCCATCGTGTCCAAGGGGTCGGGTTTTTACATTCTGTTCTGCGACAAAGACGGCTACATTTTGGACTTGGTGGGAGATGATGACATCATCAAGCACGGGAGGGAGCACTCCCTTCTGGTCATCGGTGCCAACCGGAGAGAGTCCATGGTCGGAACCAATGCCATCGGCACATGCATCGTGAATAAAAAGCCCATCCAACTTTGGAATGAGGAACACTACAAGACAAAGCATAAGGACTATGTCTGCTCCGGTGCCCCCTTCTTTGATGCCCAAGGAAATGTTCTGGGCTGTCTTGCCATCACCGGAAGATATCAGGATGTGCATCCCCATACATTAGGGATGGTGGCCAGTGCCGTTGACGGCATTTCCAAAGAATTACGCATACGGGAGGCCTATGATAAAATCGAACAGATCAGTGCCCAGCGCAACAGCATCATTGAATCCATGACATCCGGTTTAATGCTTCTCAATGAATCCTATCAGATCACCCATGTAAACAGCGTTGCTCTTCGCATGCTGGATCTTCGGGAGGAGGATATCATGGGGAAGAAGATTTTCTCTATCCTCTCCTTCGACGAATACTTCAACGAGAACGAGGATATTCAGTATCTTTCCAAAGAAGTGTACAACAAGGAATCAGCCATCCACATTATGGGGTCTAGCCAGCCTCCTCAGCGGTTCAATATCAGCGTCAGCTTTGTCCGTAGCGCAGACGGAGCCCAAGAAGGGACGGTGGTCCGCTTCAACGAAGCGAAGACCATCAATCGTCTGGTGAACCGGATCAGCGGCTATAACTCTCACTATACTTTCCAGTCCATTTTGGGAGAGTCCCCTGTGATGCGAGATATGATCGACCTATGTAAGCGAGCGGCGGCGAGCAATTCCAATGTGCTGATCCTGGGAGAAAGCGGCACCGGGAAGGAACTGATCGCACAGTCCATGCACAATCAAAGCCCTTGCGCCGGCGGGCCCTTCGTGGCCATCAACTGTGCCGCTCTTCCAAAATCCCTGGTGGAAAGCGAGCTCTTCGGCTATGAAAAAGGAGCGTTTACCGGTGCCAGCAAAGAGGGTAATCCGGGTAAGTTTGAATTGGCTGACGGCGGGACCATATTTTTGGACGAGATCGGCGATATGCCCCTGGATGTTCAAGTCTCTCTTCTCCGCGTCATTCAAACCAGAGAAATCGTTCGTATCGGCGGGAAATACCCCAAACCCATCAACGTACGGATCATCGCCGCTACCAATAGAAACCTGGAGGAAGCCATCGCAGCCAAGACCTTCCGGGAGGACCTTTACTACAGGCTCAACGTTCTCACCGTAAATGTACCACCCCTTCGCGCCAGAGGACAGGATGTGTCCCTGCTGGCCGATGCCTTCATCGAGAAGTACAATTTATCCAAGGGGCAGACCATAGGGATCAGTGATGAGGCCATGTCTCTCATTCTCTCTTACTCCTGGCCGGGAAATATCCGGGAACTGGAAAATGCCATTGAGCGAGCAGTAAACATCATCCCCGACGACATGATCCGTCCGGAGCATCTTCCCCCCACACTTTTGGAACAGAGAAGCACTGTGTTTCCCCAGACCAACCACAGCGCTCTCATCCCGGAAATAATGCCCTACTCCTCGCAAGGATTCACCCGCTCTACCCCCATGGGCGGCACAGCCGGTTCCCCTTCGGATGAAATCGCCTATGCACTGCAAAGGTGTGGAGGCAACGTGACCGAGGCTGCAAAAATGTTGGGGATCAGTAGGCGCACCCTCTATCGAAAGATGGATAAATATCGCATCGATTATGAACAGTTCCGAATGGGCTAACAGAAAGGAAGAAGAAAAATGAAAATCGTATGTATCGGCGATAGCTTGACGGCCGGTTATGGCGTGGAACAAGAAGAAAGTTGGATTTCCCTGCTCAATCAGTGGGGGAAGAATGAATATATCAACAAAGGCATCAGCGGAGACACCACGTCCGGGATGCTTGCCCGTTTCCAAAGAGATGTGATAGACCTTTCCCCTCAGTACGTACTGATCATGGGCGGATTGAACGATTACATCGCAGGCGGCACAGGAGAAGGGGTGAAGGTCAACTACATGGCAATGGCCCACCACGCAGCCCATCATCGGATCACGCCGGTCATCGGTATCGCTCCCGACCTGATCCCCGAAGCAGCACCTCCCCTTTGGGCACAATTTACCGACTTCCACCAGGTGCTGAAGAAGCATATCGCCTTCCGGGAATGGACATTTTCTTTTTGCAAGGCTTTCGGCCTGCCCTCCATGGACTTTTGGCCCTTGGCACAAAAAAGCAGCCATCTTTCACCGGAACAGCGGTTCATCGATGGGCTGCATCTTTCCCCGGAATCTCACATGATCTTGGCCTCCATGGCATTGGAAACCATTGAGGGCATTGAAATTCCTATTCCTTAATCCGATCCAGCAAGACGGTACAGCACTTGGGCATATATTTCCCCCGCCTTGAACAGTTGGGCGATGGAGACCCCTTCGTCTTTTTCGTGTTCGAGCTCCGGATCTCCGGGAAACAGAGGGCCAAAGGCAATGCAATTGGGCAGAGCTCTGGCAAAGGTGGCACCGCCGATGATTTTTGGCTGAGTTTCCGAATCCCCGCTGATGCTGCGATAAGCCTCCAGCAGTATCTCCAAACGGGGGTCCTCTTCATCCAAAAATATGGAGCCAATGTGGTCCGTCTCCACGATTTCCCAACCGAATTCATCAATAGCCGGCTTTATCCCGGACAAAACGTCTTCTTTGGACTTGGTAACCGGATATCTGATATCCACCAAAAGGGACATCCCCTCTTCACCAAACCGGATCTTTCCCACATTGAAGGTGAGCTGCCCCGACAGAGCATCGGAAAATCCGCAACCGATCCGGCTGCCATCCAGGTCAAAGCCAATCCTCTTTTGATAGAAATCAATGAGTTCCCTTGCTTGAGAGTTGGAAAATTCCACGCCACTGATCAAGTCCATCAACATGGAGATGGCATTCCATCCCTTTTCCGGGGTGGCCCCATGGGCGGTTTCCCCTATCAGCCGGATGGTCAAATCCCCTTCATCCTCCATGACATCCAATGGGTATCCCTTCTCATGGGCTTTCCTCTTCAATGCCTCGGCCATTTCCGACAGGGAGTTTTTGTCCCCACTGATCTTTGCCTCGGCCAAGCCCGGCACCACGTTAGCCGCCACACCCCCTGCCAGGGACGCCAAATAGCATACTCCCCGGTCATCCATGGAGGCGGTAGCCGAGATTTTTTTTTGCAGTTCAAACTGGAGCAAACCTTTTTCACACTGGACAAGGGGAAAATCCCCGTCGGGCACGATACCGAAGTCCGGAGGGGCTTCTTTCTCCAAATAGTACTCTATCCCTTTCCAATCCGTTTCTTCGTCCAGTCCCAAGATTAGGCGGATCGTCTTCTTTGGACGAAAACCCATTTCCTTCAGTATGTACATGGCGTACAGGCTGATGATGGTGGCTCCCTTATCGTCCTGGGTGCCTCGGCCGTAGATCCAGCCATCTTCAATCTCTCCGCCAAAGGGATCCTTGGACCAGCCATCACCTTCAGGCACCACATCGATGTGGCATACGATGCCGATGACCTCTTCTTCTTCCCCGGGGAAGTCGATATGTCCGCCGTAGTTGTCTACATTCTTGACAGAAAACCCCATGGATCTGCCAAGATCCAACATATACATGAAAGCACGGTGGACTTGATCACCAAAGGGATATTCCCCCGCCACCTCTCCGGCCACGCTGGGGATCCTGATGAGGTCCTGTAGATGAGATATGATTTCATCATATCTCTGTTGAAATTCGGCCTTGAAATTTATATCTTGCACCATATTTATTCTTCATTCTTTGTGGAGAAGATCTGCGCTTCCAACCGGGCGATCTCTCCGTTTAAGGCATCGATTTTTTTGAAATGCTCCAAAACAGCATCATCTTCCCCTACTCCATCCTTTAGATACTTGTTGTAAAAGTACCTGCCGATCAATCTTTCCACATCGGCGATATCGCTCTTTCTGGAAGCAATCTTGCCTTTGGCAACACCGATCTCCACCGCGTCACCGGTTTTATCCGCTGCATAAGCACCTGCTTTTTTGACCTTGTCGAACAACTCTCCCATTTCTCCTACCTTTCTCTCTTCTTTGCCTGCTGCATCCTTCGGTCAGCATCCTTCTTTGCGATATCTGCCCGCTTGTCGTGGATCTTCTTTCCTTTGGCTACCCCCAACTCCAGCTTCGCTCTGCCGTCCTCATTGATGTATAAATTCAAGGGGACCAAAGTCAGCCCCTTTTGCTGTATGTATCCGATGAGCTTGCGGATCTCCTTTTTGTGGAGGAGAAGTTTCCTGGGTCGCAAGGGATCCACATTGAATATGTTTCCATGGTCATAGGGGCTGATGTGCATCCCATACAGGAAGACCTCCCCTTTTTCCACCTTTGCAAAGCTCTCTTTAATATTCACCTTCCCCTGACGGATGGATTTGATCTCCGTTCCCGTCAGGACGATGCCGGCCTCGTAGGACTCTTCGATAAAAAAGTCGTGACGAGCCTTCTTATTGTTGGCAACGATCTTTTTCTTTCTCTTCATCTTAAATCACCCCGATTCTATTGAAGGGGTAGAGGCGGAACACCGCTTGTCCGACGATGTCCTTCTGTTTGATGCAGCCGAACTTTCGGCTGTCTATGCTTACACTCCGGTGATCTCCCATGACAAAGGCCTGTCCCTTGGGTACGGTAAGATTGTAGATCTCTCCTACCGTGCCTCCCGGTGCGATGTAGGGTTCATTCAATAGGTTTCCGTTGAGATATACATTGCCGTCGGAGATGGTGATGATATCCCCCGGGATACCGATAACTCTCTTGATCAGCAACTTGTTGTGGGTCTCATCCAATTTCAGGTCGGATTTAAATACAATGATGTCTCCTCTGTCGATCTTGCCGAATGTATAGGCTTGCTTGCTCATGATCACATAATCATCGGGATGGACCGTAGGCTCCATGGATGTTTCCTTGACCAAAGTCGGTCGGATGAACAGGGATATCACAAAGGCTATAGCGCAAGCAATGAGGATATCCTTTACAATGGTCTTTATGTTATCTTTTGTCTTTTCGTTCATTCAACTCTCCCGAAGTTTGAAAAAGGCCACAAGACGATCAGCACGTTCCCCTTTATCTCCTTCATTTCCACCGGACCCAGCCCCTTAGCTCTGCTGTCCTTCACTATATCCCGATTGTCCGCCAGCACAAAGACGTGATCCTTGTCCAGCTTTACGCTCATATCCTTCCCCAGATTTCCATGAGCGCCTTCCACTATATACTCTTTTCCGTTGCGATACAACTTCCCCGACTTGATTTCTATTTTTTCTCCGGGAAGGCCTACCACCCGTGCGATGATATTGTCCTTGGAAACCTCAAGTGCCAACTTCTTTTCCAAGATCACTACCCGGCCGATGTCCGGCTCTCCTCGTTTTGCCGAATAGCTGGTTTTGCTGCAGACCATGACACTCCCATCGGTGATTGCCGGCGTCATGGAATCCCCCTCCATCACCTCGGGGGCCACGAACATGGTCAGCACCACAGCCAGTACGATGGCCGTGATGTATACCCTGTTCCGGGCCCGCCAAGACCTTTTCTCTTCTCTCTGTGTCATCTCTTCCTTTCCTTCTCTCCGTTGCCACCGAAAATCGCCTCCCGAATCTCTTCAAATCTCTCGGGAAGAGGGCTGCTGATGTCCTTTCCCGCAAGGCTTCCTTCCCTGAAGACCAGTCGGCACCCGTGAAGGAGCTGTGTGGTCAGATTGAATTTCTTCCTGACTTTGGCGTTGACCCGGGAGTCCCCATATTTTCCGTCCCCGATGAGGGGATAACCGGCTGCCTGTAAGTGCACCCGGATCTGGTGGGTCCTTCCCGTAAGGAGCTTTACCTCTACAAAGGAGTACCCATCTCGCACATCAAGGGGGATCACCTGTGTCACCATATCCTTCCCTTCCGCTGCAATCTTCACTTTATTGGCTTCTTGGTCCTTCTCCATCCGGTCTCGAAGCTCTAAAGGCCCGTTTAGCCGGCCCCATACAATGGTTCGGTAGTATTTCTCCACCTTGTCCCTCTCCCTGAGGATCCGGTTCAATTCCTTCACTTTTTCAGCGTCTTTTCCGAATATCACAAGCCCTGTGGTGTTTCGATCCAGGCGATTTACCGGAGCCGGTGTGAAGGTCTGCTCTCTTCCGGGAAGATACTCCCCCTTGGCGAGAAGATATCCGGCCACCTGATTGGCCAGGGTATTTTTCTTTTCACGAGCGTCTCCGTGGGTCAAAAGGCCGAAGGGTTTATCTGCAATCAAAACCCGATCATCCTCATAGACGACTTCAAACTGCTTCTTCACCCGGTAGACCTTCTTCACTTGGCGAAGAGCATCCGACTTTTCTTCAGTCAGATAAACCGTCAGCACATCCCCCTCCCGGAGCATAGTACTGATGTCTCCCCGTTTCCCGTTGATCTTAATGTCCTTGCGGATCATCTTGTATATGTGCCCCAAGGTCGCCTTTCCGTAGTACTTTTTTAAGAATCGGTCCAGCCGCTGGTCACTGTCATTTTTCTCTATCCTGATTTCCACCATTAGAATATTATACAACATTTGCAAGGCTTAATGGAATAAAGTTATCGTAAAAACTGGAGAATGACTTTCAATCGTGATATAATTACCTTGGAATCATAGGAGAAAAACAATGGATAAAATACGAGACTTTTTTTACAACAAAAACGATATCGTCGTGGCGATCCTGGTTCTAGTGGTTGCCGGGGCGTTGATTTATTTCAGGATAAATGCCATCATGGACTATCCGTCCACCGTAGCTGCTCAGCACAATACGGTAACCCCTGCAGAACCGGCGGAAAAAGAGACCACCGATGACGCAGACAAAGAAAACAAGGAATAAAGGAGGAATATCATGGCTCTAGTCACTTCAAAAGATATGTTTGCAAAGGCAATGAATAAGGATTATGCAGTTGGTGCCTTCAATGTGAACAACATGGAAATCATCCAGGGGATCGTTGAGGCTGCCCAAGCGGAGAATGCCGCCTTGATCCTGCAGGTCTCCGCCGGAGCGCGGAAATATGCAAAATCCGCTTATCTGAAAAAACTGGTAGAGGCCGCTATCCTGGATACCGGGCTGGACATCTGTCTTCATCTGGATCATGGAGAAGACTTTGACATCTGCAAGAAGTGCATCGATGACGGGTTCACCTCTGTCATGATCGACGGTTCAAAGTATCCTCTGGAAGAGAATATCCGGGTGACCAAAGAGGTGGTCGACTATGCTCACAGCAAGGGGGTAGTAGTAGAAGCCGAACTGGGCAAGTTGGCCGGCATCGAGGATGCGGTCAATGTGGACATCCGTGAAGCGACATTCACCGTGCCCGAAGAAGCTGCGGAATTCGTAGAAAAAACCGGCGTAGACTCTCTGGCCATCGCTATCGGGACCAGCCACGGCGCCTACAAGTTTACAGGGGAACCCTTCCTTGACTTTGATCGCCTTAAGGAAATCAACAAGTTGATTCCCGATACACCTTTAGTCCTTCACGGCGCTTCCACTGTACTCCCGGAATTCGTGGACAAGTGTAACCAGTACGGCGGCGATATCCCGGGAGCACAAGGCGTTCCCGAAGATATGATTTTGGAGGCAGTAAAGCACGGCGTGTGCAAGGTGAACATCGACACGGACTTGCGCCTCGCCATGACAGCGGAGATCCGAAAGCACTTTGTGGAAAACCCGGCGGACTTCGATCCCAGGAAGTACCTTGGACCGGCAAGAGACGCCATCCGAAAAATGGTACAGCACAAGATCAAGAATGTCCTCAACGCATCCGGTAGCAAATAACCTGAGAAAACACCGTCGACTAAGTAGTCTGCACGGATAGAATCTCAGATTCTCTCGAATAAAAGAAGAAAGTCAGGATAAAGCCCTAACTTTCTTCTTTTGACTTTTTGCTATTTCTCTACTATTTCCGAATACTCCTCGATCATCCGGGTCTTCATATCCCAGAGTTTCTGAGACAGGTCTACGTAGTAGGTCTGGGGGTTTTCGAAACGGAGCATTTCTTCCCATAGGGCACCAACCTGCTCACTGCAGTAATCCCTGATCTCGTCAATGGTGGGCAGCTCATAGACACGCTTGCCTTTGTCAAAGAGCTGTACCCGAAGATTTTTTACGTAGAAGTTGGTAATGGTCTTTCGCTTCCAGATGGCATTAGGGTCGAAAATCTCGAAGGATTCCCCTTCCGGTGGCCCCTCTTCATCCAGGATGATCAGGTCAGCGATGGCTCGATGGGTGTCCTTGTCAAAGAAGCGATACAGGGTCTTGAACCCGGGGTTAGTGATCTTCTCCACGTTCTCACTGATCTTCATCTTGGGGATCATCTTTCCGTCCTTTTCCAGAGCCGAAAGCTTATATACCCCGCCGAAGACCGGTTCGGATCTGGCGGTGATCAATCTCTCTCCCACCCCGAAGGAGTCGATACAGGCTCCCTGGATGATCACATCTCTGATGATGTATTCGTCCAGAGAATTGGATACTACAATCTTGCATTCCGGAAGGCCGGCCTCATCCAACATCTTTCTGGCCTGCTTGGTGAGATAGGTCACATCTCCGCTGTCGATGCGGATCCCCATATTCTTGGGTCTCAACTCCTTGAATACCTTAATGGCAGCGGGGACACCGGACTTCAGCACGTTGTAGGTGTCCACCAAAAGGACGCAATTGTCCGGATATATTTCACCGTAGGCCTTAAAGGCCTCGTACTCACTGGGGTACATCTGGACCCAGCTGTGAGCCATGGTCCCCAAAGCGGTAATGCCGTAATCCCGGTCTGCAATGGCACAAGCGGTGCCCATGCATCCGCCGATATATGCGGCTCTGGCGCCGAAGACCGCCGCGGAAACACCGTGAGCCCTTCTGGTGCCAAACTCCATCACCGGCCGTCCCTGGGCGGCACGCACAATTCGATTGGCCTTGGTGGCAATCAAACTCTGATGATTGATCAGCAAGAGGATCATGGTTTCTACAAACTGGGCCTGGATCACAGGTCCGCGAACAGTGATCAACGGTTCACCGGGGAATACAGGTGTCCCCTCGGGGATCCCCCACACGTCACAGGTGAACTGGAAGTTCCTCAAGTAGTCCAGAAACTTTTCATCGAAGATCCCCTTCTTTCTGAGGAAGTCGATATCTTCATCGGTAAATTCCAATTCCTCCAGGTAGTTTACTACCTGTTCTATCCCCGCCATGATGACGAACCCGCCACCATCGGGGATCCTTCGGAAAAACATATCGAAGTACGCAATATCATCCGCCATGCCCGCCTCAAAGTAACCACCTGCCATGGTGATCTCATAAAAATCCGTCAGCATGGTCATGTTGAGCTTTTCAATCATTGGACTTTTCCTCCAGTCTTCCTTTCTCCTTGATCACGATATATCCGGTTGTAATCACGATCAATCCTCCCACGATCTGGAGAGGAGAGATCATTTCGCCAAAGAACAACCATCCGAAAAAGGTGGCTGTCAGGGGAAGAAAATTGGAATACACCGCATTGGTAGTCGGCCCTAATATTCTCAGCGCATAGACGTAGATATAAAACCCGAAGCCTGCACTGACCAATCCCAAATACAACAGTCCCCCTATGACCCCCGGTGTCATCTGCTCCGCCGATGGCAGATGGGTCACACCGTATGGCAAAGTTAGTAGTATCGTACACAACAATTGGTTCATTGTCAATGTGATTCCGCTGTAGGTCCGGGTCAGCTTTGCCGTCAAAAAATTAAAGACGTTCCAGGCTGTGATGGCCCCAAAGCAGAGCAGATATCCCAGGACGCGGCCCTTGAACAGCACAGAAAAATCCGCGCCGATGACCATGGCTACACCGATGACGCAGACCCCCATCCCCGCCAGCATCTTTACGGTGACATGCTTGTGGAAAAAGAGCCGCTCTATGATGATGGATCCGATGGGGACCAAAGCGAGCATGATGGTAATAAGGGAGATGGGCATATAGTCCATCGCCTTGTATTCGCTGAAATAATACAGGATATCTCCGGAAATGGCACACGCCGCCAGAACCGGGACATCCTTTAAGCGAAACAAGGATTTCCTGTCGATCCTGAACTTAATCGCCGCAACAAGAAACACGCCGATGCTGTACTTGAAGAAGATAAGACTGAGGGGAGATAAGCTCTCCATGGCATGTTTTGCACAAATGTACTCAAACCCCCAGTCGATGACCAGGATCACCATGAGAATGTGTGCAAATTTCCTTGTCTCGGTAAATTTCAAGTTTTCACCGCCTATTTTAGTAGTTTCTTCAAATATTGTCCCGTATACGATCCCTCAACCTTTGAAACTTCTTCCGGCGTTCCTTGGGCAACAATGGCCCCTCCACGAAATCCACCTTCCGGACCCAGGTCGATAATGTGGTCCGCCCGCTTGATCACATCCAAATTGTGCTCGATGACCACCACCGTGTTCCCCATATCCGCCAGCCTGTCCAGCACGTGAAGGAGCTTGTCCACATCGGCAAAATGAAGGCCTGTGGTGGGTTCGTCCAGAACATATAGGGTCTTCCCCGTGCTCCGCTTGGACAGTTCGGAAGCCAGCTTGATCCGCTGTGCCTCCCCACCGGACAGCTGTGTAGATGGCTGTCCCAGCTTGATATATCCCAGACCTACCTCTTCCAGCGTGAGGAGCTGGCGATGGATCTGTGGAATATTCTTGAAAAACTCCAGCGCGTCGGACACGTTCATGTCCAACACGTGAAAGATGTTCTTTCCCTTGTACTTCACTTCCAAGGTTTCCTTGTTGTATCGCTTTCCCTTGCACACTTCACAGGGCACGTAGACATCGGGCAGGAAGTGCATCTCGATCTTGATGATCCCGTCACCGTTGCAGGCCTCGCATCTGCCCCCCTTGACGTTAAAACTGAATCTTCCTTTGGTATATCCCCTGACCTTTGATTCGGGAAGCTGAGCGAAGAGATCCCGGATGTGATTGAACACCCCTGTATAGGTGGCAGGGTTGGATCTGGGCGTCCTACCAATGGGCGACTGATTGATGTCGATCACCTTATCGATGTGTTCTATCCCCAAAATCTTTTTATGTTTACCCGGCTTGACCTTGGCATGATTCACCGGTCCCACCAGGCCCTTGTACAGGATCTCGTTGATCAGACTGCTCTTCCCCGACCCGGAAACCCCGGTGACACAGACAAGCTTCCCCAGAGGGACCTCCACGTCGATCTTTCGCAAGTTGTTTTCCGCTGCTCCGACAATCTTTATGGCCTTACCGTTTCCCGGTCGGCGGGATGTGGGTACTTCGATTTTCTTGGCACCGCTTAGGTACTGCCCGGTGAGGGACTCCTTACATGCCTTGATTTCTTCCACTGTCCCTTGGGCTACCAGTTCACCCCCGTGAATGCCCGCCGCCGGTCCGATATCGATGATATGGTCGGCAGCATACATGGTTTCCTCATCGTGCTCCACCACCAGAAGAGTGTTCCCCTTATCCGTCAGGCTTCGCAGGGTTGCAAGCAATTTATCATTATCCCGCTGATGCAGGCCGATGCTGGGTTCGTCCAAAATATACAGCACCCCCACCAGCCCGGAGCCGATCTGAGTAGCCAGGCGTATCCTTTGGGACTCACCGCCCGACAGAGTACCCGAAGATCTGGACAAGGTAAGATAGTCCAGTCCCACATCGGCCAAGAATCGCAGCCTGGCGATGATCTCCTTCAGTATCTGTTTGGCAATGACCGCATTCTTCTTGGACAGCTTCAACTTTTCTACAAATTCAAAGGCATTGGCCACGGACAAATCGGTGAACTCCATGATATTCTTTCCGCCGATAGTAACACTGAGGATCTCCGGCCTGAGACGCTGTCCCTTGCAAACTTCGCAGGGAGTAACGCTCATGTACTTGCGCATCCGTTCCTTGATAAAGTCCGAATTGGTTTCCCGGTATCTTCTCTCCAAGTTACGGAGAACCCCTTCAAAGGGATGGTCTCGGTAGGATTCCGATCCGTTGTTCCTGCTCCTGTAATAGTATTTCAAATGCCGACTTCCCGTTCCGTACAGCAATTCGTTCTTGAACTTCTTGGGAAGCTTCTTGTAGGGCGTGTCCAGGTCTACCCCATGGTCCTTAGCCAGGGCTTCGATCATCTGACGATAGAACCCCGAAAATTCCATGCTGGCAAAAATCTTTCCAAGACAGCCCCCCACAATGCTCAGATCCTGGTCCTCGATGATCAGGTCCGGATCCATCGTTTCGGTGAACCCCAGTCCGTTGCAACTGGGGCATGCTCCATAGGGGTTGTTAAAGGAGAACATTCGCGGCTCCAATTCGGCAATGCTGATGCCGTGATCCGGACAGGCCAAAGCCGTGCTGAAGACCCGCTCTTCCTCGTCCACAAGTGCCACCACAAGACCGTCACCATGGGCGATAGCCATCTCCGCCGCCTCGGCAAACCTGCCGGCAGAATCCTCCCTTTTAACGATCCTGTCCACTACTATTTCTATGGTATGCTTGTGGGTCTTCTCCAAGGCGATTTCCTCTTCATGGAGAAGATAGATCTGTCCGTCCACCCGAACTCTGGTAAAGCCCTCTTTGCGGATCCTCTCCAGGATCTTGTCGTGAACACCCTTTCGCTGACGGACCACCGGAGCTAAAATAGTCACCTTCGACCCTTCCGGAAGTTCCATGAGGGTGTCTGCGATCTGGTCCACCGTCTGACTGGAAATTTCCCGTCCGCACACCGGACAGTGGGGCGTTCCCACCCTGGCATAGAGGAGGCGAAGATAGTCATAGATCTCCGTCACCGTACCCACCGTAGACCGGGGGTTCTTGCTGGTGGTCTTTTGGTCGATGGAAATGGAGGGGGAAAGTCCCTCTATGGACTCCACGTTGGGCTTCTCCATCTGCCCCAAAAATTGCCGAGCATAGGAAGACAGGCTTTCCATGTACCTTCTCTGCCCTTCCGCATAAATGGTATCGAAAGCCAGGGAAGACTTACCGCTGCCGGAAATTCCCGTAAGTACGATCAGTTGATCTCTGGGGATAGTTACGTCCAGATCCCTCAAATTGTTTTCGGCTGCACCTTTGATGATGATATTCTTTGTCATGATATTTCCTCGTTACCCATTCTTTCTATCTTCTGGCCCTGTACTCAAAGACCTTGTCTCTCAGGGTGGCTGCCCGCTCAAACTGCAGGTCTGCCGCCGCCTGTTTCATTTCTTTCTCCAATATTTTGATGTACTCATCCAGTTCCTTCTTAGTCAGTTCCTGAGGGCTCCTCCCCTTGAAGGTCTCCTCTTCGGCCCCTTCGGTCTTGGTTGCCTCGATGATATCCCGCACGGATTTTTCGATGCTCTTTGGGGTGATGCCCATCTTTTCGTTGTACGCCTGCTGGATCTTCCGCCTCCTGTCCGTCTCGTCTATCGCCGCCCGCATAGCAGGGCTGATCTCGTCTGCGTACATGAGAACCTTGCTGTCTACGTTTCGTGCCGCCCTTCCGATGGTCTGGATCAGCGAAGTCTCCGTTCGCAGGAAGCCTTGTTTATCCGCATCCAAAATGGCAACCATGGATACCTCCGGAATGTCCAACCCTTCCCGCAGCAGGTTGATCCCCACCAGCACATCAAATACATCCATCCGCAGATCCCGGATGATTTCCATCCTTTCCAATGTTTCGATCTCCGAATGAAGGTATTGTACCCGGATTCCCGCATTTTTAAGATAATCCGTTAAACTTTCCGACATTTTTTTCGTCAGGGTGGTGACCAGAACCTTTCGTCCCTTGGCCGTCGTCTTATTGATCTCTCCAATCAGATGGTCCATCTGGCCCTTGGTGGGCACAACTTCTATGGGCGGATCCAGAAGGCCGGTGGGCCGGATGATCTGCTCCGCATTGATGCCACCGCTTTCTTCTCGTTCATAGGCTGCCGGTGTGGCGCTGACGAAGACGATCTGATTTGCGATGGTATTGAACTCATCAAACTTTAGGGGTCTGTTGTCCAAGGCAGAAGGGAGACGGAAACCGTAATCCACAAGAGAACTTTTTCTGGACCTGTCTCCCGCATACATTGCACGCAATTGAGGCAGCATGACATGGGACTCATCGATGATCACCAAATAATCCTCGGGGAAATAGTCCATAAGGGTGTAGGGCCGCATGCCTGCCGGCAACCCGTTAAGGTGGCGGGAATAGTTTTCGATCCCCTTGCACCGCCCGATTTCCCTAAGCATTTCCAGATCGTATCTGGTCCTCTGCTCGATTCTCTGAGCTTCCAAAAGTTTTCCTCGGTCGCGGAACCAGGCGATCCTGTCTGCCAGTTCCTCTTCCACGGAAAGGATTGCCGCCTTCATCTTTTCTTCACTGGTAACATAGTGGGACGCCGGGAAGATAGACACATGCTCCCGTAGTCCGATGATCTCTCCGGTGAGCGGGTTCAGCTCCTTGATCTTCTCCACTTCATCGCCGAAGAGCTCTATTCGCACAGCATTCTCCCCTCCTGCGGGGAAGATGTCCACCGTATCTCCTCTGACCCGAAAGTTGCCTCGATCAAAGGCCATATCATTACGGTCGTACTGAATATCCACCAGCATACGAAGGATGTCCCGGCGACTTTTCTCCATCCCCGGCCTTAGGGACAAAACTTGATTCTCGTAGTCCACCGGCGAGCCCAGGCCGTAAATACACGACACGCTGGCAACGATGATCACATCTCGCCGCTCCGACAAGGCCGCCGTGGCCGAGTGACGAAGCTTTTCGATTTCGTCGTTGATATCCGAGTCCTTTTCAATATATGTATCGGTGGAAGCCACGTAGGCCTCCGGTTGATAGTAATCATAGTAGGAAACAAAGTACTCCACCGCATTTTCCGGGAAGAATTCCTTGAATTCCCCATAAAGCTGGCCTGCCAATGTCTTGTTATGGGAGATGACCAGCGTAGGTTTCTTTACCCGCTCGATCAGGTTGGCCATGGTAAACGTTTTCCCCGAACCGGTGACCCCCATGAGGGTCTGTCTTTTTTTGCCCGCCAAAACTCCCTCCGCCAGCTTATCCACTGCCGCAGGCTGATCGCCGGTAGGCGTAAAATCTGCATGTATTTTGAATTCCATTGACTCACTCTTTTCTAAACAATTTCCAGTGTCAGTCTGAAGTCAATTTTATCATAAAGAATTTGAATTGTACAGAAGAAAGTGAACGTTTGTTCTTTCTCTCTTCCCCTGTCAACAGAAACGTCTCGTAAGGACTAAAACCCGAATCCCCCGTACTTGGACATGTGTTCATAGTCCACCCTACCGTCCACTTTCCGCTTGGTCAAGTACTTGTATTCACCCAACTTGGTGGTGATGATCTCAATCTCCGGCTTCTTTACGTAGCCCTGAGCATAGATGCCCACGGTAATGACCCCTTTTTTATCATAATTTGTCCTGATCATAATGGGGACCGGATACGTGTTCTTAAACCGCAAGTCGTGGACCCCATCATAGACGGTGGCATCACGACCCGGTGGCACATAACTGAACTCCAAGTCATGGGCATGCCTTTCCAGAACCTCCACTCCGCTTTCTATGGCCGCATTCCACACGGTAGAGCTGACCTGACAAACACCGCCGGCCAGGCCGGGAACCAACTTCCCACCGGACACAACGATACCGTCTTTGTACCCTCGTTCATAGGATTTTTTTCCTGTGGTTTGATTGAACGAAAAAACATTACCCGGCGGTATCACCGTACCGTCCAAAGAGGAAAGGGCCCTTTTCAGGTTATCGCTTCGGTTTTTCATTTCCGGATCGAATTTCGTATCATAGGATGCGATGCAGAAATCGTAAGGGGCATTTTTGTTCAGGTTATGTCCTTCCGCAATGGGTTTAATGCTCCCTCCTGTTCCTCCCGTCAATAGGATGTCTTCAGGAGAAATGTCCTTGGTGCTTCGAATGTTCTTTTGGAACTTACACTTACAGAACTCTACCGGCGAGCATGAAACGAGAACTGTTTTTTGAAAACGCTTATTCTCGATCTTTCCCCCTGTCGCATAATAACCTCCTACACTGTTGTCCAGCATGGCCATAAACTCCCCTGCCGTCAATTCTCTGTCTTTTTCTTTTCGGCTCCACTCATTGGCTCGGTAGAGATCATCCTTCGTCTCCTTACTGGGGTTGTCTTCCACTATCACAGCAACCAGATCTATTGCGCTTTCTACCGTCAAGGGTGATTTGGGATAGATTTTTTTGTCCTTATCTCCTCTCATGCCATTGACGGCCACCATTTTTAATATACCGTCCGTATAGAATCCTTCATCCAAGTCCATGAAAACATTTTCGCTTTTGGTTTCCAGCTGCATCAATTCACTGACCAGTGTGGCAGCCTGACCTCTGGTGATTGTCTCTTCTCTGTTGGCAAGCCCTTTGTTTTCATCGAAGGACTGTGCGGAAGCGAGGCTTGGAATCGTCTTTTCTGCCCATTTTTCATCGTCCCCTTTTTCACGGGCGAACAAAGCCGTAACTGCAACCACAACCATCAAAACTACCATCAGGCCAACCAATCCGGACCACCTTATCAGTCTTGCTTTCCTGACATGTCTGTTTCTACTTGTTTTCAAATTTTTCTCCTGCAGTTTTTCTTCATCTTTTCTAATGTGCTTATTATATGTCAGGCCCAATAACTTGTCCATCTATTCTGCCGTGTATTATCTTGCTATTTGATTTTTCCCCTTGGCTACTTGTCTGTCTGGACGCAACCCTTGCCAGGTGTTATAATCTACCGTGTTATACTTTTGATGAGCACAATTATAGGAGGATCACATTTTGGAAAAGATCGCATCGGGAGGGAAACCCTCCGCTCTGCTACCCATCGGCATATTCTTGATTATTTTTATCGGTTCAGGCATCGTCATGAATGACTTTTACAGCATGCCGGCAATCGTGGGCTTTCTCATCGCCCTATTCGTCGCCTTTCTTCAGAACCCCCGGCTGGGCTTTGAGAACAAGTTTCGCCTGGTGGCCAAAGGGGTGGGAAATGAGAACATTACGATCATGTACTTCATCTTCCTGGTTGCCGGAGGCTTTTCGGGAGCCATCACTGCAGCCGGCGGCGTGGAAAGTACAGTAAATTTAGGTCTTTCCATCCTCCCTCCCGGGATCGCTATTGCAGGACTCTTTGTGATCGGCTGCTTTATTTCCGTTTCCATGGGAACTTCCATGGGGACCATCGCCGCCCTTGCCCCTATCGCTGTGGGGATCAGTGAAAAAACTGACTTCAATCTGGCCATCTGCATCGCTGCCGTGGTCTGCGGCGCCATGTTCGGAGATAATCTTTCCATGATTTCCGATACTACCATTGCCGCCGTGCGGACCCAAGGCTGTCAAATGAAAGATAAGTTCAAGGCCAACTTTTTCATCGTCCTTCCGGCTGCTATACTCACTTTAGCCATCTTCGTCATTATCACCATGAACAGTACCTACCAGATCACCGGCTCTTTGGATTATAATATTTTGAAGGTGGTCCCCTATTTGGTGGTTTTGATCGGCGCCCTGATCGGGTTCAATGTCTTTGCGGTTTTGATTGCCGGAACCGTCCTTGCCGTCATCGTAGGAGTGGCCACCGGCTCTCTTCCCGTATCGGAAATCTTCACTTCCATCGGAACGGGAGTGACCGGCATGTACGATATCACTGTGATCTCCATGACAGTTGCTGCAATCCTGGCTCTTGTAAAGGAAAACGGCGGAGTCGATTTCCTTTTAAATCTGATCAAGTCCAGGATACGAACATCCAAGGGTGGCCAGTTCGGTATCGCTGCACTGGCATCCTTAGTGGATATGGCTACGGCCAACAACACCATCGCCATCGTCATGGCAGGACCTATCGCCAAGGACATCAGCGAAGAGTTCAATATCAGTGCCGTTCGGACAGCCTCCCTTCTGGACATTTTTACATCCGTATTTCAAGGGCTAATTCCCTACGGTGCCCAGCTACTATCCGCAGCCGCCTTCACCGGATTATCTCCCATGAAAATCGTGCCCTTTATGTTCTACCCCATCCTCATGGCCATCAGTGCCATCCTATTTATTGCTTTTCAGAAGCCGGGTAAGCATGCCAGGACACCGGTTGTAGAGAGCTGATCTTCTCCACCGCTGCTCACCTCCCCGGGAGGCATTGAGAATTTCCGGTTGACTAAATAGTCTTCCGAGTCTTTGGTCACCGAAAATACTGACTTTTTGCCCATATTCCTCAGCTCTGCCAACGCACCGGGTGGCTCCGCCCCCGATACATCTCCAAAACGACCTCAAAATTATGATTCTCGCGAACACTTCTCTCTCATATGGAATATTTTACCATATATTCCCGATTTTTTGTAACCTCACTTGTCCATTTTTCCATTTTGCGTTGGCAGAGGCCCTTTTTTATCCCCGTTTTGTCAGTATTTTTGGCGACCGAAGATTTTTGCAGTGGTGGCGGCTACGCCGCGATCAGGTAGCAGGGATTCGGCCACTTAGACCGGCTCCCAACACTCGCCCGGCCATATCGGCCGGACCAATCATGACCACCGGCTTAGCCGGTGGTTTGTTTATGCCCCTATAAGGGGCCGCTACCTGCCAGCGTCTTAAGACGCGTTGAAAGGTTTGCCAATCGCACGTCCTTCTCGTGGTAGCCCTAAAGGG
>JBMNVE010000026.1:0-23475 GCA_050946655.1 Anaerovoracaceae bacterium
GTATTCCGGTAAAAGCGGCCACACAATCTACGAACATTGTCAATACTTTTCAAGAAAAAAAGACCCCACATATTTGCTTGTGAGGTCTTTACTTTGATTCGTTACTTAACTTAATGACATTGGGCCATCCATCTCCCTTTCAATGGGGCCGATAACCTCTATGACTCTCTTCAACCGCTTATCCTTCTTGGATAAATAGGCGGTTTCTGTTTCTCCGTATGGGAAGAACTTCTTCTCTTTCAATCTTCCTCCAGTCTACAACAAATCTCAATTCCTTCTTTAGCATTTGATCCAGCTGAATACGCATGCTTCGCCCGTCTCCAGCAATTTCAAGAACCACATTCCGATACATTCGAACAGCGCAATTCTCTTTGCTGACTCCTAGGGTGGCTCGCTTATATCCCTTGTCCTTCAGGGCAGCCATCATCACAGGCCCCCATTTCTCTGGTAGTATAACATATCCGCTTCGTGTCCGCTAAATGAAGGGCACCTCAACTACCAAACTAACGAGCAGTCAAACTGCTCGTTAGAAAAAATCATACTTATTTTTTTGAATTGGAAACGCTACTCAAGTTAAGACTCACCATGTTCTTTTCTACGTCTTCTCGTTGCCCTTAGACCAAACAATAAACTGGTACTGATTCCAAGCAGAGCAAGGGCTGCAGTCATTGCATTGGATTCTCCTGTCTGAGGCAATTTTACTTTCATACGATTATCATCATCAGTTTGCATTATTTTTTCGAGTTCCGACACGTTCTTATCCTCTACCGGTATCGCTCCTGAACCTGGCTTTTCGGCTCCTGGAACTGCTGGAATTTCGGGAGTATTCACGACATAGAAGTTAATGATTCCCGGAAATGGTGATTGCGCAGCTTCAATAGGAATACTGCTGCTGCTTCTCAAAGCCGCCTGCGTACCGGAGGACATATCAAAAGAACTACTGACTTGAGATGTTGTGTAAACAGGAGGTGGCATCTGTCTCGGCGGCATTTGGAATACCCACTCTTTGACTACCGTATCCTTATACCCATCTACTGGAAGCTCTTCTGCTGTCCACTTCTTGTCGTTAGACTCGTTTGGCAATCCTTCTAACGTGGTCGTCCAATTATTATCTTCACTGAGAACAACACTGGTATATATTTCTCCACCATATTTCAGGTTTACAGTAACCGATTTCGGTCTCTGATCACTCTTTCCTTTGTCATTCCAAATCTTCTTCAGAGTCACCATCTGAGGATACCTATAATTCTCAAACATAACGCTAGAAACGACTCCATCTTCAATCGTCCCAACATCGCCAGTTGACTTTGTATACCAACCTATGTTATTAGTCTCTGTAACAGTATACTGCACGCCAGCAGGAATATCCCTCCCTACTACATTCTGTCCAAATCGAAGGTCACATTCAGCTATACCATCTTGGAACGTCAAGTCTCCATACTGTCCATTTATTGTCTTATCACTCAACTCAATCTTGAAATGGAAGATACCTAACGCCATCGGCGGAACCAACGCCGCTGTCGGCATGGGAGGGGGCGCTAAAAAGTCACGTCCCCCTTTGGATATGGATATCATCCCTGTCCCCGGTGATGTCTTCCCTACATACCGATTTTCAATCCATCCGGGCATACTGGAGCTAATTTGCGCATACCCCTTAACAGGGTCTTCTTTCAGTGTCAAATTGCCACTGGGAACATATGCCAAGCTCCTGCCCCACACGTAAGGATCCATCGAGTCACTCTCATTCAGCCGAACGGTTCCTACATCTTTCCCGTTTTTAAGTAAATGAACAGTGATTTCAGTGGGACGATTACTGGAATCTACGGAACCGGTCTCGGAATTATATTCTTCATTACTCCAAAATTTATTTATCATAAAATCCCTAATTTTGGGTTCAAGCCTAACCACGCTATAATTACCCGCTTCCGAAATGGTTCCAGAAATCTCCGCTCCATTGTAATTCTCGTTTCCTTCGCTATTGAGTGCAGTAAACTTCCCTTCATCCGGGGGAGTCACATTGCTTGTAACCTTGTAAGTTGTTCCTACAGGTAAACCGGTAATCATGACAGGAGGACTGGATGAATTCACAGCAGTGTTTTCAAGACTTATATTTGCAACACCGTTCTTAAATGTGACATCTCCATACACACCATTAATGCTAGTATCTCCCAACGTCAACGTAACATTAAGTGTAGACCAAGGACTAAGATCTATGAAAGACCTCTCCGCATCAGAAATTTCATACATCACAGTTAAACTTCCCATAGCATTCGGCACGGCAAGGCTCTGTTCCGTTGTTTTCAGACCGGAATCCTCTGCGAGGTTCGGATCCACTCTCGGCTGTTCCAACTCTCCACTGGAGGATTCTTCTTGAGGTAATACTTCCGATTCTGCATCAGGTTTCATCTCATCCACAGGAGTCTCTATCACTTCTGTTGGGTTGCCGCTGTCGAGGATTTCTTCCATCCATTCATTTCCACCGACAGGATTCTCCTGCGTGGTTGTGGTTCCGTCCTGCACTAGCGTATCCGCCCCATAGGAGGCTGTTGTTGCTAGCATAAGGTTTGCTGTCACGAACAGACAAACAAAAACAATAATGAATTTTCGCATTCGATTTTTCTTCATAATATCTTGCTTGTATATTGAACCCATAGGGGGATTCTCAACATTTCCTTTCTTTGAATTTCTCTGTAAACTTTTATGTAGACACTGTGGATTAGTTATGTTTCCTATGGCAGCACCCTATTGCTGACTGTTTTTCGATCAGTTAATGCATCGCAAAACAGACCTGCTGAAAAAGCAAACACAACAGCAAACAATCATTTTTTTGTACATTCTCTCATAATTTTCCCCCCTTATTTGCTCTTTGATCTTCTATTGCCCCTAGAATCCATCCTCTATTTTAAAGGGCAACTCGCCTTAAGTCAATAGATACTTCCATTTGAGTTTCCGCATTTCAGTTTGCTTGCAAAGTCTTTGATGAATCTCCAAGAAAAATATCCAAATAATCATTGAAAATAAAAGGAATCCAACCCAGTTT
This sequence comes from Anaerovoracaceae bacterium, assembly GCA_050946655.1. Classification (GTDB taxonomy): domain Bacteria; phylum Bacillota; class Clostridia; order Peptostreptococcales; family Anaerovoracaceae; genus JAXGRD01. Next base: position 3,041 of record JBMNVE010000026.1, read on the forward strand.
TGTGGTAGGATTTAAGTGCAACCATAACTCCTACTAAACAAAAAAGAAAGGACTCCTTATGACTCACTTTACCACAAATACGCAGATGGCGAAACGGGAAATTATCACTTTTACCAATAAACTTTCTCAAGGCATGACAAGACCGGAAAAGAAGTTCACTGCAGATATGACATATGGCATCCTTCACTCTCAAAGTGTCCTCTTACATCCTTGACCTTTACCGCATCTTGGGCAGGTTTATCTTCATAAAAATAGTCTGATGATCGGATGAGTTCGCTGATGATGGTGTTCATTGATATTTCCTCCATATGTTTTTAAACGCTAGATTGTGCATCTGGCTTTCAGAATATACTTCATGGATCTTGATGTTCTCCCTCTCCCTGGTGCAGATGGAAACCACATAGCCGGGGAGTATCCGGGTGGTTTGATGAAAAAAGCAACCTGCTTTTTGTTCATACTTTTTTAGCATCCCATCCACAGAAGAGGCTTTTGTCACCAGCCGGCTACAGCACTCATCCATGGGAATGTTTTCATATTTTGCGTAACTTTCTTTGGCTGTCCACAGCCGAAAGAAAGAACAGTACTTGTGCGAACTATTCTTGTTGATCAAGTCAACCTCCACCTTTGGGCAAATAGAAAGAATTACGGCATCATTTAACCTGCGAACTTTTTCAATGTCAACACCGACATGGGATAAGTCGCTTAATACACAACCGATATAGTCTTCTGAATGGGATACATTAAAATGAACCTGAGGAATCGAATGGGGCTTCCCTCTGGATCCGGCAGAAACTTTAACATCGTTAAAATTTAGGTTTAACTTCTCTGCAATGGCATGTCTTGCAACCAAGTCTGCCAGCAAAGATCTTCGTCTATCCCTATCCCCGAAAAGGCTACGTATTCTCAAGGATTTTTCCGGCGGGATTACTTTCAATAATCGAGAAATAACTTCCGGGTCAATGTTTTGTTCCAATTTAGCTGTGTAGAGTTCCACTATCTATCTCCGATGAAGGTCTTTACATTTCTTGTCTGTTTTAGGGTCACTATTTTCTTTGCGGTAAATTAGTCTTCGCTAACTCAATGTCGTAACATTGGTTAGCAATCGCTAACCAAAAACATCATATCGTTATCCATAATCTTTGTCAAGACCATCGCAAAAAATGTTTTTCCCCGAAGAGAAAAGCGAAAGCACAAGTAGCCTTTCAAGCGCTGCTGAGAGAAAAGGCCGTAATCACGATTTTCCCAAGCTTTCTACCGTACAAAAAGTAGACCGATCACAGCCTCCATCCCCAGCACGATGCAAATTAAATTTTTGTCAAAAAAGAAAAAAGATGTTAGAAAGAAAAGCAGAATGGTATTGAATATGTATAAGTTATGGAGTATAGTGAGATTTGGTTAGCGTTTGCTAACTCGCTTCGACCTTATCGAGGGAAAGGAGAATGAAAATGGCTTATGCAGATTGGAAAGACAAAATAAAAGATTTTAAGAAGTTAGATGTCCGAGGGGTCAGTGGAGATTTTTTTCAAGGCCTGAAAAAACAGGTGGTTGCCCTTCCTGTAGGGAGCGGTATAGAAGTGATCCAGACCTTCGACCCTTTGCCCCTCTATGAGGTAATGGAGATGCTAGGCTATGAGTCTCATACGGAAAAGATTGGGGATAACCAGTATAATGCTTACTTTTACAGGGTAGAGAAAAAAGGGTGCTTGGAGGACATCCCGGAAAGACCGGTCGTCATCACCAACTATCCCATGATCGATGAGGAATTAGGGCAACTTGCTGTCCAATTCTGGGATCTGACATGGAATGACGAAAAACGGTTTCTGGACTACAACACAAGGCTCCTCCTATCTCTTGCCAATGCAGTAGGGGCAGGTAGGATGCGCCAGGCCATGAGGGAATTGATCAAGGCATACGCCAATGGTATGGATTCCAGGGCCTTTGATGATCTATTTGAACAGTTTGCGTGGAATATGGGCATCGGTTTCTTCAGTTCTGAAATTGCACCGTCGCCGCTGTTCCAGGCATACAAAACCATCAAGCAGATGGAAAAGCAGGGGAAGGAAGCTGCTGAAATCAATAAAGTTCTGAGAGAAAAGTTTGCCGGCAAAGACGCGGCAAAAAAAGACAACAAGGAGAATCAATAGATGAATATCACAAAGGAAACCAAACTATCGGAAATTTTGGAACGATATCCCTGGCTCAGGGAAGAACTGCCTAAGGTCAATGAAAAATATAAGATGATGAATACCCCTCTGGGTAGAATGATGATCAAAAAAGCGACTATCGCAGATGTGAGCAAAAGGTCAGGCACAGATGAGCAGGTGCTGATTGGGAAACTGACCAAGCTGATCGAGGCACGTGAATAATGGAAGATAGCCGTAGAGCATAAATTTTATCTCATCTCCCTAAAAACAAGCTCAAGACACGTTTTAGCGTCTTGAGTTTGTTGATCAATCTTTAATCACGATTATCTTGCTTGATATTTTTTCTTCCCTTTTATAAAATTATCTGAAAGCAGTCTTTTTTAGCCACATTTTTTGGAACATCAAAGGCGGCAAGTTACCTTGCCGCCCGAAGTTTTTCAACTGTTTCCTGACCGGTTTTGCACATATCTAAGAGGCTAAATCAAGTGAAACCACCAGGTGCCTTTCTCATCTTCGTGGTATTCCACCTTTCCGATGGCCTTCAGATGCTCAAGATGGGCAAAGACTTCATCTCCGGCGAACCACTTTTGCTCCGGAGGAAAATCTCCGTAATAGCCTCCGGCAAAATCCCATTGTACTCCAAGGGCAACCTGGTAAATGGTCTTTTTTCCCTCCGCCAGAAGTTCAAGAATGCGGTCAAGACGCCGCTTGTGGTGTGCCAAAAGCTCATCCACCCTGGTTCGATGGTCGGTGATAATGGCCCGGTGTCCGGAATAAACCCTTTGGATGTCCATTTTCGCCACCTTTTTCAGGTTTTCCATAAATAGACCCAGGTAATCCTTTTTTCTATCCCAGGCGGTGATGTTGGGAGTTATTTTTTGGATGATGTGGTCTCCGCAAAAGAGGATTTTTTTGGCCCTCTCATAGAGGCCCTTTCCGCCCGGGGTATGACCGCTCAGGTCTATGATCTGAAAGCGGTACTCTCCCACCGAGATCTCTTCCCCGTCCACCGCCATAGTAAAGTCTACCGGCTGGGTAACGCCGCCACGGTAGGCAGGATGGTCGGTGTAGTGGAGTTCTTCTCCCTTGGGAAGACCCATGTGCTTTTGGATGGCCATATCCTTTTCCCAGTAATCGTCCATCATCATGGTGTTGACGTCCATCCCATCGTACTCCCCGATGTAGATCTTTCCGCAGTTGTCCTTGAGTCGCTGGATACAGCCTGTATGGTCGGCGTGAAGATGGGTGAGAAAGATATCCGTTTCCGCCCATTTTAGATCCAGCTGCAAAAAAGCATCCCGCAATGCCTTCTCGCTTTCATCTGTATTGAAGCCCACATCGATGAGAAGGTTCTTCCCATCTCCAACAAAGATGTAGCTGTTCACCTCCCTGAGAGGACTTCCGGGAAGAGGAACCTTCACCAAGTAAACATTTTTTAAAATTTCCTGCATGCCCCTTACTCCATCACGGCCCCTTTGTTGGCGCCGGTCACGTTTCTGCTGTATCTGGCCAGCCATCCCTTTGTTACCTTGGGGGGTAAGATCCGGCATGACTTTCCTCTCTCCGCCAATTCCTCGTCAGAGACCCTTACGTTGATTTTAGCGGCGGGGATATTGATATCGATCATGTCTCCCTCTTGGATCAGGGCGATCTCTCCGCAGGCTGCCGCTTCCGGACACACATGTCCGATGGAGGCCCCTCTGCTGGCGCCGCTGAATCTTCCGTCGGTGATCAGGGCAACGGATTTATCCAGGTTTCGCCCGGCAAGGGCACTGGTGGGATTGAGCATCTCCCTCATCCCCGGGCCGCCCTTTGGCCCTTCATACCTGATGACCACTACATCGCCGGCGACGATCTTTCCGTCATAGATGGCAGCAATGGCATCATCTTCTCCGTCAAAGACTCTGGCAGGCCCGCTGTGAACCAACATGGAAGGATCCACCGCACTCCTCTTCACCACGCACCCGTCTTTTGCGATGTTCCCCCAAAGGATGGCGATGCCTCCCGTTTCGCTGTAGGGATCGTCGATGGGCCGAATGATCTCGTAGTTCTTCACCGTCTTCCCGGCGATGTTTTCCCCCACTGTCTTTCCGTTGGCCGTGATGAGACTTTTGTCCACCAGGTCTTTCTTGTCCAGTTCATTGAGTACCGCCTGGAGTCCCCCCGCCATGAAAAGGTCCTGCATATGGGCATCTCCCGCCGGTGCCAAATGACACAGGTTGGGCACCTTAGCCGAAAATTCATTGAACATAGAAAGGTCCATGTCCACTCCCGCCTCCGTAGCGATGGCCAGCAAGTGGAGGACGCTGTTGGAGGAGCATCCCAGGGCCATATCACAGGCAAGGGCGTTTCCGATGGATTTTTCGTTGATGATGTCTCTGGCGGTGATCCCTTTCTCCACCAGGTTCATGATGGCCATTCCCGCTTCTTTGGCCAGTCTCACTCTTCCGCTGTGGATGGCCGGGATCGTTCCGTTTCCGGGAAGAGCGATCCCGATGGCTTCAGACAAGCAATTCATGCTGTTGGCGGTGTACATGCCGGCACATGAACCACAGCCGGGGCAGACGCCCTGCTCGTACTCCATGAGGGCATCATCATCGATGAGTCCCGCCTTCCGGGCACCTACCGCTTCAAATATCTTGGACAAGCTGACTTCTTCCCCGTCAAAAAGTCCCGCCATCATAGGACCGCCGGAGCAGACCACAGTAGGGATATCCATCCGCACCGCACCCATGATCATTCCCGGTACGATCTTGTCGCAGTTGGGAACCAAAACCAGGCCGTCAAACATGTGGGCCATGGTCATGGTCTCCACGCTGTCGGCAATCAATTCTCTGCTGGCAAGGGAATACTTCATTCCTTCATGGCCCATGGCAATGCCGTCACATACCCCGATGGATGGCACCTCGATGGGCGTCCCCCCTGCCATGCGCACGCCGGCCTTCACCGCCTGGGTGATCTTGTCCAGGTGATAGTGGCCCGGTACGATCTCGCTGTGGGCATTGACTACGCCGATCAGGGGTCGCTCCAGTTCCTCCCTCGTATACCCCATGGCATAAAACAGACTCCTCATGGGAGCTCGTTCTACACCAAGAGTCACCTTGTCGCTTCTCTTTGTCATCTGTTTACCTCTTTTCCAAACAAAAAACAATGGGGCGAAAGATCCGGCGGTTGCCCGGGTCCCTCGCCCCGATATGCTACTACTTAAGCCAGCTCATCATCTTTCTCAGCTCCTGACCTGTGGTGCACAGCAGGTGCTCATTTTCCTTTTGCCGAGTGGTGAGGAAGGTGGCCTGGCGACCGGAAGACATTTCCGTAACGAAGTTGCTGGCAAACTGGCCGGACTGGATGTTGGCCAGGATGTCCTTCATGGCTTCCCTGGTTTCCTTGCCGATGACTTTCTTGCCTGCATAGTAATCGCCGAACTCCGCCGTATTGGAAACGGATTTTCTCATCATTTCAAAGCCGCCGCTGTTGATCAAGTCGACGATCAGCTTAGTTTCGTGGACGCATTCAAAATATGCCATCTCCGGTTCGTATCCCGCTTCCACCAAGGTATCGAAGCCCGCCTTCATCAGCTCGGTGACACCACCGCAGAGGACAGCCTGTTCGCCGAAAAGGTCGGTCTCCGTCTCTTCCTGATAGGTCGTCTCCAAAATGCCGGCTCTTCCCGCGCCGATCCCCGATGCGTATGCCAGAGCAATGTCCTTTGCCTTGCCGGACTTGTCCTGCTCTACGGCGATAAGGCTGGGTACGCCCTTTCCTTCCAGATACTGGCTTCTTACTGTGTGTCCGGGGCCCTTAGGTGCAACCATGATCACATCAAGATCTTCAGATGGCTTGATCAGATTGAAGTGGATATTGAAGCCGTGAGCGAACATGAGAACGTCTCCCTCTTTCATATGGGGGGCTACCTGTGATTCATAGATGTCCGCAGCCAACTCATCGGGTACCAACATCATCACCAGATCTCCCTTCTTGGCGGCGGATTCCACATCCACTACTTCCAAGCCGGCATCCCTTGCAGACTGGGCGCTCTTGGAGTCGGACCTAAGTCCTACCACTACATTCACACCGCTGTCCTTGAGGTTCTGTGCATGGGCATGACCCTGGCTACCGAAGCCGATGATGGCAACAGTCTTGCCATCCAAAAGTCCCAAATTACAATCCTGATCATAGTACTTATTTACCATTTTTTTCTCCTTTTCCGCCGTCTTCCGGCCACTCTTATTGTTCTTCTGTCCAGCCTCTGCCCATGGCCGTTATCCCGGTTCTGCACACCTCTACGATGTCGTAGCAGGATAGCATCTCCATGAACGCGTCCAGTTTTGCAGGCTCGCCGGTCATTTCTATAATCATACTTTCTTTGGAAAGATCAATTATTTTACCTCTGTAGATGTCCACGATCTCCCGTATGGTGGTGCGAGATTCCCTGTCGACCTTCACCTTCAACAGGAGCAGCTCACGAAAGAGGCTGTCTCCCGGCTCAAGAGTAAAGATGGACTTGACCACCTCCAACTTCTCCGTCTGAGTCAGGATCTGAGCGATGCTCTGTTCGTTGCCGTTGAACACCACGGTGATCCTGGATATGGTGGGATCATTGGTGGCAGACACCGTCAGTGAGTCGATGTTGAATCCTCTTCTCCCGAAAAGGCTGACTACTCTGGTCAGTACATTGGACTGGTTGTCAACAAATATGCTGATGACTTCTCTCTGTAATGCCATTTTTCTGTCCTCCTATCCGATGATCATATCTTCTACTGTGCCGCCGCCGGGGATCATAGGCAGGACCCGCTCTTCACAGCCGATCTCACATTCGATCCACACCGGGCCTTTTTCCTTCAGCGCCTTCCGGAAGGCATCATTGAACTCTTCGGGGTTGCCCGCATAAAAACCCTTTACGCCGAACCCATCCGCCAATTTGACAAAGTCCGTCTTGCGATTGGGCGTTGTGCCGCTGAACCTTCTTCCGTAAAAAGAATTCTGCCACTGGTACACCATCCCTAGAACGTGATTGTTCATGATGATGGTGATGATGGGAAGATCTTCGCTTACTGCCGTACAGGCTTCGTTTAAGTTCATGTGGAAGGAACCGTCCCCGGTGAAATGGATGACCCTCATGTCCGGATTGCCGATCTGGGCACCGATGGCCGCACCATAGCCGAAGCCCATGGTCCCCAATCCGCCGCTGGTAATGAATCTCTTTGTCTTTGTATGGTGCAAGTACTGGGCTGCCCACATCTGATGCTGGCCCACATCCGTCACGTAGATGGTTTCCTTATCGGTCAGATCACAGACAGCTCTAATCACCTCGCTGGGGTGAAGATCCGCATCCTTGCATTTTACATCGCCGGTCGTCCTCTTCAACTTGCCCACTTCTTCCACCCACTCCGGCCTCTTCTTCTTTTCGATGAGGGGAAGGAGCTTGGAAAGAAAGTCCTTTACATCGCTGACAAAATCGTAGTCCACACTGACGTTCTTATTGATCTCGCTTTTATCGATATCTACCTGTATTTTCGTGGCTTTTTTTGCAAATTTATTCGGGTTCAACGCCACCCGGTCACTGAATCTGGTCCCCAATGCGATCAGCACGTCGGCCTTGTCCATGGACTTATTTGCCGCTATGGTTCCATGCATGCCAATGAGTCCCATGTTTTTGGGATTGTCATAGCTGATGGCACCGGCCGCCATGAGGGTATACGTAGCGGGGATATCGGATTTTTCCATCAGTTCGGCAAGCTCTCTCTCCGCATTGGATAGGGGAACGCCGCCACCGAAGTAGATGACCGGTCGCTTTGCGTTATTGATCACCTCTGCCACCTTGTGAAGATCATCTCCGTTGGTCTTGGGCAGTTCCGCTGTCTTCTCCGGCCCTTTCCCCGGCTTGTAATCCAGGACAGCTGCCGTTACATCCTTGGTGATGTCCACTAAAACAGGACCCTTCCTGCCGCTGGTGGCAATGCGGAAGGCATTGCGCATCGCTCCCGGGAGGTCTTCTATCCGGTTGACAAAGAAGTTGTGCTTGGTCACCGGCATGGTGACCCCGGTGATGCAGATCTCCTGAAAGGCATCTCTGCCGATGAGGCTGTCAGGCACGTTGCTTGTGATAGCTACCATGGGGACACTGTCCATAAATGCTGTTGCGATCCCCGTGACCAAGTTGGTAGCCCCCGGTCCGCTGGTGGCCAGGACAACGCCTGTCTTTCCCGTGGATCTGGCGTAACCGTCCGCCGCATGGGCCGCACCCTGCTCGTGGGCAGTCAGCACATGTCTGATCTGATCCTGATATTCAAACAGCGCATCGTAAACATTGAGAGCAGCTCCGCCCGGATATCCGAACACGGTATCCACATCATGCTCACGCAATATTTCCGCTATTATCTGCGAGCCAGTTAATTTCATGCTTTATACTCCTTCCCATTCCTCTTCTTACTAATATAATACGCCAAAATAAAAATCCTAAGTGATATAATTATATACGTCTCAGATCAGAAGTCAATGTTTTTGTTTTGCATTTTGTTGATTTGTACAATTTATTCTTCTTATTTTTGTTTTTTGTCACTGTTTTTGCTTCTCATTTTTGTTTTTGTCTTGTTTTTTTATTTCATACCACCTAAATTGATGATCCGCCTTTGGAAAAGAGAGAATCTTGGACGCCCCCGTTTTCCGTATCAAAAATAGGGCTTCTGCAGGCTAGAAACAGCCCTACATGGCCTCTCAGGGGCCGCAGGGAAGAAATAAAGCAAAAATAATCCCGAACAGACCGGTCAAAGTAAATGGATGTCCGAATTTTATCCTGACATCCGCCCTTAAAAACCGGCTCATCCGAGATTATCAGCTGACCAACCATTTAGTCTAACCCCCTCATCCAAATAAAATATCTTGACAATCCATTTCCTCTTCCATATACTGTGTAGTAACTTTATATTGCGATGAAGGGAATAAGCTGTGTTTTCTCGTCCTTACAGAGAGCGCCCGTTTGGTGGAAGGGTGTAGGTCGATCCATAGTGTCTCACCCCGGAGCAAAACCTTATGAGTGGGAAGCGGTGATGGCCGCCTCCAAGTAAGAGTGGTACCGCGGAGAATCGATCTTCGTCTCTTATGAGACGAGGATTTTATTTTTGCAAGGGACCGAGAAAAGAAAGGATCGATCAATGAAAAATCATGAAAAGTATCAGGTAGGATATTATATGCCCCCCAACCCCACCGCCAACTGGGTCACAAAGGATCACATCGAGAAGGCACCCATCTGGTGCAGCGTGGACCTTCGAGACGGCAATCAGGCCCTCATCGTGCCCATGTCCCTGGAGGAAAAGCTGGAGTTTTTCGCGTATCTGGTACAACTGGGCTTTAAGGAGATAGAAGTGGGTTTCCCGGCAGCTTCCGAGACGGAGTACGACTTGCTCCGCACCCTGATCGAAAAGGACATGATCCCGGACGATGTAAAGGTCCAAGTGCTGACCCAATCCAGGGAACACATCATCAAGAAGACCTTTGAGTCTCTGAAGGGCTGCAAGAACGCCATCGTACATCTATATAACTCTACTTCCGTGGCACAGCGGGAGCAGGTATTCCGCTCTTCCAAGGAAGAGATTAAGGAGATCGCCGTCAGCGGGGCAAAGCTGATCAAGGAATACGCGGCAAAGAACCCGGAGAGCAACTTCTGGTTCCAGTATTCTCCCGAAAGCTTTACCGGGACGGAGCCGGAGTATGCGGCGGAGGTGTGCAACGCCGTCATCGACGTATGGCAGCCAACCCCGGAAAAGAAGGTCATCATCAACCTGCCCAGCACCGTCCAGATGTCCATGCCCCACGTCTATGCTACCCAGATCGAGTACATGGATCGAACCCTTCACAATAGAGAAAACGTGCTGATTTCCCTCCACCCCCACAACGATCGAGGCACCGGCGTGGCCGATGCGGAGATGGGAATCTTGGCGGGAGGTGACCGGATCGAAGGAACCCTCTTTGGTAATGGCGAACGGACAGGGAATGTAGACATCGTCACCTTGGGTATGAACCTCTTCACCCATGGCGTAGACCCCAAACTGGATTTTTCCGATATGCCCAAGATGGTGGAGATGTATGAAAAGTTCACCGGACTTCAGGTCCATCCTCGTCAGCCCTACGGCGGCCAGCTGGTCTTTGCCGCTTTCTCCGGCTCTCATCAGGACGCCATCGCCAAGGGGATGAACTACCGAAAGGAAAAGATGGTGGACAGATGGAACGTGCCTTATCTTCCCGTGGATCCTACGGATCTGGGAAGAGAGTACGACGCCGACGTGATCCGCATCAACAGCCAATCGGGAAAGGGAGGCGTTGCCTACATTTTGGAGCAGAACTTCGGATACACCCTCCCCGCCAAGATGCGAGAGGAAGTGGGCTATCTGGTAAAGGGTATCTCCGACAAGGAGCATAAGGAATTGACACCGGATGAGATCTTCGATATCTTTGACGAGGAATATATCAACTTCTTTGAGCCCGTCGATATCATCGATGCCAGATTCAAACGGCATGCGGACTTTAAAACCAATAATCGCATGGAAGTGGATATCGATGTGGAGATCGCCGGGAAGATGTACCACTTGAAGGGAAGCGGTAACGGTAGGCTGGATGCCGTGGCGGAAGCCCTGAGAAAAAGCCCTTATGCGTTTGAGTACGACTTTGTGACCTACCAGGAGCACGCCCTGGAATCTCAATCGGACTCCAGAGCGGCCGCCTATGTAGCTATTTCCGACAAGAACGGCTGGCTCTACTGGGGCGTAGGTCTTCACGACGATATCATCTATGCATCCATCAATGCACTGGTCAGTGCCATCAACCGCCTGAACCACATCAGCCATTTTGTAGAATAAGGAGGAGGAACAGTACCTATGGGAATGACAATGACACAAAAAATACTGGCGGACCATGCCGGGCTGGACAGGGTAGTGGCCGGACAGCTGGTCAACGCCAAACTGGATATGGTCCTGGCCAATGACATCACCGGGCCGGTGTCCATCAATGAGTTTGAAAAAGCGGGTTTTGAAGATGTGTTCGACAAGAGCAAGGTTTCTCTGGTCATGGATCACTTCACCCCCAATAAAGATATTAAGTCCGCGGAGCAATGTAAGCAGTGCAGGACCTTTGCTCGCCAGTTTGATATGGATAATTTCTTTGATGTAGGAAACATGGGCATCGAGCATGCTCTTCTCCCGGAAAAAGGACTGATCGCACCGGGAGATGCCATTATCGGCGCAGATTCTCACACTTGCACATACGGTGCCTTAGGTGCCTTCAGTACGGGAGTGGGCAGCACAGATGTAGCCGCCGGAATGGCCACAGGAGAGGCTTGGTTCAAGGTTCCTTCCGCCCTTCGATTTCACTTGGTGGGAAAACTGCCGGAAGGGGTCAGCGGAAAAGATGTGATCCTCCACATCATCGGCATGATCGGCGTAGACGGTGCCTTATATAAATCCATGGAGTTCGTCGGGGACGGAATTGCCAGCCTCACCATGGATGATCGGCTGTGCATCGCCAATATGGCCATTGAAGCCGGTGCAAAGAACGGGATCTTCCCGGTAGATGATGTTACCAGGGAGTACCTGACCGGGCGATTGAAGAGGGACTACAAAACCTACGAGCCGGATGAGGACGCGGATTATGAGCGGACCTACATGATCAAGCTGGACAGCATCAAGCAGACCGTAGCCTTCCCTCATCTTCCCGAAAATACCAAGACCATCGATGAGGTGGGGGATGTTTCCATCGATCAGGTGGTCATCGGCTCCTGCACCAACGGAAGGCTGTCGGACATGAAGGCAGCGGCGGACATCATGAAGGGGAATCGGGTCCACCCCAATGTGCGGGCCATTATCATTCCCGCCACTCAGGAGATCTACATGGAGTGCATCAGACTGGGCTATCTGGAAACCTTTATCACCGCCGGATGCGTGGTGAGCACGCCCACATGCGGCCCATGTTTGGGCGGACATATGGGGATTTTGGCTGCCGGAGAGCGTTGCGTGGCCACCACCAACAGAAATTTCGTCGGCCGAATGGGACATGTCAAGAGCGAGGTATACCTGGCAAGCCCGCAGGTTGCGGCAGCCAGCGCATTAGCCGGGAAGATAGCAGGAGGGAAGTAAGATGGAAGTAAAAGGACGAGTACATAGATATGGGGATAACGTGGATACAGATGTGATCATCCCCGCAAGATGTTTGAACACTCAGGATCCTCTGGAGCTGGCCAGCCACTGCATGGAGGATATCGATCCGGATTTCGTGAAGAAGGTAAAGCCGGGTGACATTATGGTAGGGGGAGAAAACTTCGGCTGCGGCTCTTCCAGAGAGCATGCGCCGGTGGCCATCAAGGCAAGTGGCATCAGCTGCCTCATTGCCGGCACTTTTGCCCGGATCTTTTACCGGAACTCCATCAACATCGGTTTCCCCATCTTGGAATGCGAGGAAGCCAGCAAGAAGATTGAGGACGGAGATCAGGTGTCCGTGGACTTTTCCACCGGCATCATTACCAATCTGACGAAGAACGAAACGTATCAGGCACTTCCCTTTCCCGATTTCATCAGGGAAATCATCTCTGCCGGAGGATTGTTAAATAGCATCCGAGGGAGGGAAGAGAAATGAATTACAGCATAGCAACCATACCGGGAGACGGTATTGGCCCGGAGGTGGTCCAAGAGGCCTTAGGTGTCTTGGATCGGATCGGCGAAAAGTTCGGTCACACCTTCAAGTACATGGAGGTCTTGGCGGGGGGCTGTGCCATCGATGCCAAGGGCATTTCCTTGCCTCAGGAGACTATCGATATCTGTAAGCAATCGGACGCTGTGCTTTTGGGTGCAGTGGGCGGCCCCAAGTGGGATGATCTTCCCGGGGAAGAGCGACCGGAAAAGGCCCTCCTGGGTCTGCGCAAGGAGCTGGGCCTCTTTGCCAACCTGCGCCCTGCGATTTTGTTCGATGAGTTGGCGGACGCCTGCCCATTGAAGCCGGAGATCATCGCCGGCGGGTTGGATCTCCTCGTGGTCCGGGAACTGACCGGCGGGATCTACTTCGGGGAGAGAGGGTTCAAGGAAACGGACATGGGCCCGGCTGCCTATGATGTAGAGCAGTATTCGGAAGGTGAAGTCCGCCGTATTGCCACGGTGGCCTTTGACATGGCCAGAAAGCGAAGAGGAAAGGTCACCAGCGTAGACAAAGCCAATGTGCTGGAAAGTTCCCGCCTCTGGAGAAGAGTGGTCACCCAGGTGAAGGAAAATTATCCCGATGTGGAGCTGAATCATCTCTACGTGGATAATGCCGCCATGCAGCTGATCCTCGATCCCAAGCAGTTTGATGTGATCCTTACGGGGAACATCTTCGGGGACATCCTCTCCGATGAAGCCAGCCAAGTGACCGGATCCATCGGCATGCTTCCCTCGGCCAGCCTGGCAATGGGAAACTTTGGCATGTACGAGCCTGTCCACGGCAGTGCCCCGGACATTGCAGGTCAGGATAAGGCCAATCCCATGGCCACCATCCTTTCCGTAGCCATGATGCTGCGGTACACCTTCGGTCTTGGGGATGAAGCAGACGCCATCGAAGGCGCCATCAAGAAGGTGCTGGCGGCGGGCTACCGCACGCCGGACCTGATGCAGAGCGGCGGAACAAAAATCGGCACCGAGGAAGCCGGCAGGCTGATCCGAGAAGGGATCTAAATAGACGAGAGTAGTAGGGACCCTAGCAGGGTCCCTATTGTTTTATCATTATACATCTGTATTCTCTTTGTTTTCTCACTTCCGTCACCCTGAATTCTGACAATCAGTATTCTCGGCGACCAAATCCCTTGAGTTTAGTTGCAGTGAACCCGGGTAGAAGGTACAATGGTAGCATTGGAGAAAAAATCTATGATAGAAAACGGCAAAAAAAGATTAACAAAGAAGCAGGAAGGCGTGATTCTCATGCTTCTTTCGGCTTTTCTGTTTTCTACTATGCAGATCGCCATCAAAAAGTCCAGCCTTTCGGTGCCCCTCATGGAGCAGGTCTTTTTTCGAAATATCGTTTCTCTGGTGATCAGTTTCATCATCATCACCAAGCAGAAAGGAAGTTATCTGGGTTCATGGAAGCATCAGCCCCTTCTCTTTCTTCGGTCATCCTTCGGCTTTGCCGGCTTGGTGGCTATGTTCTACGCTGTAGCCAACGCAAACCAGGGAGATGTGACCACCTTGATGAAGCTTTCCCCCTTTCTCATCGCCATTTGGGCCGCCATATTTTTAAAGGAACCCATTAAAGCGCCTGTGGTCATTTCCCTGATCCTGGCTTTTGCCGGAGCCGTCTTCGTGGCCAACCCGGCCTGGACCTCCCACCTTCTGCCTCTCTTTATGGCACTGGCCTGCGCTTTGTTTTCCAGTGTTTCCTATACGCTTTTGGCCTACTTCAAAAACAAAGTGGACGGAATGACCATCATCTTTCACTTTTCGGCCTTCTGCGTCTTGGCGACCATTCCCTTTATCTACGACAAGTTCATCATCCCCGACCCGGTCACCATGCTCCAGCTGATCCTCATCGGCGTCTTAGGTGGCTTCGGGCAGATCACCTTGACCTACTCCTACCGCATGGCACCGGCTGCGGAAGTGAGCATCTACAACTACTCCGGGATCGTTTTTTCCATCCTTTTGGGTTACGTCTTTTTGGGAGAGATCCTCTCCTGGAACTCCTATGTGGGCATTGCCCTGGTCCTGGCAGGATCCCTTGTGGTGTACAGGTTTCAGAAGTAATTGAACAAAATAAACGCACGTCGTGCGTTTATTTAGCGTTGATTAATTTGTTTATCCCTACCGGTTTCAGAAACAACCTAAAAAATGATCTCCGCCCGGCTTCCCCCGGACTTTTCCTTGGTCACCACAATTTGCTTATCGATCAACTCCTTCAACTCCCCTACATGAGAAATGATCCCCACCAACTTGTTGCCCTCCGACAAGTCTTGCAAAGCTTTCATGGCAAGGCCCAGGGAAGATTCATCCAGAGAGCCGAAGCCCTCGTCCACGAACATGGTGTCCAGACGGATCCCCCCGGCGGACAGCTGGATCTCTTCGGACAAGCCCAAAGCCAGGGACAGAGATGCCATAAAGGACTCCCCGCCGGATAGGGAGGCTACCCTTCGCTCCGTTCCGTTATAGTGGTCGATGACATCCAGCTCCAGACCCGTTTGGCTTCGGAAATTTCCCGCCGTTTTCCGCCGAACAAGCTCATACTGTCCGTCGCTCATCTTCATGAAGCGGACATTGGCCCTGGCCAGGATCCGGTCGAAGTAGGTCATCTGCACGTAGGTCTCCAGCATGATCTTCTCTTTCCCGCTCACTTTGGC
Source organism: Anaerovoracaceae bacterium (assembly GCA_050946655.1). Classification (GTDB taxonomy): domain Bacteria; phylum Bacillota; class Clostridia; order Peptostreptococcales; family Anaerovoracaceae; genus JAXGRD01. The sequence goes on from JBMNVE010000026.1 coordinate 18,524, forward strand.
ATTTACCGTGTCGGACAAAGCCTTGACCCACTTACGCTCTTCAGTCAAGGTGGCCATCTCTCTTCTTTTCTCTTCCATAGCATCTAAGGTGCGATGGTTTCCACTGTGCCGTTTGTCCAGGATGCTGCGCCTTTCCTCCAGCCCTGTCTTCTCTTCCGTCAGCCTTTTCTTTTCCCATAAGAGAGCCTCTTCATCCATTTTCTGACGATCCTTCAACTGATCTCGCAAGGTAGTGATGGTTGCCTTACTATCGTTTACCGCCTTTTGACGCCTTCCATGGGCTTCTTCCGAGGCTCGGATCCGCTCTTCCGCATTCCTTCTCTTGCCTTCCAAAGCCCGTATCTCATCTTCCGCTTCCTTCTTTCCGGGATGGGGAAGATCCTTCTTCATCTCAGCGGCACGCTTTTCCGCAGCTTCCATGCGGCTTTTGGTTTGGATCAAGGCTTCCTTTTTTTCAGCGGTCAGATCTGTCTTTTCCTCTAACTTTCTTTTTAAGATAGGGAGTTCCTTCTCCAGGGCGGACTTGTTGGCAAGTTTCGCCACGACGTCTTCGAGAGCCTTTTTTGCCTCTTCTATTTCCCTTTTCACCTTATCCAGGGCAACGGGAAGAGCCGCCAAGGGGTCTTGGCTAGCGCCAAGAAGTTTCTCTCCTTCCTCCAGGAGAGCTTCCTTTGCCTGCTTTACTTGCCCGCCCAGCCTGCCGGCTTCCCGGCTGCGTTGGCCCGCTGCATCCCACAAGGACTCCAAATCTTTTTTTCTTCCATCCAATTCTTCTTCGGAAGGGGCTGTGTCCGGCTTGATGGCCGGGGCAGGGTGGTCCGGGGAGCCGCATACGGGGCAGGCCTTCCCGTCTATCAGGGTTTCTGCCAGCAATCCGGCCTGAGCATCCAAAAATGCCCGCTCCAAATCACCTACCACCTTCTTCTCCCCCTCATAAGCAATTTTTGCATCTTCATAGGCTTTCTGAGCATGGGCAAGTTCCGACTCTTTTTTCTTTTGATCGGAGAATCCTACCGACAAGCGGTCCAAGGCGTCACGCCGCATCTCCAGGCCGGTCAAGCTTGCCTCTATGCGGGCCTTGGCCTCGGGAACCTGCGAGAGAGCTCCAAGTTCCTCTCCATCCTTTTCCAGCTCAGCTTTCATTTTCGCCGTCACTTCCTCCAGCTCTTTCGTCTCCCGGGTCAGGTCCTGGCAGGATTTCTGCAGCCCTACCAACTCCTCCTTGGCACGGTCCAACTCCTCATACTTATCCAGCTTGCTCCCGGCCAAGGTGATGGCAGCGGCCAATTTTTCGATTTCCGGCTTCTCCTTCTCCGCTTCCCTCAGGGTCGCTTCCGCCTCCTTCAGGGACTCCTCCAATCCGACAAGCCGCGTCACTTCTTCTGCAAGCTTCTTCTCCGTTTCCTTCACCCTCTCCAGTTCCCCAAACTTTTGATGAAGGGCGTTGAGCTTTTCCCCCACATCTTCCAGCTGAAACTTCCCTTCTTCCAAAGCCACCCGATCCGCTTCAATGAGCCGCCTGATATGAGAGATCCTTTCCTCTATGGGTCCGTCTTCCGGTGGGGCGTCTTGCCCCCATTGAATGGTCTCCAAGTATTGATCCAGACTGCTTTGCAGTTTTTCATAGTCCTGATCCAACTGATTTGCCTTCTCGCCCATTCTTTTCTGGAACTCTTCGAAGGGCTTTGTCTTGAAGATCTTTCGAAAGATTTCTCTCCTCTCGTCGGTCTTGGCCAGCAACAGTTTCAGGAAGTCTCCCTGGGCAATCATGGCGATCTGGGCAAACTGCCCTCGATCCACCCCCAGCAAATCAACGATGGCTTGATCCATCTCTCGCACCTTGGTCAGAGGTGGCTGCCCGTCGGGGAAGATCAGTTCACCGCCGGCAGCTTCCTTGGTGAACCCTTCTCCTCTGGACTTAGGTCGCTCATACTCCGGGTTTCTGCGAATGGTATAGGTTTTTTCCCCATATTCAAACTCCAACTCCACAAAGGTGGGCGTTCCCGCCCGGGCATACTTGCTCCGAAGCATGCTGCCTTCCCTGTTGTCCCCGCTGGCTTTTCCGAAAAGAGCGAAGGAAATGGCGTCAAATATAGTGGTCTTTCCGGCACCGGTATTCCCGGTGATCAGGTAAAGCCCCGATCTTCCCAGGGAATCCATATGGATTTCCGTCCTGTCTGCGTAGGGTCCGAAGGCGGACAGGATCAATTTCGTCGGCTTCATTGTTCCACCTCCCATATTTCATTGTACAGGTTTTCTGCCAGCTCTCGTTGGGTTTCGTTCATGGGGCAATTGTTCTGCATCTCATAAAGGGCACCGATGATTTCCAAGGGGTGTTTGGCCGCGCCTTCTTCCAGGGCCAAAATCTCCTGATTGGTCCAGGTTCTGGTGTTATGGTAGGTGAGACGCATGATATTGGGATAGATGGATCGCAGCTTGCCCAGGGCATCGGGAACATCCTCTTCATCGGTGAGGATCACATGGATATAGTCATCGGTTTGGGTCCCTTGATAAAAAGATTTCGCCGAAATTTCCATGTATTTACCTTTGATTTCCCTCATGTCCCGCAAAGGCTCCAGGGGAACCGTCCTGACGGAGACCTTGCCTTTTTCCTCCAGTTCCACCACGGTAACGGATTTGGTGTGGGAGGCTTCCGAAAAGGAATATTTCAGAGGTGAGCCGCAGTATCGGAGAGTCTCCCGGCTAATGTTCTGCGGCCTGTGAAGATGGCCCAAGGCCACGTAGTCAAACTCCTCAAACAAGTCGGCACTGATGTTGCCCGTATCCCCCACATAGATATCTTCCGATCCACAGGTAGTTCCTCCGGTGACAAATTGATGGGCCACCAGAACGTTCCGCCGACGAGAAAGCACGGTCATATCGCCTATTACCTTTTTGACCGCTGCCTGATAAGAGTCGATTTCCGCATCCTTGTATGCGCTGCGCACGTGGGCAGGCTTGAGGAAGGGCAGGAGAAAGATGCCCACCTCTCCGTGATCGTCGGAAAGAATCACCGGCTCTATCTTGCCGGAGAAAACCGGAGATACATATATCTTGCTATTGCGCATGATGTTTCCCCCAAAAGATAGGCGCTGGGGGTTATCGTGATTCCCACTGATGATGAAAAGGGGGATCTTTTTTTCTGAAAGCCGGGTGAGAAATCGGTCAAATAGGGCCACTGCTTCTGCCGAGGGCACGGATTTATCGTAGATATCTCCCGCCAGCAGGATGCCTTGGGGTTCCTCTTCCCCGACGATCTGCAGTATCCTGTCAAAGATGTATTTTTGATCTTCCAACATGGAAAACTCATTGATTTTCTTCCCGATGTGGAGGTCCGATAGGTGGATGAGTTTCATATCCTTCTCCTGTAACAAACGACGCACTTTTTCGGTGCGTCGTTCTTTTTGTCTATATGGCTCTTGTTTATTCGTAGATGGGGTACTTGTCTGTCAGTGCTTTGACCATGTCCTTTGCCTTCTCCCGATTGGCCTCCACGTCGGTGATGACCATATCCATGGCCTGGGCGATGACTTCCATGTCTTCCTCCACCATCCCTCTGCTGGTGATGGCGGGAGTGCCGATGCGGATGCCGCTGGTGACGGTGGGCTTCTCCGGATCGTTGGGAATGGAGTTCTTGTTGCAGGTGATATTGGCCTGCCACAGAAGGTCCTCCGCTTCCTGGCCGGTGATCCCCTTAGGTCTCAGATCTACCAGCATCAGGTGGTTGTCCGTCCCGCCGGAGACAATATCGAAGCCTTTATCCAGCAGTGCCAGAGAAAGGGCCTTTGCGTTTTTCAATACCTGCTCCTGATACTCCGCAAAAGAGGGGAGCAAAGCTTCCTTCAGACATACCGCCTTTGAAGCGATCACGTGCATCAAAGGGCCTCCCTGGATCCCGGGGAATACCGCTTTGTTGAAGTTGTATTTCTTGTTTACCTCATCACTGGACAGGATCATCCCGCCTCTCGGACCCCTGAGGGTCTTGTGGGTAGTGGTAGTGGTCACATGTGCATAGGGAATGGGGCTTTCGTGAAGACCCGCAGCAACCGGCCCTGCAATGTGGGCAATGTCTGCCATCAGCACCGCATCCACCTTATCTGCGATTTCTCTGAATCTCTTGAAGTCGATGTTTCTGGCATAGGCACTGCCTCCGCATACGATCAACTTTGGCCTGGATTCCATGGCAATCTTCTCGATATTATCGTAATCCAGAAAACCTTCGTCATTGACTTCGTAGGGGATGATATCGAAATAGCAGCCCGACATGTTCACCGGACTTCCGTGGGTCAAATGTCCGCCACTGTTGAGACCCAGGCCCATGACCTTGTCTCCCGGTTTCACGATGGCAAAGAACACCGCCATATTTGCCTGCGCTCCCGAATGGGGCTGCACATTGGCGTACTCACACCCAAAGAGTTTCTTGGCTCGCTCTCTGGCCAAATCTTCCACTACGTCCACGCATTCACAGCCACCGTAGTATCTCTTGCCCGGATATCCTTCCGCATATTTATTGGTAAGGGGGCTGCCCATGGCAGCCATCACCGCTTTACTTACAATGTTTTCCGATGCGATCAGTTCGATGTGTCTTTTCTGTCTCTCAAGTTCACTGGCTATGGCCGCCGCCACGCCTTCATCTACCAGATCAATATCCTCAAATCTGTACATTCTGTTTCCTCCTTATCACAACGGCTATTGTACCAAATTAACCGGGAAAGTACAACCGTTACTTGCCGGGATGCTCCCGCTGACAGGATCGACTATTTGCTACACTGTCTATTTTAGTCCAAACCAGCCTTTTCTTTTGCATTTTAGACAGGATTAGGGTCCGACCACCGAGCCGTCCACGTGACAAAGCCTCCATCATATTTTTACATCCGCCGGTGTTTCCCGTGGTATAATGTGGGAGGAGGTCTACATGAAGGAAGAAAAGAAAAGAAAGCGGAAATTCACAG
>JBMNVE010000027.1:0-22416 GCA_050946655.1 Anaerovoracaceae bacterium
TTGCAACTGCGTGCTTATCGTGATATAATCCACTTAATTTCATATACTTTTAGGTGTTCGGTACTTTCCTGCCGAAAGAATAGGGAAGAGGGGTGAAATTCCCCCGCGGTCCCGCCGCTGTAATGGTTAGTCAGTACAAGCAGTTCACTGTATTTATGGGAAGAATTGTACGGCGTTTAAGCCTGAGCCAGAAGACCTGCCTGAAAGATCTTAGTTACATTTTTTAACGGTTGATTGAAAGTGTAAACGGGGTATTTAAGTGCCTCGTATACACTATTCTGAGTCAATCAGAATAGTTTTTTTTAGGAGGGAAAGCATGAAAAAAACATATCGAAAGCGGGCGGTCTTTATCCTGGGCGTAGTCATTGCCCTGGTATTCGGTACGGCAGCCATCTCCAGCGGGATGCACATCATGGAGGGGTTCTTGCCTCTTACCCATAGCATCGTTTGGGGGGTACTATGTATACCCTTTGTGATCTTAGGGATCCGGTCCATTCAAAAGACAGTGGAAAAGCACAGAAAGACGATCCTCATCTTTGTGATGATGGGCGCCTATGTGTTCGTCCTGTCGGCGCTGAAGATCCCATCGGTGACGGGGAGCAGCTCTCATCCCACGGGAACCGGCCTGGGCGCCGTTCTCTTCGGGCCCACCGCCATGTGTATCATCGGCGTTATCGTTCTCCTGTTCCAGGCATTGCTCCTGGCCCACGGAGGGATCACTACTCTGGGGGCAAACACATTCTCTATGGGCATCGTAGGGCCCTTTATTGCGGTGGGCGTCTTTGCACTATGTAAAAAGCTCCAAGCTCCCAGGAGTTTGGGGGTATTCTTGGCGGCAAGTCTGGCCGACCTGGGGACTTATGTGGTCACATCGGTACAGCTGGCCATGGCCCATCCTTCGGATAACGGCGGCTTTACTGGTTCTCTGGTGGAGTTTATGACCGTATTTGCTCTGACCCAGATCCCTCTGGCCATCATTGAGGGCCTTCTGGCAGTGGTGATCGTCAAGGCTCTGGAAGCCTATGCCGCGCCGGAACTGGGCGAACTGGGATATATAGGAGGTGGAGCACAATGACCATGTCAAAGAATGCAAAAATCGTAATCATCTGTCTCATACTGGCGGTGATCATCGCCGTGGTACCCCTTTTGCTCATCAAGGATTCGGAGTTCGGCGGAGCTGACGGACAGGCGGAGGAGACCATCACGAAAGTCAATTCAGGCTACAAACCCTGGTTCGAATCGCTGATCGAGCCTCCCGGAGGGGAGACCGAGTCCCTGCTTTTCAGCCTGCAGGCCGGGCTGGGTGCCGGTATCTTCGGGTTTGGACTGGGATACTTAGTTTGCAGAAAGAAGATGAACAAGAAAGAGAAATAGCCAATGGAAAAACAGATCAGAGAAATGATCGGCAAGATACAGCCACTTGATGAAGAAGTGATGAAGGAGGCCAGGGACCGTCAAGGGTCCCTGGCCAAACCGCCTGGCAGCCTGGGGAGGCTGGAGGATATTTCCGTACAGATCGCCGGGATCACCGGCCGGGTCATCAATGAAATCGAAAAAAAGTGTGTGGTGGTTTTGTCGGCGGATAACGGCGTGGTGGAAGAGGGGATTTCTTCCGCCCCCAAAAGCGTCACCACGGCACAGACCATCAACTTTATCCGCAGGCTTACCGGTGTAGGGGTCCTGGCCAAGAATACCGGCTCTGACCTTCTGGTGGTAGACATGGGTATCGATTGCGATCTTCCCCAAAACTTGATTTCAGAGGACCCTCGAGATTTTGTCAACGACAAGATCATCCACAGAAAATTGGGATACGGCACCGGGAACCTTTCTAAAGGCCCGGCCATGACCAGGGAGCAGGCCGTCCGGGCCCTGCTCATCGGCATGGAGCTGGCAAGAGAGACCAAGGAAATGGGTTATGATATTCTGGGGGTAGGAGAAATGGGCATCGGCAACACCACCACCAGTGCCGCAGTCCTGTCCGCCCTTACCGGCTGTCCGGCAGAGGCGGTGGTAGGCAGGGGGGGAGGCATCAACGATGCTTCCTTTGAGAGAAAGAAGGCTATCGTGGACAAGGCGGCCCACCAGGAGTTTACCGATCATGTGGACGTCCTCGCCAAGGTGGGCGGCTTTGATCTTGCTGCCATGACAGGGGTATTTATCGGTGCCGCGGCGGAAAAGATGCCTATCGTGGTAGACGGATATATTTCTGCCGTTTCCGCCTTGCTGGCGGAGAAGATCGCCCCCGGGAGCAAGGCATACATGCTGGCTTCTCACGAATCCTTCGAGATCGGCTACCGTAAAGCCATGGAGGCGTTGGGCCTGGTTCCCATGATGCATCTGGGGATGCGGCTGGGTGAAGGCAGCGGCTGCCCTCTGGCCTTTCTGGTCATTGAACAGGCACTGGGCGTGATGCGGGATATGGCAACCTTCCGGGAAGCGGAGATCAATGATGACTATCTGGAAGAAATAAGAAAAGGGAACTGTTTTTAATGATACTGATCGATAAGCTGGCCTATTCGTCGGCGATCCGAGATAGAAATACCGGGGTCAAGTGCGCCTTTGCTCTTGGCACCCTGCTCATATGCGTGGGGATCCGAACGATGCCCATCGCTCTGTTGATTTTGGTAGTCATGACGGGATTGACTCTACGCTGGAGCAATGTCTCCGGCAAGACCTATCTGAAGATGATGACGGCTCCTTTGATCTTCCTTGTGCTGGGCACCATCGTCGTTGCCTTTGATTTCACCATGGCGGGGATCACCTATACCAGCCATTCTCTTCTCTATGCATTGAGACTGGTTCTGGTTTCCTTAGCGTCGGTTTCCTGTCTGTACTTCCTTACGCTGACTACACCCACCCTGGACACGCTGGGTTTGCTGAAAAAGATTCGCTGTCCCTGGATCGTCATTGAACTGATGGTCCTGATCTACCGATTTATCTTTGTGTTACTGGACATTGCCTTTGCCATCACTACAGCGCAGAACTGCAGGCTGGGAAACAGGAATGTGCGGACGGGGCTCAGGAGTATGGGCCAGATGCTGGCGAGGGTATTGGTCCTGGCCATGCACAAGACGACCGTTCTCTTTGATTCCATGGAGGCCAGGTGCTACGACGGCAAAATGCAGGTCCTCTTTATCAGCGCACCGGTGAGAGCCGGAGAAGTGGTGGCGGTTGCCCTCTTTCTCTCCCTGCTTCTTGGAGCGGGCATCTTTACAAGGGTATACGGAGGAGAGATATGGGCAGTGTAGAAAGGAAAGATGCTGCCATAGAAGTAAGAGATGTCCACTACACATACCGAGATGGCACACGAGCACTGAGGGGGATAGACCTGACGGTGGCCAAGGGAGAAAAACTGGCCATCATGGGAGCCAACGGCTCCGGCAAGTCCACCCTCTTCCTCCACCTTAACGGGGTGCTCAAGCCGGATAAGGGTGAGGTGATCTTAGAAGGGACCCCTCTGAAGTACTCGAGAAAGGCCTTGGTGGAGGCGAGAAAAAAGGTGGGGATCGTCTTTCAGAATCCCGACAATCAACTATTCTCCGCCAGCGTGGTACAGGAGATTTCCTTTGGCCTTCTGAACCTGGGCTACGGAGAAGAAGAGACGCTGCAAAAGGTCAACGGCATCATGGAAGAGTTGGATATGGCAGAATTTCGGGAAAAGCCCACCCACTTTCTCAGCGGCGGGCAAAAAAAGAGAGTGGCCATCGCCGATGTGATGGTCATGGATCCGGAGATCATCATCTTCGATGAGCCTACATCGGAATTGGATCCCTGGGCTGCCGCCTTGACGGATCAGATCATCGATGATTTGAGTAAAAAGGGGACTACGGTGATCCTTTCCACCCACAATGTGGACCGAGCCTTGGCATGGGCCGACCGGATCGTCCTTTTGGATCTGGGGAAGGTGATTGCTGAAGGAAGACCTAAATCCATTCTGGGTGATAAAGATCTTCTCAAAAAGACCAACCTGGAGGAGCCCAGGATCATGCGGATATTCCGCAGCCTCCAAAGGGAGAACATATTGGACAGTACATTGGAGCCTCCCCGGACAGTGGAGGAATTGGAAGAATATATAGAGAAAGGGAAGAGGGAAAAATGAGTAAAAAAGCCATTCTTGTGGTCAGTTTCGGCACCAGCCATCACGACACCAGAAAGAAGACTATCGATGAGATCGAGAAGGACTGCTTAGCGGCGTTTCCGGATGTCCACCAGAGAAGAGCCTTTACCAGCGGCATGATCATGAAGATCCTGCGAAACCGGGACGGGATGGATATCCCCAACGTTGAGGAGGCCATGGAAGGATTGATCCGGGACGGATATGATGATATCGTCCTTCAACCTACCCACATCCTCAACGGGGATGAGTATGAAAAGATGGTTCGCCAGGCAAAGAAGTATGAGGATCAGCTGATTTCTCTCAGGATCGGCGCTCCCCTTTTGACCCATAGCGACGATTATGAACAGCTTTGCCATATCATTGCTGAGGAAGCGGGAAGACCCGAAGGAGAAGCCCTGGTCCTCATGGGCCACGGGACGGGGCACTTCTCCGATGCCGCCTATGCCGCACTGGAATACCGCTTCCATGCCTTGGGATACGGGAATGTATTTGTAGGGACGGTAGAAGGCTATCCGGATTTTGAAACCATGTTCCGCAGGATAGAGGCTTATGCACCAGGGAAAGTGGTCCTTCTTCCCCTCATGGTTGTTGCCGGAGACCATGCCAAAAATGATATGGCCGGAGAAGAGGACTCCTGGAAGTCGGCCTTTGAAGAGGCGGGATATGAGACGGAGTGCATCCTTCGGGGGATCGGAGAGTTTCCCGGAGTTCGGCGCCTGTATGTTGAACATCTCGGTGATGTGATGGAATAGTTGAGGATGGAGAAGAAACTGCGACAAGGGTATACCACCGGGTCCTGTGCCACCGCGGCAACCGTGGGGGCACTGACATTTTTGTTGGGGGGAAGCCCCATGTCCGTCCTTAAGCTGAAGACCCCAAAGGGTAAGGTGGTTTCCATCCCTCTGCTGGACTACAGAAAAGAGGGAGATTGGGCATCTTGTGCCGCAAGGAAGGACAGCGGAGACGACCCTGACGTGACCAACGGGACGTTGATCGTTTCCAAGGTGCGGCTAAGGCCGGATAGTCCGGGACAAATCCTGGTGGACGGAGGTTCGGGAGTAGGCAGGGTGACGAAGCCGGGCCTGGCTCGGAAGGTGGGAGAAGCCGCCATCAACCCGGTTCCGCTGGCCATGATCACCGCCGGTGCCGGCCAGGTGGCAGAGGAGTTCTCCTACGAAGGGGGGCTGGACATAGAGATATCCGTTCCCGAAGGGGAAGAATTGGCAAAGAAGACGTTCAACAGCAAGCTGGGGATACTTGGGGGCATTTCCATATTGGGCACCACCGGGATCGTGGAGCCCATGAGCGAAAAGGCACTGGTGGACACCATCAAGGTGGAGATAGACGTCCTTGCCGCCTCCGGGGAAGAAACCTTGGTGATCACCCCTGGGAATTACGGAGAAAAGTATCTATCGGAAAACACCCATATCTCTCCGGAGAAGATCGTCAAATGCAGCAACTTCATCGGTGAGACCCTGGATTACGCGGCAAAAAAGGAGTTTGGAGCCGTTCTCCTTGTGGGGCACGTAGGCAAGTTGATCAAGGTCGCCGCAGGTGCGATGAACACCCATTCCAAGTACGGGGACGGTCGCATGGAAACCCTGGAAAAATATGGCCGGGAATCGGGAGGCAAAGAAGAAGCCATGGAACGGCTCAGCCGTTGCGTCACGACGGAAGATGGGATATCCTTGTTGAAGGAAGAAGGCCTTTGGGATAAGGTAGTGACAAAGATCATGACAGACATCCACGGCAACTGTATGAAGAGGGTGGATGCAAGGACCCGAGTGGGGGCGTTGATGTATTCCAATGTCTACGGCTATCTGGGAGAAACGGAAGATGCGGAAGAGATTTTGGGAAGGTTGGGAAGGATGGAGAAATGACAGTGATGAAAGAAAATGAGATAGGAAGGAAGGCAGGAAGCCTGGCCGGCATAGGCGTAGGACCGGGCGACCCTGAGCTGCTCACCCTGAAAGGAAAGCGGTTAATAGAAGAGAGCGATTTTGTCGTCATCCCTCATTCGGGGAAGGACGTGAATGCCGCCTACACCATTGCTTCGGCGGCGGTTCCCGCCATGGAGGGAAAGCCCATCATGGAGGTGGACATGCCCATGATCCGGGACAAGGAAGAACTGGCAAGATGCCACAGGCGAGCGGCTGAGAAGATCATGGAAAGACTGGATAGAGGGGAAAACGGAGTCTTTCTCACCTTGGGAGACCCTACGGTCTACTCCACCTACATCTACGTCCACGATATCATAACGGAAAAAGGCTACTCCACGGAAATCGTTTCAGGGATCCCTTCTTTCTGTGCCGCGGCAGCCAGGCTGAACATGGGGCTTACCCATGCGGATAAGGCTCTGCATATCATACCGGCATCCTACCTGGGGCTGGAAGAACATCTGGCCCTGGACGGCACCAGGGTGCTGATGAAAAGCGGGAAATCTCTGGGGAAAGTGAAGGAACTTCTGGTAGGGAGGAAGGATCTGGACGTGAAAATGGCTGTTCGCTGTGGGATGGAAGGGGAAAAGCTCTACTACAGCGCAGAAGAAATAGAAGAAGATTCGGGATATTTTTCCCTGTTGATCGTAAAAGGAGTAAAAGAATGATTCATTTTGTAGGAGCCGGTTCCGGCGCAGAAGATCTGATCACCGTCAGGGGCCAGAGACTTCTAAAAGAGGCTGACGTGATCATCTATGCAGGCTCTCTGGTCAACGAAGGCCACCTGGCCATTGCAAAGGAAGGATGCCGGATCCTCAATAGCGCATCCATGACCTTGGAAGAGGTCATAGAGGAAATGAAGGCGGCAGAGAAGGCGGGGAAGATGACGGTGCGTCTCCACACGGGGGATCCCAGCATTTACGGCGCCCACAGGGAGCAGATGGACCTTTTGGATCAGGCGGGAATCCCTTATAAAGTGGTTCCCGGGGTCAGTTCCTTCTGCGGTGCAGCTGCCGCGTTAAAGGCAGAGTACACTCTTCCCGATGTTTCTCAGACGGTGATCATCACCCGTATGGCCGGGCGGACGCCGGTGCCCCCTCTGGAAGAAATATCCCTTTTGGCCAAGCATCAGGCCACCATGGTGATCTTTCTGTCCACCGGGATGTTGGAGGAACTTACCCAAAGGCTTCTGGCGGGAGGGTACGAAGAAGATACTCCGGCGGCTATCGTTTACAAGGCCACCTGGCCGGAAGAAAAAACTTTCCGAGGAACGGTAGGGACCATTGCAAAGATCGCCAAGGAAAACAACATCACCAAGACGGCATTGATCCTGGTGGGCAACTTCCTGGGGGATGAGTACGACAGGTCTAAATTATATGATCCGGGATTTTCCCATGAATTCAGAGAGGCTAAGAAATGATCAGGATCATGATGGTGGGCATCGATCACAACAAAGCGCCCATCGATGAAAGAGAAAAATTTTCCTTTACAAAGAACCAAGGGATCCAGGCTCTGAAGACCCTCAAGGAAGAAGAGGGGGTTTCCGGCTGCCTCATTTTGTCCACCTGTAACCGAACGGAACTTTGGGTAAGTGGGAGTGAGGATACGGATATGGCCCTTCTCATGGAGAAGATATCCGGGGAATCTTCCCCTCACTTTGTCCGGCGCCAAGGGAAAGAGGCGGTAAGCCACTTGTTTCGCCTTGCCTGCGGCCTGGAGTCCCGTCTGACGGGAGAGGATCAGATCCTGACCCAGATCAAAGAGGCCTTTTCCCTGACGGCAAGATGCCAATGTGGAGATGCCGTCCTCAACAGGACGTTTCGAGGGGCGATTTCCGCCGCAAAAAAGGTGAAATCCACTGTACGCCTGTCCGCCATCAGCCCGTCGGCGGCAAGGAGCAGCATTGTCCTCATGGAAGAAAAATTGGGAGAACTTTCGGGCGTACCCTGCCTCATCATCGGCAACGGCCAGATCGGAAGGCTTTTGGCGGAGGACTTGGTCAGAAGAGGGGCTAAGGTAACCATGACTCTTCGCAAACGGATCCACGGAAAGGAAAGACAGGAGTCCATCCTGCCTGAGGGATGCACCATGATCCCCTACGAGGACCGGATGGAAAACCTCCAAAAGTACAGGTGCATCATCAGCGCCACCCTCAGCCCTCACTTTACCATCATGGCCGGGGAGATGGGTCCACGGGGAGAGACCAGGGAGCAGCTATACCTGGATCTGGCGGTGCCCAGGGATATCGATTCCCGGGTGGGAGATCTTCCGGGGATAGAGCTTTATAATATGGATCAAATCAGCAGCGCCTGCCTAGGGGAGGAAGAAGAAAAGGGCAAAGACCAAGCGGAGGCCATCTTGAAGGAAGCCGTGGAGGAGCTGGCTTCTCAGCTGGCATTTGAGGATGTCTTGCCTGCGGTGGATCACATTTCCCGGCGGGTGAGAGAGGATGTGACCGGACGGATGAAGACTCAGGATCCGGAGACGGCGGCAGAGAAATCCCTTCGTAAGCTGCTCTTCGGTCTGCGGAAGCATCTGCCCCGGGACCGCTGGGAAGAGTGCTTTGCTGCCCTGGAAAAATCGGCCATGGATGATACAGTCAAGACGGGAGAGAGAAATGGGTATGAAGAGGATTAACATTGTGGGGCTGGGCCCCGGAAACAGGGAACAGATGACTCACCAGGCGGCGGCCGCTTTGGAGAGAAGCCGGGTCATCGTGGGATATACGGTCTACATCGATTTGATCAAGGAGGATTATCCGGACAAGGTTTTTCTGTCCACTCCAATGAAGAAGGAGGTGGACCGCTGCCGCATGGCGGTGGAAGAGGCGCTGAAAGGCCAGGAAGTTTCCATGGTATGCAGCGGTGATGCAGGGATATACGGGATGGCCGGCTTGGTGTATCAGGTGGCGGAGGATTATCCCGCCGTGGACATCCACGTGATCCCCGGGATCACGGCAGCCTGCAGCGGGGCTGCCATCTTGGGGGCACCCCTGACCCATGACTTTGCCGTCATCAGCCTCAGCGACCTCCTTACCCCTTGGGAGCTGATTGAAAAGCGACTTCGATGTGCGGCGGAGGCGGAGTTTACCATATGCCTTTATAATCCTTCCAGCATCAAACGCCATGACTATCTGCAAAAGGCATGCGACATCGTTATGGAATACAAAAAAGAAGACACGGTCTGCGGGATCGCCGCTAACATCGGCAGAGAAGGGGAGACAGCCAGGGTCATGTCCCTGAAGGAACTGCGGGATACTCCTGTGGATATGTTTACCACTGTCTTCATCGGCAGCCCCCTCACCTGGGAAATCGACGGAAAGATGGTCACCGCCCGGGGCTACTTTATGGAAGGAAAGAAGGATGAGTAATATCTTGCTGTTTGCCGGCACCACGGAGGGCCGGACCCTATCTCACTTAAAAGCCGAGACGGGAGACCCGTCCACCAAACTTTTCGTCGCCATCGCCACGGATTACGGAAGAGAACTTCTACCTGAAGACGGCGAAGGATTTTCCGTTCATCAGGGCAGGATGGATGAAGATGCCATGGTGGATTTCATTGAAAGCCACCACATCCACCAGATCATCGATGTAACCCATCCCTATGCAGTTGAGGTTTCGGAGAACATCGGTAGAGCAGGGGCAAAGACCGGTGTTCCGGTCTATCGCTTGGCTCGAGAGGAAGAAGACTTCCCCGATGACTGCTTGGTGGTCGCAGATAGCGCCGGAGCGGCGGAGTACCTTCGGGGGACGGAAGGCCCGGTACTACTGACCACCGGGAGCAAGGAACTTTCTTCTTACACAGGCATTCCTGATTTTGCAAGCCGCCTTTATCCCCGCATGCTCCCGGACCCGGAGATGATTCAAACGGTCTTGGACATGGGATACCGGAAGCAAAACTTGATTTGCATGCAAGGCCCTTTTACAGAGGAAACCAATGTGGCCATCCTGAGACAGATGGGGGCCAAATATATGGTGACCAAGGAGTCGGGCAAGGTGGGGGGCTTTCCTGAGAAGGTGGCTGCCGCCCAAAAGCTGGGCGTCAAGGTGATCCTCATCAAGCGGCCCGGAGAAGAAGAGACCATCTCCTTTATGGAGGCCGTGAAGAGATGTGGGATCCCTTTGCCGGATCCTGCGGAAGGCGTGCTTTCCGTGGGAGTGATTGGGGGAGATCTGCCGGCCGGGGGAACCAAGGAACTGATGGACAGTCGCTTCCCCATGTATGTGGACGTGAAGGATATGCCCGTGCTGGTGGTGGGCGGTGGCAAGATTGCCATGCGCAGAGCCCGGGTGCTGAGAGACTTTCAGTGCCGGGTCACGGTGGTGGCCAAGGAAGTCCGGGAGGGTGATGTTGCGGAAATGGACCTTCGGGTCAGGGCCTTTGAAGAGGAGGACCTGAAGGGGATGAAGATGGTGGTGGCGGCAACGGATGATCACCTGCTCAATGCCCGTATCGGAGAGATGTGCAGGGAGCGGAAGATCCCGGTGAACGTGGCCAGCGACAGGAAATTGTGCGATTTTTACTTCCCCGGAATCGTGAAAGCGGGGAATGTGACCGTGGGGGTCATCGCCGGAGGCCAAGATCACAAGAAGGCAGCCGGGATAAGAGAGAGGATAGAAAGGTTGTTACATGAAGAAGAAAGTGATAGTCGGTAGCAGGGAAAGCAAGCTGGCTGTGATCCAGTCCAAGCTGGTCATGGAGAAGATCGCCGCTGCATATCCCGAGATAGAGCTGGAGTTGGTCACCATGAAGACCACCGGCGACATTATTTTGGATAGGACACTGGACAAGGTGGGAGGCAAGGGCCTCTTTGTAAAGGAGCTGGACCGTGCCCTGCGGGACCGGGTCATCGACATTTCCGTCCACAGCCTGAAGGACATCCCGGCAGAAGTGCCGGAGGACCTGCCACTGCTGGCTTTTTCCAAGCGGGAAGCATCAGAGGATGTATTGGTCCTGCCCAAGGGGATCTCTTCCCCGGAGGAGATGGACAAAAGCAAACCCATCGGCAGTTCCAGCCCCCGGAGAAATATGCAGCTGGCAAAGCTCTATCCGGGCTTTGCACAAAAGAGTGTGAGGGGAAATGTGCTGACCCGTCTGGAAAAACTGGATAGAGGGGAATACTGCGCGCTGATTTTGGCCAAGGCGGGCCTTGTGCGGCTGGGCCTGGAGGACAGGATCAGCAAGGAGTTTACTCCTGAGGAAATGGTCCCCGCCGCCGGCCAGGGGATCATGGTGATCCAAGGAAGGCAGGGGGAAGACTACGGATATTTGGACGCTGTGGATGATGAAAAGGCCAGAATCGAAGCGACCTGTGAGCGGGCCTTCGTGGCTCGTCTGGAAGGCGGATGCAGCTCGCCCATCGGTGCCTATGCATCCTTGGAGGATGACAGGATCCGGGTCAAAGGATTCTATGCGGATGAGGAGCAAACCGGGTTTTTGGTGGATGAAATAGACGGACCGGCCCCAAAGGCCAATGAATTGGCAACGGATCTGGCGGACCGGATGAAGAAAAACTTCCGCCGGGGCAAGGTCTGGCTGGTGGGGGCAGGTCCGGGAGACGGCGGCCTGTTTACCTTAAAGGGAGCTGAGGTCCTCAGCCGAGCCGATGTAGTGGTCTACGACAGCTTGGTGGGCCCGGCGGTCTTGGCGATGATCCCCTCGGGGACGGAGATGATCGATGTGGGTAAGAAGGCGGGTCATCACCCGGTGCCCCAGGAGAGGATCAATGAGATCCTGTTGGAGAAGGCCATTGAGGGCAAGCAGGTGGTTCGCCTCAAAGGGGGAGACCCCTTCCTCTTTGGACGGGGAGGAGAAGAACTGGAACTTCTTTCGGAAAGGGGCATCCGGTTCGAGATCGTGCCCGGCGTCACCTCGGCCATCGCTGTGCCGGCATATAACGGGATCCCGGTGACCCACAGGGATCACACTTCGTCGGTGCACATCATCACCGGTCATACCAAGAAAGATAATCAAGACGCTACTGACTACCATGCGCTGGTCCGCCTGGAGGGAACCCTGGTCTTTCTCATGGGGGTCTCCGCCATGGAAAGGATATGCAGGGGACTTTTGGATGGAGGCATGGAACCATCCATGCCGGCAGCAGTGCTGGAAAAAGGGACCACATCCAAACAGAGAAGAGTTGTGGCCACCCTGGCCACCCTGGTGGAAGAGGCAAAGAAGGCGAAGATCCAAACACCTGCCATCATCGTGGTAGGGAAGGTCTGCGCTTTGGAAAAAGATTTCCACTGGGCGGAGGATCGTCCCCTGGGGGGGATGAAGATTGCCGTCACAAGACCCAGAGGTAGAGGGACCAGGCTGGGGGACCGGCTGTCCCTACTGGGTGCGGAGGTGATCCCTCTTCCTGCCATAGAAACCCATCCCCTTGCCATGAACGAAGAAATCCAATCTGCCCTAGGTCGGCTGGGAGAGTTCCGATGGATCGTGTTCACCAGCGTAGCAGGGGTGGAGGCCTTCTTTGAGAAGATGGGGGAGAAAAAGATGGATATCCGAAGCCTTGCCGGGATCCGCTTTGCCGCCATCGGCACGGCAACCCGTAGGGAGATAGAAAAAAGAGGAATAATGGTGGACCTGATGCCTAAGGTCTACAGCGGAAAGGATCTGGGAGAAAAGCTGACAAAGGCGGTATCTCCGGGAGAGAAAATTCTTCTTCCCCGGTCGGCCATCGGCACCCGTCAGGTGCTGGATCCCCTGGACAAGGAGGGGCTGGTCTATGAAGATCTTCCCATCTACCATACCACCATGGAGGATGGAAACCCGGCCAGCTACGATCCCTCTTTCGATTTGGTGACCTTCACCAGTGCATCCACCGTTGAGGGCTTTGCCCTTGCCAATCCGGACCTGGACTATTCTCAGGTGAAGGCGCTGTGCATCGGACAGCAAACAGCCGAAGCGGCCCGGGCCCTGGGAATGGAGCCGTTGATCTCGAAGGAATCCACCATTGACAGCATGGTGGAGAAAGTATTGGAAATGAAATGTATCTAGCCATCGGATTTGTTTTGGATATGATCATAGGAGATCCCCATCACTTGCCCCATCCGGTGCGGGCCATGGGCTTGCTCATTTCCGGCGGAGAGAAGGCCATGCGACGGATCTTTCCCTCAACGAAAAACGGAGAGCGGATCGGGGGAGCCGTGCTGACCATCCTGGTCATGGCAGTCTCTTTTGGGGTGCCCTTCTTTCTGCTTCTCTTGCTGGCCCTGTGGAACCCCTGGTTTGCCCTGGGTGTCCACGGTATCATGTGCTATCAGATATTGGCCATCAAATCACTGAAGAAGGAGAGCATGAAAGTGGCCCATGCCCTAAAAGAGGATGATGTGGAAAAGGCCAGAGCCGCTCTGTCCATGATCGTGGGCAGGGATACCCGGGACTTGGATAGAGAGGGGATCACAAAGGCGGCGGTGGAAACCGTGGCGGAAAACTCCGCCGACGGCGCCATAGCCCCTATGATCTATATGGCCATCGGCGGTGCGCCTCTAGGGTTTTTGTACAAGTCCATCAATACCATGGACTCCATGATCGGCTACAAGAATGATCGATACCGATATTTCGGTACCTTTGCGGCAAAGCTGGACGATGGGGTAAACTTTATTCCTGCCAGGATCTCCGCTCTCCTCATGATCCTGTCGGCAGGTATCCTCAGGCTGGATATGTCAGCTGCCGCGGCCATATTCAAGCGAGATAGGTTCAACCATGCCAGCCCCAACAGTGCTCAGACAGAGGCGGTTTGCGCCGGTGCATTGAATGTCCAACTGGCGGGAGATGCCTATTACTTTGGGAAGCTATACGAAAAGAAGACCATCGGTGACGATATCAGGCCAATTGTCTGGCAGGACATTGCCAAGGCCAACGACCTTCATTACGCCGGAGCAGTCCTTTCGTTTGTTTTATGCATGATGATGAACCTGTTCTTGACGATCAGCTTGGGGGGAGGATGGTGGTTTCTATGAAAAAACTGGTCCACGGCGGAGATATCTACACGGAAGAAAGGATCATAGACTACTCGGCAAATATCAATCCGCTGGGGCTCCCTCGGGGGGTGAAGAAGGCTGTGGCCGAAAGCCTGGATCTTTGCATCCATTATCCGGACCCCCTCTGCAGAGAACTGACCGCAGCCGTTGCGGAGAAAGATGATGTGGCGCCGGAGCATCTACTCTTTGGTAACGGTGCCGCAGACGTGATCTTTCGCCTGGTCCTGGCCAAGGCTCCCAAGAAGGCCCTGCTCACCGCACCCACCTTTTCCGAATACGAAAGCGCTCTGGATGTGGTAGGCTGCTTTATGGATCACTATCTTCTCCGGGAAGAAGAAGGCTTTGCCTTGGATAGAGGCTTTCTCTCCGCCATCCACAAAGATTTGGATATCCTATTTTTATGCAATCCCAACAATCCCACAGGGCTGCCCATAGATCGGCAACTTTTGCTGGAGATATTGGCAAGATGTGCCGAGAACCATGTCCTCATGGTAGTGGATGAGTGCTTCCTGGCCATGACGGAGGAGATCTCTCTGAAGGATCAGGTGGAGGAATATCCCAACCTATTCATCCTAAGGGCCTTCACCAAGGATTATGCCATGCCGGGGCTGCGGCTGGGCTACGGCATCTCCAGCGACCTGGAGCTTTTGGAAAGGATGTTCTCCGTAGGACAACCTTGGAGCGTCTCCGTCCCGGCACAGAAGGCCGGAGTTCAGGCCACCAGGGAAGAAGAATACCGCAAGGCATCCAGGGTCCTTGTGGACAGGGAGCGAGACTATTTGGTAAAGGAACTGAAAGCTCTGGGATACAAGGTTTACCCTCCTGCGGCAAACTATATCTTCTTTCGTGTGGATCGCCACAAGGAAGCCTTCCACCGGGAGATGCGACAAGCGGGATTTCTGGTGCGGGACTGCAGCAATTACAGAGGATTGGAAGAAGGCTACTTCCGCATTGCCGTCAGAAAGCGGGAAGACAATGAAAAATTAGTGACAGCACTCAGGGAAAGGGAAGAAAAATGGCAAAAGCGATAATGGTCCAAGGGACTACATCCAATGCGGGAAAAAGCCTTATGGTGGCAGGCCTGTGCCGGATCTTTAAGGAAGACGGGTATAAGGTGGCGCCATTTAAAGCCCAGAACATGGCGTTAAACTCCTTCATCACCGAGGACGGCGGCTTGGAAATGGGAAGAGCTCAGGTGGTCCAGGCAGAAGCCGCAGGGATCCCCCCCAGCGTGCTGATGAACCCCATCCTGTTGAAGCCCACCAACGATACGGCATCCCAGGTGATCGTCAACGGTGAGGTCTGGGAGGACATGAGTGCCAAGGAATATTATCGGAACAAGACGGTTTTGGTGCCGGAGATACAGAAGGCCTATGATCAGCTAGCCGAGGAAAACGATATCATTGTCATCGAGGGAGCGGGAAGCCCGGCGGAGATCAACTTGAAGGAAAACGATATCGTCAACATGTTCATGGCAAAGCTGGCTAAGGCTCCCGTCCTATTGGTAGGAGATATCGACCGAGGGGGCGTATTTGCCGCATTGGTGGGAACCATGGTTCTCTTTGATCAGGAAGAGCGGGAAATGGTCAAGGGGCTTGTGGTCAATAAGTTTCGAGGGGATTTGGACATCTTGGAACCGGGCCTGGCTCTTTTGGAAGAAAAGGCAGGAGCACCGGTGGTGGGGGTGATACCCTATTTAGATGTGGACATCGAGGATGAGGACAGCCTCAGCAATGCCTTTGAGAATAAGCAGGGAGTGGCCCCCATCGATATGGCGGTGATCCGGCTGCCTAGAATCTCCAACTTCACCGATGTAGCTGTATTTGAGGCACACCCCGAGGTAAATCTACGCTATGTGGATAGCGGTAGAGCCTTTGGAAATCCGGACTTGGTGATTCTTCCCGGAACCAAGAATACGATGGAAGACCTTCTATGGCTCAGACAGAGCGGCCTGGAGGCGCGGATCAAAAAGCATGCCGCCGCCGGCGGAGCGGTTTTCGGCATCTGCGGAGGGTATCAGATGTTGGGAAGGTATTTATCCGATCCCCATCACGTGGAGCACGGTGGGGAGATGGAGGGAATAGGACTCCTCCCCGGCCGCACCGTATTTGCCAGGGAAAAGACCAGGACCAGGGTCAAGGGAGAGTTCCTCACGGTGGAGGGGATATTCTCTGCCCTGAGGGGGCAGCCTCTGGAGGGCTATGAGATCCACATGGGGAAGACGGACAGAGGAGATGCGGCCAGCCTTTCGATCATTGAAAGCGTAGGAGATGAGCCTAAAGAGGATGGCATGAATCTGGGTAATGTCTACGGCACCTATGTCCACGGAATATTCGATGGAGAAGGAATCGCCGAAACCATCCTGGGGGCCTTGCTGAGGGAGAAAGGCCTGGAGCCGGATGAGACGGAGACCATAGACGTGGCCGCCTACAAGGAGATGCAGTACAGCAAATTGGCGGCGGGCATTCGGGAAAGTCTGGACATGAAGAAGATTTACGAGATTTTGGAAAGGGGAGTATAAATGGAGAAGATCAAATTGCGGGAGGTTCTTCCCGGTGAAATTGAAAAAAAGAGTTTTGAAATCATCCGTGAGGAAATGGGCCAGGTTCAGGTAGATCCGTTGGAGATGCCGGTGTTGATGCGTGCCATTCACACCAGTGCGGACTTCGATTATCTGGAGAATTTAAAGTTCTCGCCGGGGGCGGTAGCAGGGGCCATGGAAGCCATAAAAAGGGGTGCAACCATTGTAACTGACACCAATATGGCAAAGGCCGGGATCAACAAAGCTCGCCTGGGAGAGCTGGGCGGACAGGTCCTCTGCTTCATGGCCGATGAAGATGTGGCCGAAAGGGCCAAGGCAGCGGGGACCACCAGGGCGGTGGCCAGCATGGACAAGGCCGCGCAGCTGGAGGGCCCGGTGATCTTTGCCATCGGAAATGCCCCCACAGCACTTGTTCGCCTGTTGGAGCTGGCAGAAGAAGGGAAGATCCGGCCGGAGCTGATCATCGGCGCGCCGGTGGGCTTCGTCAACGTGGTGGAATCCAAGGAACTTTTGCTGCAGCAAAAGAAGATCCCCTACATTGTTGCCCGGGGACGAAAAGGCGGCAGCAATATTGCCGCCGCCATATGTAACGCTATGATCTATCAGTGTGAAAAGTAGCCTGCAATCCTCTACTTCAGCAGTGCTTCAAATCCTTTTTTGCCATCGGCGGTCAAGGAAGAAGAGAAGAGGCTGTAAAGCTGAAAGACCACTTTTTCCTTCACCTTTTTGGCGCTCATCTTTTCATTGTAGGACTCGGTAAATCCGACCCAACCCATGGCGACCACCCACATGTTTTCCATGAGGCGTTCCTTTTCCTCAGCGGAATCGGGGAATTTCAGCAGGCCTGCATCTTCCCAAGGCTGGAAGATCTTCACCGCTTGCTTGGAAATTTCCGCAAGGTGAGTTCGATAAATTTCCAGCAGTTTGGGATCGTTCTTTTGCAAGATAAAAAGCTCTGTGTAGAAGAAGCGATACTTGTAGATGTGGTTCACACCTGCTTCCATGAAGTTCATCATCCCCTTTACCGTGGGGGCGTATTCTCGTTCAAAGAAAAACCCGTTGGAGTGGGGAAGCATATCCTCTTCCCAAATGACCCGTATCAGGTGCTCCTTACTGCTGAAATAGTAGTAATAGTTACCCGGGCTGATCCCCATATGGTTAGACAGCCTGATGGTGCTAATGTTGGTCGCACCAAACTCATTGAACTGTTCAATAGCGGTAACCTTGATTTTTTCTCTTGTCCTCATTTTAGTCTCCCTTTCTTTTTTTTGTCTTTTATGTAGATCTTCGGCAACCTTTGGCCGAAGGCACATACGATCTCATAATTGATGGTTCCTGTAGCATCTGCAATGTCATCTGCCAATATGGTATTAGAACCATCGGTGCCCATGATGATCACCTCGTCACCCTCTTTTACGCCGGGTATATCTGTCACATCGATCATACATTGATCCATGCATATATTTCCTGCGATGGGAGCAAACCTGCCTCCCACAATGACCTTCGCATCCTTGGAATAGGGCCTGGGATAGCCGTCTGCATAACCCAGGGCAATGGTCCCGATCAGACTCTCTCTTTCGGCGATAAATTTACGGCCGTAGCCCACAGAGAATCCCGGGGGGACCCGCTTTAGGCGAATGATATTGGCCTTTACCGACATGACCGGTTTCAGGGCCAGCTGATTCTTGTCCACCTCGTGGGAGGGGTAGCAGCCGTACAGGATGATCCCCGGTCTCACCGCATCAAAGTGGACGGATGGAAGCTCCATCACCGCTGCGCTGTTGGCAAAGGTGCGAAGGGGGATCTCCACACCCTCACGGCAAAGGATCTCATAGAAGTCGTTGAACCTGGCTTCCTGCTCCCTTGCAAATGCTTTGTTTTCCGCATCGGCCGTGGCGAAGTGAGAAAACAGCCCCTTAGGCTTAAATCCCTCAAGATTGGTCATATCCCTGATCTCTTCCACAGCATGGGAATCATCGGGAAGATATCCGATTCGTCCCATGCCCGTATCCACAGCCACATACCCTTGGATCATAGCCCCCTTTTTCAGAGCCTCCCGGGAAATGGCCCGGGCATTGGAAAGGGAGTTGACCACCGGCGTGATATCATATTCTACGATGGTATGGGCATACATATCCGGGGTGAGGCCAAGCATGACGATCTCCTCGTCTATCCCTCCCTCTCGTAGGGCAATCACCTCGTGAAGCGTTGCTACCGCAAAGGTTTTGACCCCGTTTTCTGCTAAGGTCTTTGCCATCTCCAGAGCGCCGTGGCCGTAGCCGTCGGCCTTGATGACACCGATGATCTCACGATCCTCTCCCACTTTTTTTCGAATGTTTTGAATGTTGAATGCCACATGGTCCAAATCGATTTCCGCCCAAGCCGGTCGGAGAGCTTCTTTGTACATGCCCCATCACCCCCTTTTCTGTCATTTGGTTGTTCGATATATAATGTCTTCTCTTCCCGGGCCATTGGAGATCATGGTGATGGGGAAGCCGATTTCCTTTTCTACCTCCCGGACGTAGTTCTGACACGCTTGAGGAAGTTGATCAAATTCCCTTATCCCCGTAATATCGGTCTTCCAACCGGGAAGGGTTCGCCACACCGGCTTCGCCCTCTCCAATCCGGTGGTGTTGGGAAAATCTCTTTGTATGGTGCCGTCGATCTCATAGCCGACACAGATGGGGATTTCCTCCAGATACCCCAAAGGATCCAGCACCGTCAACGCCACCTGGGTGGTACCCTGCATGCGGCAGCCGTATCTGGTTGCCACTGCATCAAACCATCCCACCCTACGGGGCCGTCCGGTAGTGGCGCCGTACTCTCCGCCATCGCCGCCTCTTCTCCTCAGTTCCTCCGCCTCTTCACCTGTCAGCTCACTGACGAAGGCTCCTGCACCTACCGAGCTGGAATACGCCTTGACCACAGTGATCACATCTTCGATGGTAAAGGGAGGGACGCCCGCGCCTACCGCTGCGTATCCTGCCAAAGTGGATGATGAGGTGACCATGGGGTAGATCCCGTGGTCGATATCCTTCAGTGCGCCCAGCTGACCTTCCAGCAGAATGTTCTTTCCTTTCTTGATAGCATCCTGCAGGAATGCGGACACATTGCACATGTAAGGACGGATCATTTCCCGGTAAGAGGCCAATGTTTCCAGCAGATCATCTTCATCCAAAAGCGGTTTGCGATAGAGATGCTTCAGTAAGGTGTTTTTTAACACGCAAATGTTGGAAACTTTATCTTTTAAAGCCCGGGGATCCATGAAAAGCTCATGGACCTGAAAGCCGATTTTTGCATATTTATCGCCGTAACAAGGGGCGATCCCCGATTTGGTGGAGCCGAAGGATCTTCCCCCCAGCCGCTCTTCCTCATAGGTGTCCAAGAGAATGTGATAGGGCATGACCACATGGGCCCGATCGGAAACCAGGAGTTTCGGAGCCGGAACGCCCTTATCCGCCAGAGCCTTGAGTTCATCTATCAGATAGGGGATGTTCAAAACCACACCGCTGCCCAGTACGCTGGTGGTGTGATCGTAGAATACCCCCGATGGAAGCATGTGCAGGGCAAACTTCCCGTAACGGTTGACGATGGTGTGACCGGCATTGCTGCCGCCTTGATAGCGGACAATGATATCCGACTCTTTGCTTAGGACATCCGTGATTTTGCCTTTCCCTTCATCGCCCCAATTTGCACCTACAATTGCTTTGACCATATATGTTTTCTCCTTTATACGTTTACTTCTGCTTCTATGCCTATGATGTGGAGGTTCTCATCCAATAGAGGTTTTACCACCTGTTCCAAGTATTCCTCGGTCTGCTGCACACTGCATCCTACAAAACGGATGGGATCCACCATGATGCGAAGCTGATCCTCGTCCATGGGAAAATCCGGATCGGCAGCGATCCTTTCCAGCAGATCATTTTGAGCACCTTCTTCTTTCACTCGCCTGCCCGCTTCCATGGAGTAGGTCCTTATTTTTTCGTGCAACTCTTGTCTGTCCCCCCCTGCTTTGACCGCATCCATGAGGATGATCTCCGTGGCCATAAAGGGAAGCTCACTCATGAGCCTGGCTTCAATGACCTTGGGGTATACCACCATTCCGGCGGTGATGTTCAGATAGAGATCCAAAATCCCATCCACCGCCAGGAAGGCCTCCGAAACGGAGATCCGCTTGTTGGCGGAGTCATCAAGGGTCCGCTCAAACCACTGGGTGGCCGCGGTGATGGCCGGATTGATGGCATCGGCGATGACGTAATTGGCCAGAGAGGCCATTCGTTCACTGCGCATGGGGTTTCGTTTGTACGCCATGGCAGATGAACCGATTTGATTTTTTTCAAAAGGCTCTTCGATTTCCTTCAGGTGTTGAAGCAGCCTAAGGTCGTTGCTGAACTTATGTGCGCTCTGTGCGATCCCGGAGAGAACGCCGAGAACGCGACTGTCCACCTTCCTTGAGTAGGTCTGGCCCGAAACGGGGTAGGTGGAAGTGTAGCCCAACTTCTTCGCAATGAGAAGATCCAGTTTCTTTACCTTTTCGTAGTCGCCCCCAAAGAGCTCCAGAAAAGTAGCCTGGGTCCCGGTGGTCCCCTTTGAACCCAGCAAAGTGATGGTCCCCAGGGTATACTCCAGATCCGACAAGTCCATCATCAACTCATGGATCCACAGGGTAGCTCGCTTCCCTACCGTGGTAGGCTGAGCCGCCTGGAAATGGGTAAAGCCCAAAGTGGGAAGACCTTTATATTTGTTGGCAAAATCCGCCAGCTGGGCGATGATGTTGATCAGCTTTTTTCTGATCAGCTCCAGTCCTTCAGCCATAATAATAAGGTCCGTATTGTCTCCCACATAGCAGGAAGTCGCCCCCAGGTGGATGATCCCTTTGGCAGCGGGACATTGCTGTCCGTAGGCGTAGACATGGGCCATCACATCGTGGCGCACCAAGGCTTCTCGCTCTTTGGCCACATCGTAATTGATGTCTTCGGCATACTCTCGCATTTGGGAAATCTGTTCATCGGTGATGTCCAGCCCCAATTCCTTCTCCGCTTCCGCCAGGGCAATCCAAAGCTTTCGCCAAGTCTTAAATTTTTTGTCCGGCGAAAACAGATATTGCATTTCCTTGCTGGAATAGCGCTGTGATAGGGGGCTGATGTAGTTTTGCATAGTGACTCTCCTCAAGTTTTTCACGTCTAATTATATCATTATTTGAATAGTTGTAAAGAAAAACCATGTTAAGTAATATGTTTTCCTCTTCTCTTGTATATTCCCAAAAAAGGAGAGCACCCATCATACATCCACCTGGCACATTTTCATGGTTTCCAGTGCGGCTAAGTGGCTTTCCGGTGTTACCCCCGCACAACATTGGGGGTCTACAGTGATGGGCAGATCCGGTGCCACGGCCTTCAGGATCAAGGCGTTGGACACAACGCAGATATCCGTGCATAGCCCGACAATTTCAACCTCATCGCAATTAAGCGATTTGATATATTCGGCACAGGAGATGCTACCGAAGGTAGGCTTCTCCAAAATGATTGCGTCAATATCCAAGGCCAGATCTTCCAGCTCGCCATGGAGCATCCAGCCGGGGGATCCCTTGATGCAGTGGGCAACGGGAAGGTGCCGGCCTTCTGTGGTTTCCATGTAATCTTCTCCGTGGGTATCCTTTGTGAAGAGTACATCTCCTCCTGCTGCTGCATGGGCTTTGATCTTCTCCACCACCCGCGGGTAAATATCCCTAGCCTCCGGGGTGCCCAGTGCTCCGTCGATGAAATCCTTTTGCATATCGATGACCAGTAAAAGCTTGTTCATATCGGTTCCTCCATACATGCTCCTATTATA
>JBMNVE010000028.1:0-21934 GCA_050946655.1 Anaerovoracaceae bacterium
ATAAGAGTTGTTGAATCATAAGAAAAAATCTTACAGGAGGGTATAATGCGAGAAAAAATACTGATTTTTATTAGTGACAAGAAGCCTTGGTTCTATCTTTTGGCCAATGTTTTCATGGGGATCATCCTGGCAATCATCGTCTTCTTTGTCAATGGGGGAATCCTTCCTTTTAGGGACTACTTGCCGGAGTTTTTGTTTACCGGAACAGATTTAGCAGAAACCATACTAAGTGCCCTGGCCGGTGCTTGGCTATCGGTGACAACCTTCACCTTTTCCATCACCATGGTCGTGCTTACTACCTATTCTTCTCACTATTCTCCCAGAATAGTAGAAAATTTCTTGCAGAAAAAGACGACCATGCGGGTGCTGGGAACATTCATCGGCGGTTTCATCTATAATATTTCCATGCTCTTTTCCTCAACAAATCCTTTGTATCAGACCAGGGGATCTCTTCTACCGTAGGCATCCTGTATGCATTTTGGTGCATCATTCAGTTTGTTATCTTTATTTTTTCTGTAGCCAATGCCATCCAGGCACAAAACTTGATAGCAGGCTTGTATGATGAAGCGGAGGGTAGTATCGATGACTATCTCAAAAAGGAGCAGCCAAAGAGGACAGATGAGGTGGATGTAGAGGATGCCAACGGGGGGCATAAGATGATTGCTGGCAGCAGCGGTCATTTGGCAGCAGTGAGCAAGGAAGAAATACTGGATACCTTAGGAGAGGGAGAGTATAAACTGGTGGTGGAGAAAAGGACGGGAGACTTTATCCATAAAGGAGATGTGCTGGCCATCCTGTACGGCAGAGGGCTGACTGAGGAAGAAGAAAAAAAACTGGCTGCCTTTTTCCCGCTGGAAAAAAAGAGATACACCGTCTTGGATTACCGATATGGCATCCAAAAACTGGTGGACATTGTTGTGAGGGCACTATCGCCTGGGATCAATGACCCTAACACCGCCATCAGCGCCATCCACTCTCTGGGAATGTTGATGGGAAGTCTTTCCAAAATCGACGGAAACTACGATGTGATCTCTGAAAAATTGTACGTCAAAAATCATCCTTTTTCCGAGGATATCTTCTCCATTTACAGCCAGATCGTTACCTATGCGAAAGAAGACTTGAACGTGATGATTGCACTGATGCGCGCTTTGGAGGGGGCTGCGGCGGTAAGTTCTGAGGGAAATTTGGAACACTTGGATAAGATGCACAAGTATGTTTATGAAATCGCCATGGAGCAACTCTCCCATCCTGTGGATAGGCAGATAATGGAGCAGAGAAGAGGGAATGGCCTTAATGCAGGATAAGGGGAAAAGCTGGGAAAGTGTTTTGTTTTCACTAAACCGGGAATATAATCAAGAAATGCCAAGATAAAAGTTACTGTTAAAAAGGTGTGATAGGAGGCCGAGATGGAAAGAAAAGTAAGAGAACAGGTTACGGGATTCAGGACCCAGGACGGTGCCGGGGTGAGCTTGGTGAGAGTCCTGGGGAATCGAACAGTTAAGGAGTATGATCCCATCCTCATGTTGGATTCCTTTGACAGCACCAATCCGGATGACTACACTGCAGGCTTTCCCATGCATCCGCACAGAGGTATAGAAACCATCAGTTATGTTTATCAAGGTCAGATGACCCATAGGGATAGTTTGGGTAACGAAGATACCATCGCCGACGGGGAAGTACAGTGGATGACTGCCGGATCGGGGATCATGCACGAGGAAAAACTTCCCCCTTCCCATAGGATGCTGGGTGTACAGCTATGGCTTAATCTTCCGGCAAAGGATAAGATGGTGCCGCCTGCGTATCACAGTATCAAGAACCGGGAGATCCGGGAGATCCCGGTGGATGGAGGAAAGGTGAGGTTGCTGGCAGGGGAATATGAGGGAAAGAAGGGATATGAGAGCAAGTACCTGCCCCTGAACTACTGCGATGTCCACTTGGAACCGGGGGCATCTTTGGTGATTCCCACAGATGCGGACCGTTCCGTCATGGTCTTTACCTTGCTGGGAGATGCCTATATCGGTGGCCAGGTGGTGAAAGAAAAAACTGCTGCCAAACTGACAGAGGGAGAAGAGGTTGAAATCCGGGCAGGGGAAGAGAAAGTCCAAGTGCTCTTCATCAGCTCTCTTCCCTTGGATGAGCCGGTG
This sequence comes from Anaerovoracaceae bacterium, assembly GCA_050946655.1. Classification (GTDB taxonomy): domain Bacteria; phylum Bacillota; class Clostridia; order Peptostreptococcales; family Anaerovoracaceae; genus JAXGRD01. The sequence goes on from JBMNVE010000028.1 coordinate 2,145, forward strand.
GTCTGGGGTGGCCCCATTGTGATGAACACCAGAGAGGAACTGCAGCGAGCATTTGACGACCTGGAGAAAGGAACCTTCCTGCAGGAGGAGATTTCGTATTAGTGACATTTCATGGAGAAGGAGAAGAAAAAGTGAAAAAAATGAAAATATTAGCAATCGTAGGTTCTCTGAGAAAGGAGTCCTTTAACCGCCAGCTGGCCTTTGGCGTCCAAAAAATCATTGGGGACAAGGCGGAGTTTGAGCTCCTGGATTACAGCGATATCCCCTATATGAAGCAGGATATCGAATATCCTGCACCGGAGGCGGTAAAGCGGGTACGAGAGAAAGTCAAGGCCGCTGACGGGATCTGGTTTTTTACCCCGGAATACAACCATTTTTTTTCCGGGGTCATGAAGAATCTTTTAGACTGGCTTTCCAGGCCGGTCAGTGAGACGGAACCAAGAGTCGTGAAAGGGAAGCCGGCGGCCATCAGTGGAATTTCTCCGGGGATGTCCGGAACGCTCATCGCCCAGGACCATTTGGTGACCCTCATCAGCTTTCTGGGCATGGAGGTGATGAATGCACCAAGGATCACCATCCCCAATGCCTTGGATATGGCTGATGAAGAGGGGCAACTGGACTTGAGCGGAAACAAATCCCGCATGGAAGAACAGGCAGAGGCCTTCATGGAATTCATAGAAAAGCGGTCATAGAGCCGCAGCCAAGCAGGGGGAATGCAGTGCATTCCCCTTTAGATTTTATACAACTCCCACTGACAATCGGGAAGAATATATTTCAGCTCGTATCTCCGCTCTATCCCTCCAATGACACTTTGGCAGGAGTAGATCACCGTTTCGATCCCGGCAATCTTTGATGTGTAGGAGTGAATGATCTTGTCGATGATCACGGTGACATAGTCTTCATCTGTTTCCCGCTCCCGCATTTTAAACTTATATGGGATAGGCCGCTCTTCGGGGGAGAAGACCGCTATCATGTGTATGGGCCTTGCTAGTATTTTCATAATTTATATCCTCCCATCATCAAATAATTTCCGTCGTTGACTCCTCCCTGAATGGGATCGGCAGGAGAATTGGCAAAGGTACCCCGGATGATGCTCCGCTCTCCGAAGGTGCTCCGGATGCGATCCACCGTTCGATCCAGATCTTCTTGTTTTTCACCCACAGAGGCATCCCAAATGCTCAGTTGGATCTCATCTCCTCTGGAGAAATGGGCGAGACCGACGCCCACCTGTCGGATGGGGAGCCCGTTCCAACACTCCTCGATCAGTTCCTTCGCCACCTTATAGATGTCGGAAGTACTATTGATGAAGATGGGCAGGCGGACTTGATGTCTGCAGCCGGAGAAGGAGCTGTTCTTTAAGTAGACCGACACCAAGGATGCTCGTCTGCCCAGTCGCCGCAAGCGCATGCCTATCCGTTCACAGAGAGCAAGTGCTTCCTGAAAAATCTCTTCCTTGGTCACCGCATCGCGGGAAAGGGTAAGGCTGTTTCCCAGACTTTTCTGCTGCACCTCTTCGCTGATGATGACGGGAGAAGGATCGATCCCGTTGGCATAGTCATGGATCAACTGTCCATGACTTTTCAGTATGGTCCGCAGAAAACTGGAATCCGCTCCGGCAAGATCGCCGATAGTCGTGATATTGCATTGCTGTAATTTCCGGGCGGTTGCTCTTCCCACCATGAAGAGTCGGCTCACGGGAAGAGGCCACAACTTGGTCGGGATCTCATGGGGCCATAAGGTATGGACCATGTCCGGCTTCTTCAACTCTCCCGCCATCTTAGCCATGGTCTTGTTTCTTCCTATGCCGATGTTTACGGTGAAGCCTAAGCTTTTTTTGATCTCTTCCTTGATGGAAAACGCTGTTTCCACGGGAGCACGGTAGATTTGGCTATTGCCACTGCAGTCCATGAAAGATTCATCTACACTGTAGCGCTGAATGATGGGCGTATATCGACTGAGAATTTCGTCCATGGCATCGCTACAGAGGATAAAAAGATCGTAATCAGGGGGGAAAAGTTGCAGCCGGGGACACTTTTGCTTTGCCTCCATAATGCTTTCCCCGGTTTGGATGCCATATTTTTTGGCAGGGATGGATTTGGCCAGGATGATGCCGTGTCGGTTTCGGGGATCTCCCGCAATGGCAGAAGGAAGAGTGCGGATATCCGTAGGGTATCCTTTTTCTAAAAGTGACGCCGCTGTCCAACTTAAATACGCACTGTTTACATCAACATGAAATATCAGCATCCCAACTACCTCCTGAGTCCATTATAAAGAACATACGTTCTTTTCGCAAGAGGAAAGTGGAATTTATCTTTTGACCTTGGGAAGACTCAACTGGAAGCGAGAAGACAGAATTCGGATAACAACGACCAATGCCGTGCAGAGTAGCATCGCTACCTTTTGATCCAGGATGAACTGGAGGCCAAAGAGGGCCGCCGCTCCAATGAGGGAAGCCAAGGCATAGATATGGCGTACAAAGACGGAGGGGATCTGTCCGGTAAAGAGATCTCGCATGATACCGCCACCTACGCCGGTGATCGCACCCACGAAGAGAACGAGAACCAAGTTGTTCCCATATCCCATAGCCATGGCTACGGCAGCACCGCTGACGGTAAAGACCCCCAGCCCGATGGCATCGGAAATATTGATGGCCTGTGCCACGATCTTCCTGGGAACCTTATTGTCCATCTGTGAACGCCGTCTCCAAACCTCCGCCCCTATGAAAAAGATGACGCAGGTCAGTAAGGCGATAATTAAATAGATGGGTTTCACGAAGACGGTGGGCGGTGTGATCCCTAAAGTGATGTCCCGGATGGCGCCGCCCCCTGTGGCCGTGACAACGGCCATAATGGTGATGCCCAGGACGTCCATATTTCGATTGGTGCCGGCAATGGCACCGGAAACGGCAAAGGCAACTGTGCCGATGATCTCTAAAATAAATAAGGTGAGTTCCATCTGATATCTTTTTCTCCGTCTGTGGTCCTGTTTGCGTGTATAAAATCAAAAGAATTATATCATAAATCCCTTCGATTGTGATAAAGTGAAATAAATGGAGATGAAAAGTCAAGAGAAAAGGAGAAGCGCAATGAAAGTGGTGGCGAGAATACGTTCGGATTTTGAAACGAAATTCGGGATCCCTCGGCAAAGCGGGCTCATCAATGAGCTGAAGTCCATGGTGGTCTTTGAGCCTCAGTTCAGGAACCCCGATGCCTTGAGGGGGCTGGAAGAATATTCACACATCTGGCTTATCTGGGAATTTTCCCAGTCCCCTAAAGATGAGTGGTCCCCCATGGTTAGGCCTCCTCGTTTGGGTGGAAACGTGAGAAAAGGTGTTTTCGCTACCCGTGCTCCCTTTCGCCCCAACCCGATTGGTCTATCCTGCGTCCGGTTGGAGAGAATAGAAAATCATGAAACCCTAGGACACGTCTTGCATGTGTCGGGGGCGGACTTGATGAACGGTACACCTATATACGATATCAAGCCCTATCTTCCCGATACGGAATCCCATCCGGAGGCAACAGGAAGCCTGGGACAGAAGGTAAAAGATCGATTCCTTCAGGTGTCCTGTGGGGATGAGCATTTGCAATTCTTTACCCGAGAGAAAAAAGCGGCACTGTTAAAAGTGTTGGCCCAGGATCCCAGGCCGTCCTATCAGGACGATCCGGAGAGGATCTACGGCATCGCCTTTGCCGGATATGATGTGCGGTTTTCCGTGAAAGAGGGAACCTTGACAGTCCGCCAGGTCGTGCCTCTATAATCCTTTGGGAGTAAGCATTGAATAAATCAAATTAATCAGATTGAAATTTTTGTGGACGGGTATAGTGTTTACTGATACAATCAAAACATCAGAACATTGCTTTAGTAGGAGGAAACACCATGAAGAAGTATGTATGTACCGTATGCGGCTATATCTATGATCCTGCAGAAGGAGACCCGGACAACGGCGTGGCGCCCGGAACAGCGTGGGAAGATGTCCCCGAGGATTGGACGTGTCCGGAATGCTTCGTTGGCAAGGATGAGTTTGAAGAAGCGTAAAAAAGAGAGGGGAGCAAGAAGGGATTCTTGTTCCTCTTTTTTTATATTGTAAAATCGGATGGAAAGGAGAGAATCATGTCGTTTCAGATCATACAAGGAGATATCACCAAGATGGATACAGATGCCATCGTAAATGCGGCCAACTCCCGCTTGCAACGGGGCGGTGGCGTGTGCGGTGCTATTTTTGCCGCTTCGGGGGCGGCGGAGGAGCTCCAAAGAGAATGCGATGAAAAAGCACCTTGCCCGGTAGGGGAGGCGGTAGTCACTAAAGGATATGGTCTCAAGGCAAAGAATATTATTCATGCAGTGGGCCCCATATGGGAAGGGGGGCAAAAAAAAGAGGCGGAACATCTAAGGTCTGCTTATACCAGATCTTTAGAATTGGCGGAGGAAAACGGATGTGAATCCGTTGCTTTCCCGCTGATTTCTTCCGGCATATACGGATATCCCAAGGAAGAGGCCCTTGCCATCGCAAGGAAGGCCATAGAGGACTTTCTGGTCGGTAGAGAAATGGAAGTCTACTTAGTGCTCTTTGGTTGAGAAGGGATCATCCATTAAAAATAATGTTAAACAGGTGAGGCTTAGGTATGCCCTGTGGTTACGATTTTACAGGCAGGGCGGAGACCCTAACAAGCCTTCATATTCTTTGACGGTGTTGATATTGACGAACATTTTATCCATGTTTCCCAAAGCTCTAAGTTCATCTTCTTGGATGAGCCGAACGTTCAGCTCCGGATAAATTTTGATGGGCATCCGAACATGATCACGCAAAGCTTTTTCTATGGCCGGCAAGGTGTTTTTTGTATACATGGCACAAGTGGGCTCAAAAAAACCTTTATAGAAGGGGACGGCTACATCGTATCCTTTTTCCAGATCCAGACAATACTGAATGTAGGGCAGGGGAACGAAGGGCATGTCACAGGAAATTATGAAACAGTGATCGTATGAAGCGTAGTGAAGGCCTGCATGCATACCGCTCAAGGGGCCGTGGTGAGGGATGATGTCGGTAACGATTCTTGCATCCACATCTCGGTACTCCTCCGGCTTGTTGGTCGCGATCAGAACCTCGTCGAATATAGAGAACTTTTTCAAAGTGGCGCCAAGGAGGGTATCTTCCCCCATAGGGAGAAAGGCCTTATTTTTGTGATCCATTCTTGTATTTTTGCCACCGGATAAGATAATGGCTGAATGCTTCATAAGTCAGACTCCTAACGATTGGTCTAAAGGGATAAAAATTCCACCCGGCTTCCCGCAAGAAGCGGCCCGTCTCCGGTAGGGATGAAAACCAGACAATTCGTGTCTAAAAATGGACTGAATGTGCCCGGAGATTGCTTTTCCGGTATGTGGATAATCAAGCGACTATCCTGAACAGAGTAAGTCCCCCCGATGATGCGCCTGGTCCCTCTGGGTCTACAAAAGTCATCTGCCAATATCCCTTCCTGCTTGGGCAACACCATAGGAAAGTCGGTTGCATATTTGTATAGGAATGGTTTTACGATCAATTCCAGGCTGATCATGGCTGCAGCAGGGTTCCCGGAGAGGCAAAAAACATATTTACCTTGGTGGGAGGTGCACAGGATGCTGCCACCGGGTTTATGGGAGAAACCCTCGAATAAAGTTCTGTTGCTCAAGGATTTGACGATTTTCCCCGAATAGTCTTTCTCTCCTACGGAAACTCCGCCAATGGTGATGACGATATCGGAGAGGGAAAGAGCCTCTGCAAAAGTAGCCTTGAGAACATCTTCTTCATCGGGGAAATTTCCCATCATCATAGGATCATGCCCAAGCTCTTTCAAACGAGCATAGATGCTGTACATATTGCAGTTGTAGATTTTTGCCGGGGCAAGCGACCGGCCCGGTTCCTGGATCTCGTTGCCGGTACTGATGATAGAGATGCGAGGTGGCTTGTAAACAGAAACGGTGTTTCTTCCCTGGGAGACGAGAGTTCCTATCGCAGCGTAGTTGAGAAGGCTTCCTCGACGAAGTAAGAAGGTGTCTTTTTTGATATCTTCCCCTATAGAAATATAATTCTGCATGGGCTGCATCTCTTTTAGGACGCAGACACGATCGCCGTCTCGTTTGCAATCCTCCTGCATGATGACGCAATCAGCTCCTTTGGGTATAGGTGCTCCCGTCATGATCCTTGCCGCCTCATGGCTCTGGACACTTAACTTAGGGTCATCTCCTGCAAATATAACTTGATTGACGGTGAAACAAACAGGATTCCCTTTTTCCGCACCCTTTGTTGCCCCTGCTTGCAGGGCATATCCGTCAAAAGGCGAACGAGGGAAGGGGGGCTGATCCATCGTTGCCAAAATGTCCTCTCCCAGAATCCTATGAATGCCTTCTGTGACAGGGACCGTTTCGGTAAGGGGTGTGGATTGAGTATCGTTAAGGATACGTATCCCTTCCTCCAAAGTTATGTTGGTGGCTAAGTTCTTCAATTCTCACTCCTGTATCGATCCGGTGATCACATTTCATCAATATGCCTTGCTTTTACTTTGACACCATATTATAATAAAGAAAAAACTTTTGCAAGTCATTTTCAAAAGTAAAAAGGAGAATCATATGACGATTCAAAAGATGATATTGATTGGATCGACCTCACAAAATTCGGGGAAAACTCAGTTTGGAACAGAATTGACCAGGCGGCTTTCCCGGAACTTCCCTGTGGTGGTGCTCAAGGTGGCAACCGTGCACAAGAAAGGGATGCCTTGTGTTCGAGGAAAAGATGGATGCGGAATTTGCACCCGGTTCACCGGGGACTATCAATTGATAGAAGAAAGGTCATATACGGCGGATACAGATACGGCTAAATACCTCAAAGCGGGAGCACAGAAGGCGTATCTTCTCAAATGTTTAAAAAGCCATTTGGCGGAGGCATATAGAGAGTTTCTTGATTTGGTGCCCGAGGACGCAATCATCCTATGTGAGTCCAATAGTTTGAGAGAAGTCTGGGCCCCGGATTATTTTGTCATGCTTCGGGGAAGGGGAAAGGTAAAGCCATCGGCAAGGCAGGTAATGGCCTTGGCAGATCAGGTCGTAAAAAACGATTATCAAACGGATTTCTCTTCGGAAATAGACAAGATTTTAACGGTGGACAAATCCAGAAGGATCAATGTTCCCATGATAAGAAGGGGAAGAAGGAAAGAGTCGCTAGGGGCAATAAGATGACAGAGAAAAGAGATGTGAGAACTGCTTTGGCGGAAGCAGTGAATATTCAAGGAATTGAATCGGCTCTCAAAAGAGAGAGTTATTTAGTTCCTGCAAAAGAAAAGGCAGAGGTTCCCGATGGGAAGACCAAAAAAATCAAGACGTCCTGTAGGGCCTGTATATCCAATTGCGGGGTGATTGCCCACGTGAGGGACGGGCAGGTGGTCAAGCTGGAAGGGAATCCGGAAGATCCCATGAGCAAAGGGCGGATGTGTGCAAAAGGGCTGGCAGGAATCCAAGCATTGTACCATCCTAACCGAAACAAATATCCTTTGCAGCGTGTGGGCAAGAGAGGATCCGGGAAATGGAAGAGAATCTCCTGGGATGAAGCCCTGGACAGGATCGCTAAGAAGCTCATGGAAACTCGAGAGAAGCACGGGGCAGAAGCGGTCTTCGGATCTACCGGCGGTGGCGGAAATCCGGAAATTTGGAGTATCGCCAGATTCTGTAATATATTCGGTACACCCAACTGGTTTGAACCGGGGTGTGCACAGTGTTATCTGCCGCGAGTATTGGCGTATACGATGATGTACGGAGGGACCGATCCCAGCATTGCGGATTCCAATGCCCTTGAACTTTATTTCCCCGAGGATACTCCGATCGAGAACCTTGTCCTCTGGGGGACGGCACCTTCTTACTCCTGTCCGGCCAGCGGTGGCGGTGCAGTAGTGGATCTTCGTGCCAAAGGGGTCAAGACGGTCGTCATAGATCCTCGGCTGACGCCGGATGCTGCCAAAGCGGATGTCTGGCTCCCCATCAGACCGGGAACGGATGTGGCCCTGATGTTGGCCTGGATCCGCTACATCATGGAAAATAAACTGTACCGGGAAGAGTTTGTGATGCAGTGGACGAACCTCCCCTTCTTGGTCAATGTGGAAACAAAGATGCTGCTGCGGGAAGAGCGAGGTAGTGACTCAACGGATTCCCTCGACACCTTTTATGTGTGGGACGAAAAATCGGGAGGACCAAAGCCGGTAGCCTACCCCTGGGATGACTCATTGACTCCTGTCCTAGAAGGAGAATTTCTTGTTGACGGAGAAAAATACAAGACGGGATGGCAGCTTCTTTGGGAGCGGGCAGAGGAGTTTACGCTGGAAAAAGCCGCGGAAATCTGCTGCTTAGATCCGGAGAAGATCAAGGAAGCCATCCATGTCTATACGGATAATTGCCCCGGTGGGCTGGCTTTGGGGGTGGCCACAGATCAAAACCCCAATTCGGTCCAGGCGGCTATGGCGGCGGCGACCTTGGATATCCTCATGGGGAATGTAGAGCAACCGGGAAGTCTAATGCAGCGATTCCGTACAAGCGGTGTACTAAAAGTCCCCAATTACCCGGTGCCTGTTGCTGACAAAATGCTACCCCCCGAACAACTGCGCAAGAGACTGGGTGGCACTGAACACAAGGGGCTCCACATTTGGTATGCAGGGCATCCATCCAGCATCCTGGATGCGATCCTGACGGGAGAACCTTACCAACCAAGAGTTTGGTTGGACCGCTCAGGCAACAAACTAGGTGTGGTGGCAGATTCGGCCAAATGGGTGGAGGCCATCGATAAGTTGGAATTTATCGTGCATATGCATATGGTGCCTACATCTTTCTCTGTCTATGCGGACATTCTCCTGCCTACGGAAGAATGGCTGGAAACGGACATGATTGTAGAGACTTGCAATAAGTTGGTGGCCAGACAGGGGGTTGTACATCTTTGGGAAACTATCGATGAGACGCTCATTTGGTCCAAACTGGCAAGGCGGATGGCAGAACTGGGGCACGAGGGGTTCCAAAAGTCCTTTGATAGCGAATTTATGGGAGAAGACTTGGCCTATTGGGATTCTATGGATGAATTCTTCAACCACTTCACCCCGGCAGTGGGTATGACGTGGAAAGAAATGAAGGAAAAAGCCCCATTTGAATATATGTCTAAGGAGGAATGGAGGACATATTATGTGTATAAGAAGGTAGACCCAAAGACAGGAAAGCCGCAAGGGTTTCCGACGCCGTCTAAAAAACTTGAGGTGTATTTGGAAAGCATGATCCATCTGGGGAGGACGGGGAAACCTTTTAGCCCAATAGAATTGCCTCCGGCTTCCAAGGAATATGAGCCTCTTCCATATTTTTTAGAGCCTTACGAAAGCCCTGTGGAGGGGAACCTGAAGGAAGAGTATCCCTTAGTTATGACCAACGGAAGAATCCCCTTTTATCACCACTCTACATTACGCAACATCCCGGCCCTGAGAGAAATGTATCCGGTGCCGGAGATATGGATCCACCCCATAGCCGCGGAAAAATACGGCATATCTAACGACGATTGGGTATGGGTGGAATCTCTTCGCGGAAAGATTCGTGCCGTAGCAGTGGTTACAGAGGGAATCAACCCTACGACGGTCTGGATGGAACGGTTTTGGACACCGGAAACCTTAAAAAAAGACACCCATGGATGGAAGGAAGTCAATGTCAATGTCTTGACGAAAGCAACGGCACCCTTCAATGATGTGGTGGGGACGTATACTCTACGGGGCTTCCAAGTAAAGGTATACAAGGCGGAGAAAGGGCCGGAGGGAGTCTGGACAAAGCCCGAGGAGTTTAAGACCTGGCTGCCGATCCCTACTTGTGGCACAAAGGAGGAAGAGTAGATGGACACGAAACAATATGTCATTGTCATCGATCTGGATCGCTGCATCGGATGCAAAGGCGGATGCCAAGCGGCATGTAAAATCGAAAACAAGACAGCACTAGGGGAGTCCCGTTCAAAACTTTACTGTATGGGACCCACCGGGACCTACCCTGACCTGGAAATGTATTTTATGCCTGTGATGTGTCAACAGTGTGACCAGCCAACCTGTGCATCGGTCTGTCCTACGGGGGCGTGCTATAAGAGAGCGGAAGATGGAGTAATCCTTATCGATAAGGACAGATGTGTCGGCTGCCAAAGTTGTAAACGAGCCTGTCCTTACGATGTACCTATATTCAACAAGGAGATGTCCGTATCGGATAAATGTGATGTCTGTGCACCGTTACGAGAAGAAGGAGAAAAACCGGTCTGTGTGAAAAATTGTTCCGGAAAAGCCATCCTGTATGGGGATATCCTTGATCCGGAAAGTGATGTATCCGTAGCGTTGCGGGAAGCAGGAGAAGAAAATGTTTATTCCCTGGAGGATATGGACAACCGGCCGAGAGGAAGGTTCATATTGAGAAATGCCACATGGGTCAGCACACTTCCTCAAATATACGGCAAACGGATGAAGGAAAAGTATCAATGGAGAAAGGAATAATCGTGAAGGATATAGATTTGCTTCGGAAGAATATGTATAGATTTTTGGCCCGTATCTACATGTTAGAAGTAGATGAGTCCCTACTGAACGGACTAAAGGCCATGGAATTTCCTCGTGACACGGAAGAGGAAAGAATGAATCGCGGATATGAGAGAATGAGAAACTATATCCGTAGCCATGGCCCCGGTGATTTGGAAGAACTGGCAGTAGACTATGCCGATACATTTCTAGCGGCCGGGGTAGCAGAGGGACGGGCCGCATTCCCATATGGTTCAGTATATATGAGTAGGAAGAACCTGATCGGCCAAGAACCCTGCAGCCAAGTAACTAAAGAATTTATCCAAGGCGGTGTGGAGGTAAGTAGCAAGATCCCCAAAATACCCGATGATCATATTGCTGCAATCATGGAGTTCATGGCGGATTTGATCGAAAAAGGGGAAGTCCATAGGCAGGAAGGTTTTTTTACGGACCATCTATATAGCTGGGGAATTTTGTTTGCTGCAGATGTGGAAAAATATGCAACTACTGATTTTTATAAGGGACTGGGTGATGTGACCGCAGGATTTCTTGCACTGGAGAAGGAATATCTCCAGCAGAAGGGAGGTGCGGCATGAGTTATACGGCAGATGCGTGTAAGATGAACGAAATCCTTTCTCGCATGGAAAAAGAATATCGGATATATGCACCAAGAAAATATGCCCAAAGTGGTACGGACGATAGAGGATATGTGATCCGCTATGGTGAGGTCAGCACCATGGGTAAGATTGTCTTTGATGAAAAATCGGACTTTTCTCCCAAGGAGGTGTTTTATCCCATCATGCAGGTTTTGCTGCGATTCGAAAATGAAACCTGTGTGGAAAGTGAGTTGGAAGATGAAAGAAAACTTCTTATTTTTGCCCGCCCTTGTGATGTCAACGGTATGGAAAGGCTGGATTCCATTTTCTTGAAGAATGGAGGGAAGGCGGATAATTTCTACAAGAGACTTCGTGAAAAAGTAAGAATTGTGCTGATGGAATGCAGTGAGGAATGGGACAGTTGTTTTTGTGTTTCTATGGGTGCTTCTAAAACGGAGAATTACGCGGCGGCCATCAAGCAGGAGGGCGAGACTTACAAGGTATCGGTGAAGGATAATGAGCTGGAATCCTATTTCTCTCATCTGCCTCGAGACAATTATACGTATGCCTTTGTGGAAAAGAATAAGAAGGAGGTGTCCGTACCCAACATTACGGATAGAAGTCAAATAAAAAACATCATTGATCTCCCCATGTGGAAGGAATTTGATGATAAGTGTATCGCCTGTGGGGGATGCGGTGCCGTTTGCATTTCTTGTAGTTGTTTCGATACCATAGACATCATATTTGATGAAACCAGTTTGGAGGGGGAACGACGGCGAAAGTGGTCCTCCTGTATGTTAAGTGATTATTCCACAATGGCCGGGGGTCATGGGGTCAGGGAGACGCCGGGGCAGAGAATGCGTTTCAAGACATTGCACAAAATATATGACTTCAAGTACCGCTTCGGTGAGGAGAACATGTGCGTCGGTTGCGGGCGATGTGATGAAAGATGTTCCCGGGAGATAAGTTTTTCGGATATCATCAACGACCTTTCCGAAGAAGTAGAGAAGATGAACGCATGTCATATGAGCCAGAGGGAGGATGATCCAAATGACTAACATTACGTTGCCTTCCCCACATAAAATCAGGAAGATTATTCATGAGACACAGGCAGAATATACCTTTCGCGTGGGATACGAAGGACAAGTTGACCACGGACAGTTTTTTGTTCTCTCTATCCCAAAAATAGGGGAAGCACCCATATCCGTAAGTGGGATGGGGGAGGGAACCATTGACCTTACCATAAGAAAGGTGGGGAAGTTAACCAGCGGAATTTTTGGTATGCGAGAAGGGGACACACTATTTATGCGAGGTCCCTACGGTAATTCTTTCCCCTTGGAGGAGTTCAAAGGGAAGGATCTCGTAGTGATTGCCGGAGGAACGGGAATTTGTGCTGTGCGTAGCACCTTGCAGTATTTTTCGGATCATATGGATGAGCTATGTTCTTTGACCCTGATTGCCGGCTTTAAGGACAGGAAAAGTGTTCTTTTCCAACAAGACCTGGAGGAGTTCAAGAGTAAATTCAAGACGATCTATACTTTGGATGAAGAGGAGAATGGGTATTTTCAAAAGGGGTTTGTCACTGAATATGTAAAAGATGTTCCGTTTTCAAAATTTCAGGACTATAATGTAATTGTTGTGGGTCCCCCCAAGATGATCGATGCGACGGCGAAAGAGTGTATCGCAAACGGAGTAGCAGAAGATAAACTTTGGGTTTCTTTCGAGAGAAAAATGTCCTGTTCTGTAGGGAAGTGTGGGCACTGCAAAATAAATGAAGTTTATGTATGCTTGGAAGGGCCGGTGTTCAACTATACAGAGGGAAAGAGGCTTTTGGATTGAGCACCGGGAAGGAGTGAAATGGTCCGTCAGAAGATGACACAAAGGGAGATCGCAAAGATCAACCGGATGCTGATTTTAAATTCCATCAGAGAAAAAGGTGTTGCCACAAAATACGATATCTCCAGCACATTGAAGCTGAGTCACACTACAGTGAACACCTATGTAGCGCAGCTCATGCAAGAAGGTCTGGTGAAAGAAGCAGGCTACGGGGCCTCTATCGGAGGGAGAAGGCCGGTCATGGTGGAAATTGCCAAGACAGCAGGATATTTTTTCGGCGTGGTCCTTGCCCCTCATAGAGTGACATTGACTTTAGTGAACCTAATCGGGGAAGAGTTGGCTCGGCGGAATGTTCCTTATGGCATCGGGGAACCCTTTCCCGGGATCTTGGATCAGCTGGATAACATGATGGAGAGGATGCTGGATCAAGAAAAGATCTCTCGGAAGCATGTAAGAGGGGTGGGAATGGTATTCCCCGGGGTAGTGGATCACGAGGAACTGTATGTGGAATACGCACCGAATATTGGCGTCAGAGATTTTAGCTTGAAAGACTTTGAAAAAAAATTGGGGATGAAACTATACATTGAAAACGAAGCGATTGCAGGGTTGCTGGCAGAGCAATTTGCCGGGGATGTAGATCCGGGCCAAAATGTTGTCTATGTCTCGGTGGCGGAAGGTATCGGAGCAGCAGTCTGGATCAATCATGAGATATACAGAAGCAATAATGGTAGAGCCGGGGAGTTTGGCCATGTAAATGTGGATCCTGACGGGCTGCAATGCAAATGTGGGCGAAAAGGATGCTGGGAACTATATGCCTCAAAAGATGCTTTTGAACGATATCAAAAAGAATACGGCGAATCTTCCCAGAAGGCACTGGAGATCTATACAGAGTATCTCTTTAAAGGCTTGGAATCCATTCTTCTCGCGGTCAGCCCTGATGAGATACTCATTGGGGGGGAACCGGTAGATGTTCTGAGGCAGGCAGTGGACCTGGGTGTAGAGAGATTACGATGCAACAAAAAATTCTACGGATACGAAAAAACACCCATCAGGGCAACGTCTCTTTCGGAAAACCCGGTCTATATGGGTTCTTACCTGGTACCCTTTGCCAGGACCTATAGAGTAAAGCAGTTTGGCATATAAGAATTTCAAATGTGCAAGCACGTGCAAGCCTTCCGGCTTGCACGATCTATTTTCAGGGCGTCATGTTTAAATGAACCTAAATAAGATTGATGTTTTGGCGAATTTGCTATAAAATGGTGTCAACTTGTAAATGGCGGATAAATTGGAGAGAAAAAATGGAACACATCATTTGGAACAAAGAAGCGGAGTGTATGGACAGGACGGAACTGAAAGAGTTACAGCTCCATAGGTTGCAGGATACGGTCAGGACCTGTTATGAAAAAGTACCTCTCTACAAGAATAAATTCGATGAGATCGGCTTGAAGCCCTCTCACATCAAGAGTCTTGCAGACGTCAAGGAGATTCCTTATACTACAGCCCAGGATCTGAGGGACAATTATCCCTTTGGCATGTTTGCCGTACCTAAGAAGGATGTGGTCAGGATCCACGGATCTTCAGGGACTACGGGAAAACCCAAAATCGTGGGATATACCAAGAAGGACCTGGACATTTGGACAGAAGTGGTGACCAGGATGATCTGTGCTGCCGGAGGAACGCCTCACGATGTGGCCCAGATCGCCTTTGGATACGGTTTGTTCACAGGAGGCTTCGGCCTTCACTACGGCATGGAGAACCTGGGCGTAACGGTTGTCCCTCTTTCCAGCGGGAATACAGAGCGCCAGTTGATGCTCATGCAGGATTTTGAGTCCACCATTCTCATATCCACACCTTCCTACGGCCTGTATATGGCAGAAGAAATCGAAAAGAGAAACATCGACAAGAACAAGATCAAACTGAGGCTGGCACTCTTCGGTGGAGAAGGTCATACGGAAGCCATGAGAAAAAAGATCGAGAAACAACTTGGGATCGTGGCTACGGAGAACTACGGTCTTTCAGAGATTGGCGGGCCCGGTTACTCAGGGGAATGTTACAAGCAAAGAGGGATGCACATCGCCGAGGACCATTTTTTCTCGGAGATCATCGACCCGGATACATTGGAGACCCTTTCCATGGGAGAGAAAGGGGAACTGGTGGTCACATCTCTTACCAGAGAGGCCTTCCCGGTGCTCAGGTACAGGACCAGAGATATTACCTGGCTGGATGACGGCCCATGTGGTTGCGGCCGCACATCCATGCGTATGGCCAAGGTCCAGGGAAGAAGTGACGATATGCTGGTGATCCGCGGGGTCAACGTCTATCCATCTCAGATCGAAGAAGTCGTCATGTCCGTTAAAGAAATAGAACCTTTCTATGAGATCGTAGTCACCAGAGAAAACTATATGGACCGCATAGAAGTCAAGGTTGAGCTGAAGGATGCCAGTTATCTGGATGACTTTAGACGCCTGGATGAATTGCGTAGACGGATCAACCATGATTTGAGGACCACTTTGAACATCGATGCAAAGGTGAGCCTGGTATCTTCGGGGTCGCTGCCCCGGTTTGAGGGCAAGGGCAAGAGGGTCCACGACCTGCGAGAGGAAAAATAGAAAGGGAATAGGAGATGATTTGGAATAGAGCAATGGAGTGTGCTGATCGGGAAACGATGGATCGGCTTCAGTTACATAAATTGCAGAGTACGGTAAAGAGGATCTATCAAAATGTAGACGGATATAGGAATCGCATGCAGGAGGAAGGGATACGCCCGGGAGACATACAGTCCTTGGAGGACTTGAAGCATCTTCCCTTTTGCACCAAGGCAGATCTGCGGGACAATTATCCCTACGGCATGTTCAGCTCACCCTTAAGTGAGATTGTCAGGATCCATGCATCCAGTGGGACAACGGGAAAGCCCACAGTAGTGGGATACACCAGAAACGATTTGGAATCCTGGGCTGAATGTGTCGCCAGGGCCCTAGCTATGGCAGGAGGCGGCAAGACCTCCGTGGTCCAGGTGGCTTATGGATACGGCCTGTTTACCGGTGGCCTGGGGGCTCATGCCGGTGCGGAGTATCTGGGGGCTTCGGTGATCCCCATGAGCAGCGGAAATACCATGAAACAGATCTACTTGATGAAGGATTTTCGCAGCACAATACTATGTTGCACACCGTCCTATGCATTGACCATCGCAGAAACCATGGAAAATGAAGGGGTGAGACCGGAAGATCTACATCTGAAAGCAGGCATTTTCGGTGCGGAGCCTTGGACAGAAGAGATGCGCCAGGAGATCGAAAAGGGACTGGGCATCAAGGCCTATGATATCTATGGCCTTTCCGAGGTGATGGGGCCCGGGGTTTCTTGCAGCTGTGGGGAAAACAACGGCATGCATATCCAGGAAGATTACTTTATCCCCGAAATTATCGACCCCAAAACGGAAAAGACCTTGGGTGACGGAGAGAAGGGGGAATTGGTGTTCACCACCATCGGTAAGGAAGGGATCCCCTTGATCCGGTACAGAACCAGAGATATATGCTATCTCATGCGAGAAAATTGCGGATGCGGAAGAACAACCGTCCGCATGAGCAAAGTATTGGGTCGTTCCGATGATATGTTGATCATCAGAGGGGTCAATGTATTCCCGTCTCAAATCGAGGCGGTCATCGGCGGATTCGAGGAATTGACCCTGAACTACAAGATCATTGTGGACAGAGTGGGCAATTCGGATACCTTTGAAGTGCACGTGGAATTGCGGGAAGGCATAGCAATCGACAATATAGGGTTTATTGAAAACCTCAGGAAGAGAATGGACCACGATCTAAGATCCATGCTTGGGATCGGATGTAAGGTGCGATTCCTCAACGCAGGATCTCTTCCCAGAAGCGAAGGCAAGGCAGTGCGGGTGGAAGATCGAAGACATCTTTCCATTCGAGTGTAAGGAGGTAAACAATGTATATCAAACAGATTTCAGTATTTGTGGAAAACTCCACGGGAAGACTTTCCAATTTCACCAAGGTACTTGCGGACAACGGTGTGGATATGAAGGCGCTGTGTATTGCCGATACGGTGGACTTCGGCATCCTCAGGTGCATTGTAGACGATCCGGAAAAGGCTACCAAGATCCTCAACGAAAACGGCTTTACGGCAAGCATCACGGAAGTACTTGCTGTAGAGATGAAAGATATTCCTGGAGGACTTCACAGTGTGCTGGAGGTCATCAGCAGTAAGGGGATCGGTGTGGACTATGTATATTCCATCATTCGCTCCAGGGAAGGCCACGCGGTAATCGTGATCAAAGTGGCAAAACCCAAGGAAGCCGGCGAAGTATTGAAGGAAGCAGGCATCAAGTTGTACTGCCAACATGACTTGCTGTAAAGGTGGAATCCATGGATAAGCAAAAGCAATTGGAAGCCCACATGGAAAAAACCATGGTGGAGAACAATGTTCATCAGGCGGAAACGGTCAACGGAATGATGCAGTCCCAATACGTGGCTTGCTCCTACGAAGACAGGACCATCACGATGAAATTCCCCGTTCTTCCCTGGCAGGCAAACCGGGTCGGCGGCTTTCACGGCGGCACGGTATGCATCATGTTCGATATTGTAATTGCGGCTTTGGCAAGATTTTTTGCCGGTACGGACTTTGCTCCCACGGTAAGCCTAGATGTGAAGTACATCCGCCCGGCGGCCATGGGGGATGAGATTTTGGTGACGGCCAAGGCCATCGCAACGGGGAAGAGGATCTCCCAGTTTACAGCGGAGGCGACAAATGCGAGGACGGGAAAGCTTTTGGCAACGGCGGCTTCTGTTTTCCTCAATGTGGATACCAGCAGGAGAGGGACTACGGGACAGGAAGGAAAAAAAGATTGATCAGTAAAGCACGGGATGAATGGAGCTTTCAGACCCATTTTATCGGTATCCTCCTGGCGGCTGTAGGTACGAGCTACATGGCAGTGACCCAGATGGGGGAGGGTGCGGGAAGGTGGCTGAGTTTCTTTGTCTTCGGCTTGTCCATGATCGCTCTTTATACCTGCAGTTCCGTTTATCACTATTCCAATGGATCCAAGGAACATATTAAAAAGCTGCGAAAACTGGATCACGCCATGATCTTCGTTCTCATTGCAGGGACGTATACGCCTATTTTGTACAACGGTGTTGAGGCACCTAAAAGTTACATATTTTTATCCATCATGTGGATCCTGGCTGCAGGGGGCATCATATTGAAGGTTTTTCGCATGAAAGCGCCCAGATGGCTATATACCTTGATCTACATCGTCATGGGGTGGGCTATTGTATTCGATTTTAAAGCACTTATCGCATTGCCGCGAACCTTTCTCCAATACCTCATTGCAGGTGGGATCGCCTATACGGTGGGTGCAGTGTTCTATATCATCAAGAAACCGAATTTTTCCGAAAAATTCGGTTTTCATGAACTGTTCCATGTATTTATTCTGCTGGGGACAGTGTGCCACTTTATCGGCATTGTATTCTATCTCTGAAGAAAGAGAAGGGTAGACATATGTTTCAACTACCGGATTACTTTTATGATCTGACCACATTCTCCATTGCCCTACGCCTTTTATTGGCTCTGGTTATTGGCGGTGTTATCGGTCTGGAAAGAGGGATCAACAAGCATACTGCCGGCTTTCGCACCCACGTTCTGGTCTGTGTGGGAGCGGCTCTTGCTATGCTCACCAATCAATACATCACCCAGACCTGGGATGTGGGATCGGACCCGGCACGCATGGGTGCGCAGGTAATTACCGGTGTAGGCTTTCTCGGGGTAGGAACTATTTTGGTGACCAGCAGGAACCGGATCCGGGGCCTGACCACGGCAGCCGGACTTTGGGCATCGGCATGCTTGGGCCTTGCCATCGGCATCGGATTCTATGAGGGTGCCGTCATCGGTGCGGTGCTTATCTTTATCAGCCTTGCCCTTCTTCCCAAGATCGAATACTTTTTCATGAAACATTCCAATGTGCTCAATCTCTATGTGGAGATGGATCACCGAGAAAACTATAAAGCCTTTCAAAGAAGGCTTAAAGAGATGGAGATCCTCGTGGTAGAGTCGGGGGATCTGCAACCCAGCCCTTTGGCACCGGAGGGTATCACGGTAATGATGAGTCTGAAGCTGCCTAAAAATATGAACGATAAGAAGGTGATGGAAGAGTTGGCGGCTCTGGAAGGAATAGAATTGGTCGAGGAGTTATGAGGTTTTTAGTCATCAGCGACACCCATGGAAAAATAGAAAGAGCAGCCGAAATATACAGGAGACTGAAGGACATCGATGTCCTGGTCCATCTGGGGGACTATAAGCGGGACGGCCAGGAGCTGGCTCGGGAGCTTGGTGTGGATTGTTTCTGCATCCGTGGCAATATGGACGGATCGGTGGACAGGGAGCACGAGTTCCTCTATGTGGAATGCGGCAAGATCCTCCTGACACATGGGCATAGAGACCATGTGAAAAGGGGAGTGGAAGACCTGATTGCTGCCTGCAAGGAAGAGGACTGTAAGGGTGCTTTCTTTGGGCATACCCATGTACCCTATCTCAATGAGATGGATGGGATCACCCTTCTCAACCCCGGCAGTCTCTCCCTTCCCAGGAGCGGAGGGCAAGGGTCCTATGCCATTGTGACCACCGACCGGGAGGGGATCCATGCCAGCATTCTCTACGATACCCCAAAGGGGCCCACAAAAAAACCGGCTCTATAATAAATGTTGGGGTGGCGAGAAAGAAACTCACTGCTCCAACTTTTAAAATTTGAAAAAAAGAGCATACTGGTCTAAAGCCCGATCGAATTCCGTTACCACACAAAACCCAAAGGAGA
>JBMNVE010000029.1:0-21614 GCA_050946655.1 Anaerovoracaceae bacterium
GTTGTACTTTTCTCCCAGGAGGAGGAAATCGTTGATAAACTGTTCCATCAGGTCCGGATCTCCCGTAAGAAATGCCGTGTTGCAACAGGATGCCAGGGCAATGATTCTCCATTGATCGTTGGAACGCCCCACGGGATGCTCCAGGATCTGCTGCATGGTGACCACGGCCTCCCGCAATTGGCCCCTTCGGTAGCAATGGACGCCCCGAATCATCAAATAACTGAACTGCCACAGGTCCTCACCGATCCTCTTCTTATCCAGCATCCGGCGAAAAAATGCTGCCGCCGACAGCTTATCCTGTCCCGTTAGGGAAATAAATAGGCTGATGATCAACTTTGTCCGCACCGCACCGCCGGTGAGGAAGCCTGACACCATGGGGATCCTCTTTCGTGCTTCCGCCAGGTTTTGGAAATCATTGGTTTGAAAAGCAATGACCATGACCATCCCGAAGGTATTCATCAGGAAGGAATACTGCTTCCGCTTTCGAAACTCCTCCATGGCCTGAAGAAGGCACACCCAGCTTTCTTCCCGGTCCGTATTGATGTATTTCATCCCCCTGAACAGAAGGAGGCACGGTTCCTTATACGCTTGCTCCCGTGAAAATGCGTTGACCAAGCAAAGAGAGTTCTCCGGTGTGCCATCCAGAAAATCTTGTCTACAACTTTCCGCCGCCAAGCGGAGGGCCTGATCTTCCCTCCCTGCTAAAAGGGCAAAGCGGATGGACTCCTGCAGATCAGTATCCCTGTAGTAATCCGACAACTTGATGTAATGATTTTTTTGTTCCGAAAGAGAAACCGTCTCCCGGAAATGTCTCTCCAAGGCTTCTCGAAAAAGAGCATGAAATCGGTATTTGGTCGGTGTTCCTACGATTTTCTCAATATATAAGTTACTGGTTTCCAGCCATTCCATGAAGCCGTCCGGATCGGCAAGATCAGTCAGTGCTCCCAAGTCCTCTTTGGAGAAATCCTCCAATACGGATAGGTGGATCAAGGTGCCTCTCTTTTCCTCGTCTAATTTCTGCAGGAACTCATCGAGAAACAGGGCAAAGACATTCTCCTGTTTTCTCAAGGACCGGCCTTCTTCTCCTTCCCGGGTGACATCCATCCCATGGCAGATCATATAGATCCCGGCAATCCAGCCCTCTGAGCGAGAAAACAGATAGTCCATCTGCTTTTCGGAAAGTTGCATCCGGTAGGATTCCCCCACCAGCTCCTTGATCTCTTCCCTTGTAAACAATAGCGACCCCTTGTGGATCTGTTTGATCCTGTCATCCAGGAGCATTTTGCCGGTGACAATGCCCGGATCTGCTCTGGAGGTAACGATCATGGATACCCAATCGGGCATGTTGGTAGTAAAATATCGTATGGATTCCCCGATGGCCGGGTTGTCAAGGACATTATGAAAGTCATCCAATACAAGAAACAGCCTCCCCCCTTTCTCCGGGGGATAGGCTGACATGTCCTGGCAAATCTGGGCATTGAGCAATGCATAGTCTTCTTCCAGGTCTCCGATACTGTTGAGCATGTGGAGGCTCTCTTCCAAAACAGCCTCCTGATCTGCAAACAATGTTTCCAAAAGGTGACGGTAAAAGACAGGAAGGAACCCATCCTCCCGTTCCATCCTGTACCATCGGACCCTATCCCTCCGTTGGGACAAGGCCAGTAACACCGCCGTAGTCTTACCGAAACCGGCAGGTGCCACCAAAACCACCAGACGACCCTCTTCAATCTTCAGATCTCGAATCCTCTGGGTGAACAAGCTTCTCATGGGCGCGTCCGGCACCAAAAGCTTGGATTTCAAAAAGGGTATTTTATCTACCTTCACACGCTCCCTCTCTTTTCCTTCTTTTATCATACACCATAAACCCAAAAAAATAAAAGAAAAAAAATCCATCCTTTTTCTTTACCGGGAAGATATGGCTGCAAATGAGGGGATCCGGCTACCGGACCCCCTCGTTAGGAGAAAGGAAAAAAGTTGTGTGTTTCTTGTTTACGCTCTTCCCCGCTTGACGATTTCCGTCAGTACGAAGGATGCCACATCCTCTGCATAGGTGTGGGCGCCGAAGCCGGCGTCATATCCCAGTTCCTGTGCCAGCTCATGGGAAATCCTGGGGCCACCGCAGACAAGGATGACTTTATCTCTCAGCCCTTCGGCCTCCATCAGCTCTACCATGTTGGTCAAATTCTGGATGTGAATGTCCTTTTGAGTGACCGTCTGAGAAATCAGGATGGCATCGGCATCCACTTCCTTGGCCTTGGCGATAAGTTCCTCGTTGGGTACCTGGCTTCCCATGTTGATGGCTTCGATCCCTTCAAACCGCTCCAAACCGAAGTGGCCGTGGAAGCCCTTCATGTTCATGATAGCATCGATCCCCACCGTATGGGCATCACTCCCGGTGGATGCCCCCACCATGACCACTTCACGCTTGATGTTGTCCTTGATGTACTGGGCACATTCGATCCGGTCCATCACATCCACTTCCACCTTGGTGACCTTGATGGAAGTGTAGTCCACAGTATGCTGGCATTTCCCGTAGACGATGAAGAAGGTGTATCCGCCCCCCATGTCCTTGGAATAGACCACTTGGGGCTCATCGAAGCCCATTTTCTTTGCCAGTATCTTTGCCGCCTCTGAGGCCTCTTCCCCGTAAGGGACAGGCAGAGTAAAGGCAAGCTCTGTCATGCCATCGTTCATGGTGTCCCCGTAGGGCTTCACCTTGGTTAAATCAACTTGAGAAGTTGCTACATTGTTCAGACTCATTATTTTGCACCTCCCATCATCAATGGAATAAACGGATTGATGTATTGATCGTCCTTCATGCAGACGCCGTCCAGACCTTTGCCTCCATCTCTGGGTCTCTTGACCCCGCCGAATTTACCCTGCTCGATGGTGGTAAACAGGCCGTCTTTTTCGATCTGTAGGAGGAGCTGTTCCGCATCCTTCAAGACTTCTTGCGCCCGCTTCTGCATGATGCCGTTTTCCTTGTATAGGACTTCTTCCCCCAGGTCCCGAGCGTTGTTGAAGATGTATGACGCATTTTCAATGGACAAGTACCTGTCCTGCATGTGAGGCGTATGAATGGCCTCCGTGGGCATGCCCAGCAGCTGTAGGGATTGTCCCGACCACACGGCAATCAAGTTGAAAAGTGCGTCCTGGATATGTCCCTTAAAGATGTTCCCCGTCATGAACTTGGTGGGAGGCATGTACTTGAGAGGTGCCTTGGGGAAGATCTCCCTTGCCATGATGGCCTGGGCCAACTCGTAGAGGAAGCCGTTTTCGATATCCGGATCCATTTCAAAGGCGTGCCCCAGCCCCATCTGCTCTTCCTTGATGTTTGCCAGCACAGCAAACTGTTCGTTGATGAACTGGGAAGCGGTGACCGTGTATGCCGAATCAAAGGCATCGTCGGTAGTCAAGTAGTTGTCTTCCCCGGAGTTGAAGATGATGCCGCTGTAGCCGATGATGACCCTGGAGAAGAACTGGTCGATGAGTGTCCTCTGCATGTTGATGTCTCGGAAGAGGATGCCGTAGAGGGCGTCGTTGAGTAGCACGTCCAATCTTTCCATGGCACCCATGGCAGCGATCTCCGCCATGCACATGCCGGAGGAGTAGTTACAAAGCCTTACGTACTTGCCGTTCTCTTCCCCCACCTTATCCAACGCTTTACGCATGATCCGGAAGTTTTCCTGAGTGGCATAAGTTCCGCCGAAGCCTTCTGTGGTAGGGCCGTAGGGCACGTAGTCCAAAAGGCTTTGGGCTGTGGTACGGATGACCGCAATGATATCCGCCCCTTGGCGGGCTGCCGCCTCTGCCTGGACCACATCTTCGTAGATGTTTCCTGTGGCAACGATGACGTAGAGGTAGGGTCGCCGTCCCTCGCCGATGGTGTTGATATACTCATCCCGCTTGGCCGTCTGTTCTCTGATGCCCGCCAAAGTTTTTTCGATAGTGGGCATCAACTTTTCTTCCGCTTCTTTAGAAGAGGCCGTAGGTAACTCTGTGATCTTCAATTCTCCGGCGGAAGCCTTCTCTGCGATTTCCTGGGGAGAAAGTCCGGTCTGGATCATGGCATTGCCCATCCAGTAAGCCGCCCCCCTGGGAAGACCCCCCGCATCCTTCAGCTGGTCCACCAAAACATTGGGAAGAGGTGTTTCCACATCGTCCACTCCGTCCACACCGAGAAGTCGCAGAACCGTTCGTTCCGTGCTCACCGTGGTGTGCCTTTCGATGAAGCTCTGCATCTCCTTTGCGATCCTCCCCGCAGAGGACCTGGCGCTTTCGATTACCTTTGGATCGAGATTCAATTTACTTTTCATCCTAATCTCCTTTACTACTTGTTTTCCTTCAAATATTCCTTCGCTTTTTCTATGATCTCATCGCCGATTCCCAACATCTTGGCGATGTTCAGTGCATCTTTAGGGATTTCCCCTTGTCCTTTTACCTTGGTGAGACGGTAGTCCATATATTTTCCGATGATATCGATGCGGCTCTTTCGGTCCGCGTACCTGATTTCCTTGTTGAGTTTTTCGAAGTCCGCATTGGCCAGACCCACCACCTGCATATTTTCCACGGAAGTCCCGGCGGTGTGGATATCGAAATGAGTGGTGATCAAGGTGATATAGTTCTTGTCCTTCAGATATTCCACCAGACTCCTGGTCAATGCCAGGCCTTCCGCCGGATTGGTTCCGCTGGCGATTTCATCGATGAGGATCAGGGATCTGTCCTTGCTCCGGTCCAAGATCTCCTTCAACTCCTCCATCTCGCTTCCGAAGCTGGAGAGCCCCCGCTCCAGGGATTGACTGTCTCCGATGAGCATCTGCATATAGGAAGACAGCCCTATCTTTGCATGCTGTGCCGGAACGAAGTATCCGTATTGAGCCATGACG
Source organism: Anaerovoracaceae bacterium (assembly GCA_050946655.1). Taxonomy (GTDB): domain Bacteria; phylum Bacillota; class Clostridia; order Peptostreptococcales; family Anaerovoracaceae; genus JAXGRD01. Next base: position 4,887 of record JBMNVE010000029.1, read on the forward strand.
GCAATGAGTCCCACCAGTTTCAGCGTCACGGTCTTGCCACCCATATTGGCTCCCGTGATGCAGCTGACTCCCGGCTCCAGGGTGACGCTGATGGGGATGTATGATTTTTCTTTTGCCAGGAGAAGGTCCTCCACATATAGGTGGCGCCCTTCCCTTATCTCAATTCGGTAATCCTCGGAAATCTCCGGCTGTGTGCATTGATTTTTGTGGCTGTAGACCGCCTTGGCCAAGGTCAGGTCCAGTTTTCCGATCCTCCTGCAATTTCCCAGGAGCAGGCGGTGATTCTTCCAGACTTCCCGGGAGAGCTCCTCTCGGATCCGTTCCTCTTCGGCTTCAAGGGCTTCATTGATCTTGTCCGTTTGCCGACGAATTTCATCGGTGTGACTGCTGGCGGCCAGAGAAAAGGTGATGGACATATAGTCCTGGTCGGTAATCTCCAGCTGTGATATTTCACTGAGCTTTTGGACTTCCTCCATGTCGCTTTTGGAAACGGTAGTGTCGAACTTGGGGGTGAGGGTCACCCCGTAGGCGGACTTGATCTCTTCTCGCAATGCTTTCTGCACTTTCCGAAGGGAGATTTCCAGTTGCCTTTTTTCTCCTCTCAGGTCAGCCAATTTTTTCGAGAATTCCTCGTAGATATAGAAGGTACCCAATCGATCCTTTCTGGGGTCCAACCGGTCCAAGAGGCAAGTTACATCCCCGGGAACGAACTCTTCGGGAATGTGGGCCTTGGCCTTCTTTAGCAAATCCACCAGCTGGGTCATTCCCAGCAGGAGCATCTTCAGTTCAAAGAGTTCCACCACCGACAGGACATTGTCCTTGCTCCTGGTGATGGTGTGAGAGATATCCTTCATATCGTGGAAGACCTTGGCGTAGATGTCCTGGTGAAGTTCCTCTTCACCGGTGATCAGGTCCAGCATCCAATCTATCCGCTGAAACTCTTCCCGCAGCTGATCTTCTTCCCCGGGGAAGAAGGGTTTCTGCTCCTTCAAGGCCAGTTTTCCAAAAGGCGTCCCTAAATGAAGCTGAGAAATGACATAGTCCAGTCCTGCCTCTCTTCTTGTTTTTACATTTGCCAGCCTTCTGCTCATGAAATCCTCCTACAGTCTCACATCGATCACCGGTATGTCCGGGATCGCCTGTTGCACCGCATCCCGCAGCACTTTGTGGTCGAAGGCATAGCCTCCTGGCGCAAAGGGATTGACCGTGATCGCCGCCACTGCAATGTTCTGCAGCACGCCGACCCTCAGCCCTTTTTTCACCAGCCGCTGCCATGATGTATCGTCTATAAAGATTTTCGTCGGATCTTTTACGATAAATTGAATGTTTTTTAGCTTCTTGGGGGTAATATCCTGGATCACACTTTTGGTGAAGGCCCCGGGAAGATACACATATTTCGTGTCTTCCCCTATGGCCTCATCCAGAAATCTGCCACAGCTGAGTCCCGTCTTCAGATCAAGGGCCTCTACCCATTGAGAGGATATCACAAGGATGGGGTCATCCTCTTTCCGCGCATGAATCTCCCTCAAGGCCTCTTTTTCTGTGAAAACAGGTAAGCTGTATAAATTGACGATGTGTGCGGTCTGCGCCACCACCCGGTTCATGCTCCTGGAAAGGACCGCCCCGGTGGCAATGATGATGGCATCGGAGGTATCCGGCGCAGCGATGGATTTACGATCTATTGCTCCATCGATGAGAATAAACTCAGCACCCAACTCTTCCATTTCCCGGCACATTTCCTTTGTCTCGGCGGTGGCCAGCGGTCCTGCGATCTGCACGTATCCGCTTTCCGCCACCCGGCACAGGAGGATCTCTCCCATGGGGGTGCGAAAGTCGGTCATTCGCAGGATCTCCAGGCCGCTTTCCGCCAAGTCATAAAGCATCCTGGGGACGGAAACGATGGTCCCCGTCTCCAGGTATACTTTCGGCTTGTCTGTTCCCGTGACCAAATCCGTATTTTCTCCGTCTCTTCCCGTAGAAGTGACACCTAAAACGATGCCCTCGTCCATGGCCTCTTCGATGAGATAGTTTAATGTCGTCGTCTTTCCTGCGTTCTTGGCCATCCCTACGATGGAGACTGTATCGTATTTTTCTTTCAGATCGGTCATCAGTCCCATATGTATTTCCGTTCTTATTTCTCGTTTCGCTGATGTCGCATCAGGCCCGTAGGCTCCATGGACATTCTCTCTCCGGCCAGGAGTCCCGCAACCCCCTCGTAGTGGTATTCCTTCTTGCCGGTGCAGTAATCACATTTGCATTCCACATCTTCCATGTGCTCAGGCTCGGAGTATGTGGTGATGACACCCTCGTAGTTTCGCAGAACCACCTTGTCCGGTCCCTGTGAAATGACGTACTGAGGCATGACCGGCGTCTTTCCGCCACCACCCGGTGCGTCTACCACAAAGGTGGGCACTGCGTATCCGGAGGTATGTCCTCTCAAACCTTCGATGATCTCGATACCCTTGGCCACCTTGGTACGGAAGTGTTCTATTCCCAGAGACAGGTCGCACTGGTAGATGTAGTAAGGTCTTACCCTGTTCTTCACCAGCTTGTGGACCAGATCCCGCATGATATGGGGACAGTCGTTGACGCCTCTGAGAAGAACCGACTGGTTCCCCAGAGGGATTCCGGCATCGGCCAATTTCCTACATGCTTCCGCTGCTTCCGGGGTGATTTCCTTGGAGTGGTTAAAGTGGGTGTTTAGCCAAATGGGGTGGTATTTTTTCAGCATGTCACAGAGTTTGTCGGTGATCCTCTGGGGCATGACCACAGGGGTCCTGGATCCCAGTCGGACGATCTCCACGTGATCGATCTTTCTCAGCTCACTGATGATGTACTCCAAGGTATCATCTTCTACGCACAGACAGTCACCGCCGGAAAGGAGCACATCCCGTACTTCCGGCGTCCTCTTGATATATTCGATACATGCATCGATGTCTTCTCTGGTCCTGATCCCGTCCGTCTCGCCGGCCAGTCTTCTCCTGGTACAGTGCCTGCAGTACATGGAGCACTGATCGGTGATGAGGAAGAGTACCCTGTCGGGGTATCTGTGGGTAAGGCCCGGTGCGGGAGAGTCCTCATCTTCATGAAGGGGGTCCAGCATATCCGCTTCGCCTCTGTGGGTCTCCGCCAGTGTGGGGACCGCCTGCATCCTCACGGGACATCTGGGATCATCCGGATCCATGAGGGAGGCGTAGTAGGGAGTGATCCCTACTCGAAAGCCGTCCATTACTTTTGTGATATCTTCTCTTTCCTTATCGGTCAAGTTGATCACCGACCCGATGGCTTCCACCGTAGTCAGACGGTTGCCGATCTGCCAACGCCAGTCATTCCACTGCTCATCGGTGACATCCTTCCAAAGGGGAACATCTTTCCAATTTCTGATAGCCATTTTTCCTTTACTCCTTTTCTCATAATCGCCTATCCGGGCAGATTATGCATACATTTTCTGGAACATATCTCTTATTACTTTGCTTTCTCGGAGGATTTCCAGGGTCACATCAGCATGTCCTTTGCAGTATCCATTGCCCACGATCATGGTCACGTCCTTGCCTACCCCTTCTGCTCCCAGAGCCGCCTTGGTAAAGCTGGTAGCCATGGAGAAGAAGTACACCGTTCCGTCATCTTTACAGGACAGGATGGAACTCATTTCCGTGTTTTCGATGTTCACCACATTGATGACCACGTCCGCCAGCTCCCCGTCTGTGACTTCCATGACTTTTTCATACATCCCCACTGCATCGGTGGCATCAAAGGAGAAGCACACATCGGCAATGCCCAAACTGTTGGCACGATCCAGAGATCTCTGAGAGTGGGCCACACAGATGACCTTCCCGTTTGGTCCCGCCTGCTTCTTTGCTTCGTACAGGCAGAGCATTCCGGATTTTCCGCCGCCGCCGATAACGACTACTGTATCGCCTTCCTTGACCAGCTTTCTGGTCTGAGCCGGTGCGCCGGCTACATCCAATGCGGAAAGGGCCAATCCTTCTTCCATGTCATCGGGCAGCTTGGCGTAGATACCGCTCTGGAACAGGATCGCCTGACCCTTGATGTCTACCTGATCGATGTCCGGCCTTACCTCCAGGATCTCCTCAATGACCAGGGGCGTCAGGGAGAGGGAAACCAGGGTTGCGATCTTGTCGCCCACAGCCAGATCCCCAACGTAATTCTCTCCGATTTCTTTAACCGTACCGATGAGCATTCCGCCGGATCCGGTCCAAGGATTCTTGTGCTTCCCTGCTTTTTCCACGATGCCCATCATGATTTTTTTGATTTCTTCTATATCCTCTCCTGCTCTTCTTTCAATTTCCGTAAAAGAAGCGGAGTCAACGTTCAAGGTCTTTACATCGATGAGCACTTCATTGTCATAGATCTCATTCATGTTGTTGTCTAAAACATCTGCCGGCTGGGGCAGTACGCCCTTGGGAGAAATGACTCTGTGTGTTCCGTATGGGGATCCTTTTTTCTGCATAATTTTTTCCTCCTAATTATTACATACTGTGATCGTTCATATTGCACTTACTTGCAATCATCTTATCTCTGCTCAATTAATTGCAATTTGCGTGCCATCCGGTTTTGCGGGGAGGCAGGTGGAAGAATCACATCTTTTCTGCAGTTTCGGGAACCGGCCGCCAATAAATCGAACCTATATATGTTCATCCGAAATAAAGCGTGAACACATATAGGTTCATCATCAGATCCGGTATTTCTTCTTCTTCCGCACCAATTGGGTCTGACTGATGCCGATGGCCTTGGCCGCCTTTCTGGTGGAGCCGTGTTTCTCCAGAGCATGTTTGATGATCTGCCGTTCAAAATCGCCTACCAGCTTGTCCAGGTCCACCTGATCCTTACTTCCCGCCGGTTCTCCTATGGTCGCCGGAACTTGTCCCTCAAAGATTTCCCCGTGGAGTTCTCGCATCACATCCAGGAGGGTCACATTTTCTCCTTTGGCTCCGATGAGCAACCGCTGGACCACGTTTTCCAGCTCCCGGATATTCCCCGGCCAGTCACCCTGCATCAGATGCTCAACAGCATCCTCTTCAATGCCCTTTTCCACACCGAATTTATCGCTGTACTTTTTGATAAAGTGACAAATCAAAGGGCCGATATCTTCCCGCCTCTCTCGAAGGGGCGGAACCTTGATGGGAAAGACATTCAGTCTGTAGTAAAGGTCTCTTCGAAACTCCTTGCTTTCCACTCGTTGCTCCAGATTTCTGTTGGTGGCAGACAATATCCTTACGTTGGTCTTGATGGGCCTGGTCCCGCCCACCCGCAGAAACTCACCATCTTGGATGACTCGAAGGAGCTTGGCCTGGATGTCCAGGGGAAGCTCTCCCACCTCATCCAGAAATACGATGCCGTTATCCGCCGCTTCGAAATATCCCTTCTTTCCGGTGTTCTTGGCCCCGGTGAAGGATCCCGGCTCATAGCCGAAAAACTCCGATTCCATTAGATTGGGGGAGATGGATGCACAGTTGATCTTGATGTAGGGGTACATGTTACGGCTGCTGTTCTTGACGATCATATTGGCCACCTTGTCCTTGCCGACCCCCGTCTCCCCGGTGATCAGCACGTTGCAGTCGTATTTGGCCACACTGCGAATCTCTTCCACTACCGACCCCATGGCCGCGCTGGCCCAGATGAAATCCTCGGCCAGACCTTGATGAGCATTGAGGTTCTTCAATTCTTTGGGGGTACTGCGCTCCGCCTGGATCGTGGCAATTCTTGTGCCGGCAAAATAGGGAGCCAGATCCCTTACGATCTCAATGTCGAACTCATCGTACTCTGCCAAATACCCTTCAGCAAACCGTATATCCAAAGAGCGGGAAATGGCCTCAGTGATATACAAGGCGATGTTGTAGTTGTTGATCAGATTGGTAAAGACCACCGTTCCGCCATATCTTGCCGATAAGATGCTGAGGCTTTCCGCTCCCGGGATCTCCGCGCAGTTGACGGACAAGTCGAAGCTGCCCTCTTCTCCCAAATTTCGCAGGGCATCCAGAGGATGGAGGATGTTCACATAGTGGATGGCGTTAAAGGTTTTTTCCGCAAGCTCGTCCACCCTCCCGCCTTTGATGATCACATTGGCTTTCTTGTCCAGGACGCAGATGATTTCCGCCGACTCCCCCGCTATCTTTCGGATGGTATGACCGTACAGGAAGTTCATCAGCAGGTTGTTTCCCACCACCACGAACCTTCCCTTTCCCTTGCAGGCAGCGGCCGTGCCATAGAGGGTCCCCGACTCATTGAAGGTGTAAAGAAGAAGATCCACAGGGAGGCCCTCAGGCTTTCTCACCACAGGAAGGTCTCCATACATGATAGCATGGCCCTCCACTTCCACTTGGTTATATGCCCTGTCTATCGCCTTGATTTCACGGATATGCAAGGGAAACGATGCAAGGGATGCATTGCACAGCACTTCTTCTCCCGGTTGCAGTCCCCGAGGGTTATGGTAGTCTTCTCCGATTTCCGAAACGATCCCGTGGGCGAGGCCTCCCGTATCGGTAACCGGGTTATGCAACTTGCCTCTGCGAATGACGATATCCATGATCTTGTTTCGGATCATGTCATCGTTATCCCTTGCCTCCAAGCAGATCTGGCGAAAGCTGGTCCCCTCCAAATGAAGGGTTTTCAGCTCCACCCGCATTTCGTGGGCTGCGATCTGGCGCCGATTATCCAGCCTCCAAGCAGAGGTAGGCAGCGTTTGTTTCGGTTCCAGTACCCGGTCTTCACCGTATCGATTTCCCATATGGCCCTCCTGTTCTCCCGGCAATATCGTTTCACCCCTGACGAGGGGGTGATTCATTATCGGTTCGTTTTCACCTGATTCCAATGATAAACCATTGGCACATCTTTTGCAATAATTAAGTGGAGATAGTATTCTTGCAAAGCAAAGGAGATGAACAATGAAAAAACTAACTTCAACACTGAGATTGCGCATGTCATACAAGGATGTTCATTATGGCGGTAATTTGGTAGACGGCGCCCACATGGTCCACCTGTTCGGCGATGTGGCCACAGAACTGCTGATTATGGCTGATGGGGATGAAGGCCTGTTCTTGAAATATGAAGACGTGGAATTTTTGGCACCCGTGTATGCCGGCGATTTTATCGAGGTTCATGGAGAGATCACCGAGATGGGGAACACCTCGAGAAAGATGGAGTTCGTTGCAAAGAAGGTGGTCGCCGCCAGAACGGACATCTGTCCTTCCGCTGCCGATGTGCTGGAAATGCCCATGATCGTTGCTAAGGGCAAGGGGATTTGCGTAACACCTAAATCCGCACAGAGAAAATAACAACAACTTGCGGGAAATAAAACACGGAGATGGAGAGCGATTCTTCATCTCCGTGTGGTTTTTGCGATGGGATCACAAGCTCCTCAGATACTCGATTTCTTGCCTGGTCAATTTGCGGTAATGGCCCTCTGCCAATCTGGCAAGGTATAGTTCTCCCAATGCCGTCCGCTTAAGTTCCTGCACCGGGCAGCCTACCGCCTTGAACATTTTGCGCACTTGACGATTTTTCCCTTCATAGATGGTAATGTCCACCAGGGCGGACCGCTCCGTTTGCTTCACAACATTCACTTTGGCAGGAGACGTGATGTAGCCTCCGATGTCCACTCCCCGCCTGAGCTTTGCGACTCTCGACGGCGAGAGAACTCCCGCCACTTTTGCCCGGTAGGTTTTCCCCACTTGATGTCCCGGATGCATCAGCTTATTGGCCAGTTCCCCGTCATTGGTCATGAGGAGAAGGCCTGTGGTGTTATAATCAAGCCGCCCCACAGGAAAGACCCGCTGAGGGACATCTTCCACCAGTTCCATCACCGTAGGGCGGTCCTTCTGATCACTGGTGGTGGTGATATAACCCGTTGGCTTGTTGACCATCACATATATCTTCTTTTCGGCAGGTATGACAAGCACACCGTTGACTTCCACTCGATCATCGGGCAAAACATCGTATCCCGGTTCCCGCATTACCTGTCCGTTTATTTTTACATTTCCGTTTATCGTCAGCTGGTCAGCCTTCCTCCTGCTGGTGACTCCGGCAGCAGCAATGTATTTGTTCAGCCTCATGATTTCCTCCCTATTTTCAGTGGACACAGTGTATCACAGGGTCACAAAAAATGAAAGACCCCCGAAAATCATACAAACCGGGGGCCTTTCATTATGGGTATCCCAATCAATGGTATGCACTGATAGAATCTAAGTCATCCTCTTCTCTGCTTTGGATCAGAGAAAAGTAGTTTTCTTTGACGCTCAATTTAAAAGTAACGTCTCCCTGGGTGATTTCTCGCTCCATTACGACTTTGCCGCTATTATCCTTTATCAAGATCTTCAACCGTATCACACCCTTTCTCTTTCACACCACCATGATAACGTGGTATATGGAAAAAGTCAAGGTTGGCGGCTTGTATACATGTCATTAGGAGCGGGTGATCATTGGCCCTCGTCTTCACAGTAGGCCAATTGTCGCAGCGTAGTCCCGAACGCCTTATCAAAAGCCTTCTGTGCCTCGGCATGAATTTTTCGCACCGTACACGCTTCCACCGCATCTCGGTTACAGAAACAATCCGGCTCCAAACATCGGTTGAGGATCAGGTTTTCTCCCATGGCTTCTCCAATATCTCTAATGGTTATTTTATCCGGATCCCTTCCCAAAAAATATCCGCCTGCAACACCGGCGTTGCTCTTGACCAGTCCTGCATTTTTAAGGAGTTGCAGATTTTTCTTGCACGTATTGATAGGGACCTTCATATCTTCGGAGATTTGCCTTGCATTGACGGGGTCCTCCTTATCAACCAGCATTAACATGATTCGAATAGCATAATCAGTAGAAATATTTAATTGCATATCGCGTCCTTTCCCCGGGACCTACCCGTTCAGCAAGAAATTTTGTCATCTTTCGTCGGATGACTAAAGCCAGTATATCTCTACCCTTTTCACCCCCATGTGAAACAGTATTTTTGCAGGTCCCCCTTCTTTATGCTATACTTTCCCCATGAAAGACTTGCTACAGAAAAAAATATTGAAATTGGCTCTCCGTGCAGGAGAGTTGATGATGCGAAGCGGCGCGGAGATGTACCGTGTAGAAGACACCATTCGCAGGATCTGTCTTGCTTGCGGTATCCACCGGGTGGATACCTTCGCCATCCCCACCGGCATCATTGTCTCCATCGATTCGGGGAGAGAAGAACACGTGGTACACACCTCCATGAGGCGGGTACAGGGCGCGACCATCGATCTGGGGAGCATCTCGGCCATCAACAATTTCTCCAGGCTCTTCACCTCCACGGACATGTCCATCGATCGCGGATTGGAAGAAATCGAGAAGATCGCCGCTAAACCAGTCTACCCACTGGGCATACGCATGTTGGGTGCCGCTTTGGTTTCGGCTTTTTACTGCGCGTTTCTCTCTGCCAATCTAATCGCGTCCCTCTGTGCCGTGTTTATCGGCATCATCAGCTTCCTCGTTTCTGTCTTCCTCAGCCGCTATGACACCAATTATTTCATCAAAGGCTTTTGCTGTTGCGGAACAAGTACGATACTGGCCGTCTTATGCCACACCTTGGGGCTGACCCATCACTATGGCGCCATCATCATCGGCACCATCATTCTGTTCTTCCCCGGCTCCGCCATTACCAACTCCATTCGGGATCTATTGTCCGGAGACATGGTCAGCGGGGTAGCACGGATGTCGGAGGCCTTCCTTGTTGCCGTCTCCCTTGCCAGCGGCGCGGGGATCATTCTGTCCCTTTGGTCCATCATCGGGCTTACCGCCCTTCCGCCCCTCGACAGCCGAATCCCCCTGTCCATCCAGATCCTCTTGGGCATAGCCCTGCCTATCGGTTTTGCCCTGTTGTTCCACTTGCCCGTAAGGCATATCCTGCCCACCGTCATCATCAGTGCCGGCGGATGGGGCGTCTATTTGCTGACCTTCAATGATGGTGGCCGTGTGGTCTTGGCTTGCTTCCTTGGCGCCATTGCCGTGGGCCTTGTCAGTGGCATTGCTTCCAGAGTATTAAAGGAGGCATCCACCGTATTCATCATCCCAGGCATCATGACCATGGTACCGGGGGCGGGCATGTATTTTACTATGCTTGCCCTCATCAGAGGGAACTATGAGTCCGCCCTTTCTACCGGCGCGGAAACCATCTTCATGGCCGGGGCGATCGCTTTGGGCATCATGATCACCGGCGGTTTTTTTAAAATCGCCAGCGCCATCCACCGAAAGTTATTCACCTCCATGGATTAGTCGTCCCCCCGGGAAATGCCCTCCAAGGAAATCTGATTCATCATCACGCTGTCTTCGTATTCTTCGGGGAGCTCGATTACAGACTCGATATCTTTGATTTCCGGAAGATCACGAAGGCTTTCAAAGCCGAACTGTTTCAAAAATTCCTCTGTTGTCCCGTATAGGATGGGCCTACCGATTCCGGTGGAGCGACCTTTCTCCTCAATCAAGTCCTTCTTGGCCAAGCCTTCTAGGACTCTATCACACTTGATCCCCCTGACGGATTCGATATCCCCTCTGGTGACCGGCTGCTTATAGGCGATAATGGCCAGGACCTCCAGTGCCGATTGGCTCAGCCGCCTCTTCTTTACCGGTGTACAAAGCCGCCGGATATAATCCGCATTTTCCTCTGCCGTTACCAGTTGGTAGCTCTTGTTGATCCGCCTCAGCCTGATTCCTCTTTTTTCTTTTTCATATTCGGCGGCCAGCTCTTCCAACTCTTCTGCGGCTTCTTTCTCTGTAATGCCGAATATCTCCGCTACGGCTGCCGCCGCCAAGGGCTGCCCCCACACAAACAGCATGGACTCCAACGGAGATTTTATGTATTTCTTATCGCTCATATCCCTCCTTCCCGGACTTTACCACAATCTCACCGAAGAGAGATTTCTGGTCAGCCCGCAGGCTCCCTTGCCTGACCATCTCCAATACCGAGGAAAAGGACAGTGCAATGTCATACTTGTCCATAGGATCCTCCACCAAGTCCGTAAAGGGAACCGTCTTTTTGGGATCTTCCTGAAAAAAACTCATAATGAAGTTGGCCTTGGTTTCAGCATTCCGCTTCTGCCTCTCGATCCGCTCGTATCGCTCTTTGATCTCCTCCACCTTTCGCTTCTTTTGCAAGAAGAGGTGGAAGGCCGAAACAAACTGCTTAATGTCTGCCGACAGGTACTCGTCCGGCTGGGCGGTAAAGGCGGAAATGTCTTCCTGCGGCTTTTCGTGGATCAACATACCCCGTTCTTCCCGATCTCTGAGCATGTTTGAAATATTCTTGAATTTCTTATATTCCGCCAGCTTCTCCGCCAGGTCCTTCCTGGGGTCATCCTCCGTTAGAGACTGACCATCCACTACAGGTTTGGGGAGCAGCATTTTGGATTTCAGCTGGATCAACTCTGCCGCAAGAACGATAAAATCGGAAGATACAGATACATCCAGTTGTTGCATTTCTTCTATGTAATCTAGGTATTGGGCTGTAATAGAGGAAACTTCGATGTCGTAGATGCTCATCCGTGCACTTTCGATCAAGTACACCAGCAGATCAAAGGGCCCCTCAAATGTATTGGTGACTACTTTATAGCTCATGGCTTTTTCCTTCACATAACTCCCATTGATTATACCCTATTTTTCAACCCATCGCTACCGTTGATTTGGTGAATTCCGACCGATCATCGCCGTGACGATTTCCGGCATTCACCATTGGAAAGAAGAGTCTTAAAAGTGAGAATCCCCCTAACTAAACTGATGTTTCTACTATCCTTCGAAGGTTTTCCCCGTAAGGTGGCCGGACAATCCCTCTTTCTGTGACAATAGCCGTGATATATTTATTGTCCGTCACGTCAAAGGCAGGGTTGAAGACCTTGATGCCCTGAGGCGCCATGTCTTTCTCATACCACATTCGGAAAACTTCTTCGGGATCCCTATTCTCAATAACGATCTCATCCCCCGACGGAATGTCCATGTCGATGGTAGATGTGGGCACAAACATGTAAAAGGGTATGTCGAACGCCTTGGCAAGAATCGCCAAGGAAGCCGTACCGATCTTATTGGCACCATCTCCGTTGGCAGCCATCCGGTCGCACCCCACCAAAACAGCATCCACCTTGCCCTCTTTCATGACCACCGACGCCATATCGTCACAGATCAAGGTGACATCCACTCCGGATTTAGTCAGCTCCCATGCCGTCAGGCGTGCCCCTTGCAACAGAGGGCGGGTTTCATCGGCAAAGACCTTGAACCCATATCCCCTTTCTCGGCCTAGATGGATGGGGGCCAGTGCAGTACCATAACCTGTGGTTGCCAGCGCCCCTGCATTACAGTGGGTCAAAAGACCCATTCCCGGCTCCAAAAGGTCAAGGCCATGCTCACCCATGGCCAAGCAGGCCGCTTGATCTTCTTCATGGATCAAACGTGCCTCCCGGAGCAATTCCTCCAACATTTGAGCGGAGTTAAAGGGTTGGGAAAATTCCCGGCGGGCACCCACTCCCAGGGACTTGAGTTTCTTCTCCATTCGCTCCAGTGCCCAAAAGAGGTTGACCGCCGTCGGTCTGGATCGAGATAAGTATTCCTTGGCCCTTTGAAAATCCTCATAAAACCCGCTGAAGCTTTTCTGCTTCGCACCCGTCATAGCGACGATGATGCCGTAGGCTGCTGCAACTCCAATGGCAGGCGCTCCTCGCACCCGAAGGCTCCGGATGGCCTCAAAGACTTCTTCTTTGGTCCTCAGCTCCTTGTACGTCTCTTCTCCCGGGAGAAGGGTCTGATCAAGAATGGTCAGGCTTCCTTTTTCATAGGCTAATGTGTTTATATTCAGCAAATTTCTTTCCTCCGGTCACAGTATATCACAAATGGCAAAAACCCGAAAAGCAATCCTAGGATTGCTTTCGGGTTTTGATGATTAATGGGAATTCATTTGGATTACAGGTTGAATTCCTTCTTCACGTCGATGATGGCTTCTTCCAGTTTTGCCAATACTTCCTTAATGGTATCTTCTGTCTGCACTGCAGGTGGCTCGATACGAACCGTCTTAGCATTGACCAATGTACCCGCTGTCATGACGTGTCTTGAGAAGAGACCCTTTGTTACCGCATATCCAACTTCTGCTTCCGGGAATTCCATACAGATCAGCAGTCCTGCTCCTCTGAAGTCCTTCAGCACGGTAGGATACTTTTTCTTCAATTCTGCCAAGCCGTCCATGTACATCTTGCCCTTAGCTGCGCACTGTCCGGGGATGTCGTTTTCCAACATGTACTTGATCGTTGCGATTGCAGCAGAACAAGCCAGTGGGTTTCCGCCGAATGTGGGGGATCCCAGGATCCAGGGGTTGTCGATCAATTTTTCTACCCACATCTTAGGTCTTGCGATGATACCCGTGATCGGCATAACACCACCACCAAAGGCCTTACCGAATGTCATGATGTCAGGAACTACGTTTTCGTCTTCCACTCTCCACATGGTTCCGCAACGTCCCATACCGGTCTGGATCTCGTCACAAATCATAGCTACGCCATACTTGTCACAGATCTCTCTAACCTTAGGCAGATATCCCTTAGGAGGAATCACTACGCCGGCCTCACCCTGGATAGGCTCGATGATTACGCCCGCAACCTTTTCCCCTACGGTCTGCAGGTTCTTGATAGCAGCTTCCATAGCTTCGGCATTACCGAACTCTACGTGCTGTACCTGCTGGATCATGGGAAGGTAGTCTTCTCTGTAAGCTCCCTTACCGCCCATGGAGATCGCTCCGTAGGACTTACCGTGGAAGGCACCTACTGTGGAGATATACCATCTGCCGCCGGTAGCCAATCTAGCCAGCTTCAATGACATTTCAACAGCTTCTGCTCCACCGTTGGTGAAGAAGCAATACTGCAGGTCTCCCGGCGTGATCTGAGCAACGATGTTTGCCAAATATCCTCTGAGGGGATCCACCAATTCCTGAGAGTGCAGTGCATAGCGGTCAAGCTGAGCTTTTACCGTCTTTACGATCTCCGGATTTCTGTGTCCGCAGGTATAGATTCCGAATCCGCCCAGGCAGTCGATAAACTGTACGCCGTCCAGGTCTTCAAAGTGTTCTTCGGAGTCTGTCCATTCAATAAACGCAGAGTCCGTAGATACGGATTTTCTGTACTCTAACCAACCGGGGTTTACGTTTTCGTTGAAGTTCTCGATTGACTCATCGTGGATGGCAACCTTGTCTTCAGCCGTAAGCTCAGGTTTTTCAATGTAGCTTATGACTCTCTTTGCTAGTTCTAGTGCTTTTTCTTTGTTCATTGCAGTCATTCTATGACCTCCTCTTTCTGCCGTCCAATCAGTGACGGCTACAATATAACACTTGCCTATAAGTATAGCAAATCCCGTGCCACCTTATTGACTCGATATTTTTTTCACGATAATACCCGCTATAGCCCTGATGGTTCCAACGAAATTCTTTTTTCCTGTTTGGAATTTTTCGAAAACTCCGGCCTTTCTGAACGGGAATATTTCTCAATATCTATACGATTCCTTCCGTTTTTTCTCATTTGTGAGATATTTTGACCTGTGGATCTAACTTGCATCCCTTACATATCCCCTGCTGGTATTTTTCCGCCCCTCTGTGTTATAATGTATCTTTCTATTGGATATATCCGCTATTATGGAGGATTTTTTATGGCCCCTTGGCTATCCGGCACAACTTTTGGAGCAATTTTAACGACATTTTTCATGTCGGCTGTCCCCATCATCGAATTGCGTGGAGGGATCCCCTGGGGGGTTGCTCACGATCTGCCGCCGCTGATTTCCTACACTGCAGCCGTCCTGGGAAACATGCTTCCCATACCCTTTATTTTGCTCTTTCTCCGCCACGTCTTTAACTGGCTTCGAAATTTCGAAAAAACCAAGCGATTGGTGGAAGGCTTGGAGAGGCGAGCACACTTAAAGGGAAAAAAGGTGGAGAAATATAAAAGTCTGGGCCTTGTCTTGCTGGTGGCCATCCCCCTGCCTGGGACCGGTGCTTGGACCGGCGCCCTGGTGGCTTCTGTTTTGGACATCCCCCTGCGAAAATCCCTTCTATTGATTTTTATCGGCGTTTGCTCTGCGGGAATATTCATGCTGACCCTCAGCCACAGCATCAAGCTGGCTTTTTGATTTTTCTTCAAGCCGGACCAAACATTGGATGATTTTTACTCTATTTTATCAAATCATCCACGATTTTTGGGTTCTTTCAGAAGCTTCGTGGACGATATGCCCATAAAATAGCTCCCGTCATCTATTTGCCGCCATTAAGATCTTCTTTTCGTGGATCAACTGCTTCTCCGAAAGTGCGAATCATCCATTTCTCCGGGCTTTCAAGGAAGCTCCGGAGTAAGAATGGGCGAGCCCATCACACGGGAATTGAAAAACAGGCCTCCTTGACAGTCGGGCCTGTTTTTATGGATCATATCTTTCTCATCAGATGGCGTAGTGATCAAAATATCCCTGGATGTACACGATGGGGGTTCCCTTATCGCCGCTTCCTGACGTCAAATCGCAAAGGGAGCCGATGAGGTCAGTCAATCTCCTGGGGGTCGTCCCTTGTGCCGCCATCTCTCCTTCCAGGTCTTCTCCCTTGCTCAAGATGGATTGAGAAATCGCCTCTCGAAGAGCTTCCCCCTCCAAATGGGCAAAATCGTTGTCCGCTAAATATTTCAACTTGATCTCGTTGGGCGTTCCGTCCAATCCCGGGGTAAAGCCGGGGGATACTACAGGATCCGCCAACTCCCAGATCTTTCCGATGGGATCTTTAAACGCCCCATCTCCATAAACCATCACTTCTATGGTCTTGCCTGTAGCCTTTCGGATCCGGGCCTGCAAATTCATGACGAAATCGGTGCAGTCATCGGGAAACAGCTTGACCGTTTCCTCCGTCGCCTTGTTGGATCCGAGTAGCCCGTACCTGGTGTTGAATCCGCTGCCGTCCACGCTTTCGTTGAGGATATCCTCGAGTCCCAGGATCAGCTTGCCCCCCGCTTCTTTGAGGATACGCTTTGTCCTAACTCTGGAGTGGATATCACAAGCCAGAATATTTTCTGTATAGGAAAGAATGGTTCGAGGGTCGTTACTGAAGAGGATCTCCGCTTGGGCCCCTTCTTGCCGGATCAACTCCTCATAGTAGGCCACATAATCCATCCCCGTAAAGGGATGCTTGGAATCTCCGAACTTTTCTTTGAACTCATCGTAGGAGAGCACATCGCTGTAGGGATTGACTCCCGCCGCGTCCATGGAATCCAGATCCAGAAGATGGTTGCCCACTTCATCACAGGGATAGCTGAGCATCAGCACCACTTTTTTGGTTCCCCTGGCAATGCCGCGCAAGCACACGGCAAACCGATTTCTACTGAGGATGGGGAAGATGACTCCGACGGTTTCTCCGCCCAGCTTATTTCTTACATCCGTGGCAATTTGTTCTACGGATGCATAATTCCCCTCAGCTCTGGCCACTACTGCCTCTGTCACAGCCAGTATGTCTCTGTCGCCGATGGTGAATTCTCCCGCTTCAGCTGCCTCCAACACCACGTTGCCGACGATCTCTTCCAGATTATCTCCCTGCCTGATGATGGGTGCCCGCAGGCCCCTGGAAACAGTCCCCACTCTTCTTTTCATTTTTCGGTCTCCTCATATTTCAATATTTTTCGTTCTTGTCAACATTAAGATTATATCATTTGACACGAAGAAATTCTATATTTTCTTGTATCTAAGCCGCAACGCATT
>JBMNVE010000030.1:0-21365 GCA_050946655.1 Anaerovoracaceae bacterium
AGAAGAACCGCATCTATCTAGCGCACAATTTCCAGCAGATCAGAGAAAGGATCACCAAGGAGTACAAGGAGGTCGCAAAGAGACAGATGGCTTTACTGAAGATAGCGTAAGGGATCATTCGGAGATCTGGATGACAGGAGTTTATACAGGAAATGAATTTACACACAAAAAGGGACTTGACCGTTTCCACCCCGGATGTCAGGATAAACTCCTGACATCACTGCTCTCTTGGCGATATGTCAAGATTATTTTTCCTCTCATCCCGGCTCACCTGATCATCTGACCGCCATTTGGCCATTTTCCCTCTTCAGAATCCTATTTTTATGCCTCCCGGCAGACCATTTCCAAGATTTTTGCTGTACAGGACTCAAGAAAGCCAATATTTTTTCTCAGGCCAATTCTTCTGCGACTATGCCCTTTATCCTGCTTCCCTCGTCAGTCGGAACCTCCGCTAAAGCTACAAAAAAGGAAGCGGACCCTATCGCCCGCCTCTCTATTTGATTCTTCCTATTGTCCGGCTTTTTTCCCCTTGTCTCCGGGGCCATAGCCCTTGCCGGTTCCATCGCAGACCCCGGTTCCGTCACAGACCCCGCTTCCGTCACAGCTTCCGTCCCCCGGGCCGTAGCCTTGACCTCCGCCGGCACATCCATTTGCATTCCCATCACCGCCTTGTCCGTTTCGATTCTGAACCTTCACCGGTTTCTCGGATTTTTCACCGGCAAGACACGCGCCTTTCTGCAGCTGCTTGGTTGCTTTCACTGAATCCGCTTCCCCCGGTGTGGCCTCCCCGGCGTAGCTGGACTGGGCTGCAAAGCCGGCTGTGGCAAGGCCCAACACCAATACCATGGACATGACCGCCAGTTTACGATCTCTTGCTTTCTTTTCCCAATTAATTTTTTTCATTTTCTTCCTACCTTTCCCGGAGGCTCTCCCGCTTCCGTGACCCTATTGTACGACAGGCCACCTTAAGCCATCCTTAAGGAATGGGAAGAAAAAATGAAAATGTTGTGCCTTCACCCTGAGTGCTTTCTACAGCCACAGACCCGTCATGGGCTTCGGCGATCCACTTGACCATAGACAGGCCCAGCCCCGTTCCCTCTGTCCGGCGGGAAGAAGACCCCTGCCAGAAACGTCGCCAAACCTTAGGGATATCTTCCGCCGGGATCCCGTCACCGTCATCCCGTACCATTCCCCTGACTCCGCCTTTTTCTCGCTGAAGAATAACATAGATATCGCCTCCCTCGCGTCCGTATTTCACCCCGTTGTCCAGCAGGTTCACCCACAGCCGCATGAGCATCGTTTCGTCTCCGCAGATCCAAATATCCTTGTGGATATCCCCGTGTATCTTCATCCCCCGTTCAGCAGCCTTTTCCGCCTGCTGTTGAAGGACCATTTCCGTCAGCTCGCTCAGGTTCACTTCCTCCGGGTGCAGTTTCTCATGGCCCTTGTCCGCCCTGGCCAACGTCAATAGCTGCGCGATCATCATGGACATTTTTTCCGCCTGATCCAGAACAGTAGTCAAGGCTTCCCTATACTCGGCCTCCGTGGCACCCTTCTCCAGTGCCGACTCACACTGAGATATGATGACGGAAACAGGCGTCCGTAGCTCGTGGGAAGCGTCTGCTGTAAACTGTTTCTCATTTTCAAAGGCGCTTTGAAGGCGATCCAGCATGCTGTCAAAGGCTGTGGCCATCCGGTACACCTCATCTCGTCCCCGGCCCAGTCCGATACGGCGGGTCAAATCTCGCCCCTCACCCATTGCCTGGGCAGTTTCTGTGATTTTTCGGACGGGACGAAGGGACCTATGAATGATGAAATATCCCCCCAAGGCCGCCAACAAAATGAACAGGGGCAAGGCCGCAAAGGCTACCTTCAAAATAGAATCAAAAGCTGTGGCCGTGGCATTTTCCTGCATGACCCCCCGTATCCAAATATAGTTTTTTCCCCGGGTCTTATGTTTGGCATCGTATACCTGCCAGGTCACCCCTCCCGATTCCACCGTATGGGTATCCCGGCTGATAAAATTCTTCTTCTCATCAAAACCGGAAGGAACCTCTCCCCAGAGGAGTTTTCCCTCCCCGTCGTACATGGAGTAATGGATTCCTCCCTCAAAGGAAGGCACCTTTCCTTCAATAAACAGGCCGCCTTCCTTCCACTCTACACTTTCCCCTTTGCTCTCCACACCTCGGATCAGCTCCTGACTAAAGGCCGCCACGGCTTGCCGCTGCCCGGCGTAGATCATCACGCCTATGGTCACCGCTGCCAGTACCGTCATAAAAATAGTGAACCACAAGGTGATCCGCAACTTGATGGACATACTTCTACCCCTCTTCCTCCGTCTCCGGGATGCGCAATACATATCCGGCACCACGCACTGTATGGATCAACTTGGGCGAAAAATCATCATCCAGTTTTTTTCGCAAATATCGCATATAGACCTCGATCACGTTGGAACTTCCCTCATAATCATAATTCCACACATGTTTGATGATCCTTTCCTTGGGTAGCACCTTTCCCCTGTTTCGAATCATGTACTCCAGGATATCGAACTCTTTGGTGGCAAGAGGTATGGCCATCTCTCCCCTGCGGGCTGTTCTGGCATCGCAGTCCACCGTCAGATCCGCCAGGGTAAACACATTGGTAACGCCCCCCGCTCCTCTGCGGATAAGCACCCTGACCCTGGCAAGAAGTTCCTCAAAGGCGAAGGGCTTCACCAAATAATCGTCCGCCCCTGCATCCAGCCCCTCCACTCGGTCTTCCACCTTATCCCGAGCCGTGAGAAGAAGCACCGGCGTCTTGTCCCCTTTTTCCCTTAAGTTTCGAAGAACCCGGATCCCGCTTTGCCCCGGCAACATGATATCCAGCACCACCGCATCGTATTCGGCACAGCACAAATAATCCATCGCCTCGTTTCCGTCCATGGCTCCGTCTACGCTGTAATGCTCTTTCTTCAATCTTTCCACGATGATTTGATTTAGCTTGGGTTCATCTTCTACGACCAATATGCGCATGCCTTTCCCTCCTTATGGAATATGTATTTTACCATAAGAAAGATGAAAAGAACCTTAAGAAATCTCTTCATCTCCATTGATCATGGAAGCCAGCCTGGCCTTCAGCCCCGAATACCGGTCCACGATCCGGTTGTTATCCACCATGGCCTTCATCTTGCCTTCCGAGCCAACCAGAACCACCGCCTCCTTGCCTCTGGTCACAGCTGTATAGAGAAGGTTTCTGGTGGCCAGCATGGGGGGAAACCAGGACATGGGCATGACGACGATGGGAAACTCGCTGCCTTGGGACTTGTGGACCGTGACCGCATAAGCCGGTTCCAGCTGATCTAGGTCGGAAAACCCGTAAGTAACATATTTATCTTCATCGAAAACCGCCACCAGTTCCTGATGGTCCGGGTCGATCTTTTCGATATAGCCTAAATCCCCGTTGAATATTCCCTCTCCCTGGGTGAAGTCGCCGATCCGCTTCCAGGCAAGGTCGTAGTTGTTCTTGATCTGCATCACCTTGTCCCCTTCACGAAACAACTTATCCCCGTAGCTCCGCTCATTTTTATGGGAAGATGGGGGGTTCAGCTTTTCTCGCATTTCCTTGTTCAGGTTGATGGTCCCTAAGGTGCCTCTTCTCACAGGGGTCAATACCTGGATATCCTGCATGGGATCGATGTGGGTGTAGTGATTGGGCAATCTCTTTTCACAAAGTTCCAATATTGTGGCCAGCATGTCCGCCTCTGTCTTTCGGGTCATGAGGAAGAAATCCTTCTCCCTTTCGTTGAAGTCGGGATATTCCCCCTGATTGATCCTGTGGGCATTGACGACGATGAGGCTTTCCTTGGCCTGGCGAAAGATCTCCCGCAATCGGACGGAGTAGATATATTCACTGTCCAAAATATCGGAAAGCACATTGCCTGCACCTACAGAAGGCAGCTGGTCGGCATCTCCCACCAGGACCAGCCTGGTCCCCGGCTTGAGGGCTTTGGCCAGTCCGTTCATCAGCATGAGATCTACCATGGATGCTTCGTCGATGATCACCACATCCATGTCCAGAGGATTTTCTTCATTGCGCCCGAAGCGCATTTCGTCGGCCCCTTCAAAGTAACTGTACTCCAGCAGGCGATGGATGGTGGATGCGGCATGGCCGGTGGTTTCGGTGATCCGCTTTGCCGCACGGCCGGTAGGTGCTGCAATGGCAATCTTGAATCCGTTGTGCTCCAGGATCTTCAGGATACCGTTGATGATGGTGGTCTTTCCTGTCCCCGGACCGCCGGTGATGACGCTGACGCCGTTTTTCAGGCATGTCCCCACGGCATGCTTCTGTTCCCGGCTGTACTTGATCCCCGCTTCCTTTTCCGCCATGGCAATCAGGCTTTCCTGCTCCCCGTTGACCGGCTTTAGGGGTGCGCGGTCCAGTGCCGTCAGACACTTGGTCACATTTTGCTCGGCCACAAAGTAGGCCATCAAATAGACGACCTCCCTCCCTTCCAGATTTTCGATCCTCACTTCCCCTTCAAATGCCAGGCCCACCAGGGCATCATCCACCAGCTCAGTGGATATCTCCAGCATTTCCGCCGCCTTTTCCTTTAGCAGACTCCGAGGGAGGAAGGTATTCCCTTCGCCGGAGTAATACAAAAGGGTATATGTAATGCCGCTTCTGATGCGATCTTCGTTCTCCTTTTCGATGCCCATCTTCGCTGCGATCCTGTCCGCTTGGATGAAGCCGATGCCAAAAACCTCCGTTGCCAGCCGGTATGGATTCTCTTCCACCGCAGCGATGGTGTCCGATCCGTAGACCTTATACAGTTTCATGGCGTAGGTGCCGCTGATATCAAACTGGCCCAGGTAAATGGTGATCTCCGCAAATTCCTTGTGGAGACGAAAGGCTTCGGCAATGGCTGCCGCTCGCTTCTCCCCGATCCCGCTGACCTGGGTCAGTCTTTCCGGAGTAGTTTCAATGACATCAAAGGTGTCCTTGCCGAATTTTTTCACGATGGCTGCCGCTGCCTTGGGCCCCACTCCCTTGAGGAAGCCGGAAGAAAGAAAATCGGCAATGCCCGCTTCCGTAGAAGGCATCACCTCTTCACTTTCCTTAAAGGCAAACTGCTCTCCATAGTTTGGGTGGACTGTAAACTCCCCCCGCAGGACGTATGTCCTGCCCGGATGACAAGAGGGAAGAACCCCTACTGCCGTAAACTGTTCTTCCTCCGTATTCACCACGGCGATGGTATAGCCGTTATCCTTGTTGTGAAAAACGATGTTTTCTATGGTAACTTCCAGTTGCTTCATGGATCATCTCAGCCATTTTACCTTTCGAGTCCGCGCAGCAAACTTGCTCCTGGCGAACTTTTTGGCATTTTTCAGCAATTCCTTTTCATTGTTATCCGAAGGTTTTCGGTGGACGATATCCGTCAGCATCACCAGGATCTCCCCGGCCCTTTCCGCAGGGATCCCCGCCCGGATAAGCTTTTCCTCGTCTACCGCCAGGTCTTCTACATAAATGGGCTCTTTTTTGGAAATAATGTCATCCATCAAGGCATTTCGCATGAGAATCTTAGCTTCGGAGGTGTCATAAACGATCCGCTGCGCCTTGGCCAGGTTATCGATATACTCGTAACGCTCCGGCCCATAAGCAACCAGCGCTTCTTTCAGATCTACCGTGGATCTGAAGAAATGGATCTTCTCCATCAGGTAGAGGCCGTCCAAAATGTTCTGCTCTGTTTGCGGGTCGTAGTTCAACCTTCGCATGGCTTCTTCCCCCTTCTTGCCCTCCAGGGCAGTGTAAAAGAGGCCCAGCCTTCGCTTCAGGTTCTGCTTGGTTTTGTGGATGTTATTGCAGATGCAAGAAAACTGCTCCAGCTGCCTCCTGGACAGCTTTGTGGCGATATCTCCGATGATTGCCGGCATGAGGTCGGCACCGGCCAGCATGCGAAGTCCCTTGCCCGCGTAGGGGCTGATGATGATGGTGCAGAAGTTCTCCCGGATTTCATCCACAGAGGCGTCCTCTAAGAGGGGGGCACACTCCACCATGGCCTCATAAGTTTTCTTATGGATGTCGAAGTCGTTTTCCGCTGCAATGATGATCGCCCGCATCATAGCAAGGGGATCGCTTTTAAATAACTTCACCGGGTCTCCCACTGTGCGGATCAGCTTCTCCCGAATATCTTCTCTTCCCTCATAAGGGTCCAAAAATCCCTTCTCCGGATTGTCCGCCATGGCATAAACGGTGAATTCCTGACGCCGGAGAAACTCCCCGGGATCCTCTTCATAAGGGTAGATGTCCACAATGAGACCGTCTTCCTTCTCCCCGGTGAAGTCCAGCCTTAACACCTCTCCCAGTTCCTTCCCCTCGGGGAAGATGTCCTTCATTTCACCCAGGCTGCATCCCGCTGTCATATCCCAATCCAGTGGCTCTTTTCCCATAATGGAATCGGCCACACAGGGCCCTGCGACATAAGAAGATATCCTCTTTTCTTTCAGCGACCCTATGATGTCCTTGATTTCCTTGGGAAGTTTGATCACTTTTGTTCCTCCTGTTTTTTGTACAGCCTCCGATTATCCAAAGTCCAGACCCGTTCGCTGAACTCTCCCGGCTCCGTCTTGGCCAGGGCATCTTCCATATCGTACATCTTGGCATCGATCATATCCAGGTAGTGAAGCAGTTCAGCCTCCGGAAAGAGGGGTTTCTTTGGACTGCCGAATTCCGGTTCATAATGATGAGACAAGATCATGTGCTCTACCATGATGGCCTTTTCTCTGGGGAAGCCCAGGCTCTCCATTTGCCGGTCCAGAACCTTGATCCCCATGACCAAGTGACCCAGGAGCACCCCCTCAAAAGAATATCCGTCGGATATCCCCTGCTCATTGGCATTGATTTCATACAGCTTCTGCATGTCATGGAGAATCACCCCGGCAATGACCATGTCCTTATCCAAATGAGGATAGACCAGGCAGACGCCCTCCGCCGTCATGATCATCCTTTTGATGTGCCAAAGCAAGCCGGCCATTTCCGCATGGTGGTTCTTCTGGGCCGCCGGATAGTACAGCAGTTTCTCCTGATTATCCTCCAGGTTCATCAGGCAAAGGGCTTTCAAATCTCCGTCCTCCATGGCCTGAGCCTTACCCTTGATGAAGCCATACATCTCTTCCGGCGGTTCCGGCGCAGCCTTGATGTAGTCGGACATTTGGATGTCGTCTTCCTTGTTGGTTTTTCTGATGCGACTGATCTTCAGCTGCTTCATGCTGTTCCACTCGGTCACCTCGGCCCGAATTTTGATCACCTCGCCTTCGGCGATGAACTTGGCAGAATCCATTTCCTCGTCCGCCAGGTTCCACTTCTTGCCGTATATCTCACCGGTATTGTCCCCCAGAAGGATATCCATGTAGTTTCTCTTGTTGGATCCCATCTTGACGGCAATGGATTTGACCATAAAAAAACTTTCGATTTCCTCACCGGTCTTAAAGTCCGTAATATAAATGTTCTTCATGCAATTCTCCCTTTTTGACTACGCGATACATCGATTATATCTTATTTGCGGGAAACTATAAAGTGGTGAATTTCTCATGCCGGTGCAGCGAGACCCTTCTGTCCCATGATTCATATTTATAGATTCCCCTCAACCTTGCTCGTTTGCCGAAATACTGACATTTTCGCTTTTTTTCGCCTCTCTGCCAACTAAATGCCCCGCAGTTTTCTCCTTTTTCTCATGATTCTTCTGCCACGGGAAGAGTACGTTTATCAGATAACCTTTCCCCCTCTCAATCTTCCTATGATCTTCCACTGATTTGAATAATTATCCATCTTCCCCATTCCACGTTGGCAGGGCCGCTCTTTTTCCCCCATTTGACAGTATTTTGCTGTCCCCCGGTGATGAACAGGGCAAGCCTCTTCCCTTCCAACAAAAAAACCGAGCAACAACCCTTTAGAAGGGCGCTACCCGGCTTTCCGTCTCGGATTCATCTACTTGCTTCTTCTCATTCGTCCGATTTCAAGGGTCCCCAGAACAACTCCCGCCAGAAGGAGTAGGAGCAGGGCTTGGGATCCTGAGGTATCTCCCGTCTTAGGCGCTATCTTTTTCACTGCGCCCGGCTCTCCTTTTGTCGGATCCGTCACGCTTCCCCCATCAGCAGGCGGGGTTGGCTCATCTTCGCCTACAGGTGGGTCCGGTTCCTCCACGGGCGGGTCGGGATCCTCTATGGGTGGTTCCGGATCTTCCGGCTCAGGAGGTGTGATGATTTCTTCATCTTTTTCCAAAACCCAAGTCCCTGTGAAGGTCACATCTTGGTTGTTGACGACGGCTGTATCCTTGTTCCAGCCTCGGAACACCCATTTTCCGCCTTCCACCGGCACCTCCGTTGTAACAGGAGGGGTAGGACTGACTGTATCGCCGTTTACTTTTCCTTCCTGATTTTTAGGCAGTAGGTCCAGTACTCCTTGTGGCAAGTCTTCTCCCGCGGTTCCGCTGACAAACTTATGAATGACCTCATAAGGAATCAACCAACCTGCATAGGCGTGAATGTGGTTGGGGTCCACGATGGTGGTGATGGGCTCTGTGGCAGAAGTGAATTTGACCTTGTCAAAATCAAAGAGGTCTTTTGTTTTATCTGCCGCCACCTCTTCATCGGTAACCGCTCTGGTATACCAGCCTGCCAATACATAGCCGTCTCTGGTGGGCAGGTCTTCATCCGCTAGCACAGTCATCTGTTGAGGGCCGGTCCACGGTGCCAGAGAAGAATATATTTCATAAAGCTGATCCTGGGTCTTCTCACCCCCAGGGAAGGCCGCCCCCTCCCCGTTGGCATGGTAGGTCATCTTTGCCCTTTGCCCCAGAACGATATTCCCCTTTGCCGGATCCTGAACATAGTCCCACTTCCCGATGGATGTGTGATCATCGATCGATGCCCCATCGTCCTTTTTCGTCATATAGTGGATCTTTTGGGCATCCCCTTTAGTGGGCACATAGGTGCCGTCACCTTTCGCCACTACATATCCGATGTATCGCTGGGGAAGTTCCACAAAGCCATCGGCCTGAGTCTTCTCACTAATGGATACATAGAGCGGATTCTCCAACGCCCCGGTCAATATCACAGCAGAAGTACCGTCCAATACCCTGACATCTTTATTGGTAATGGAGGCATTGGGAGTGATGATCACATCTTTTGCCGCATAGATATTCACACCGCCGTATTCGTCCGGCTTGTTGGGATGGGGGTTCCCACTCCAGGAAGTATCCCCTACGAAGTGGCTGTCCAGGCTCATGGCATCCAGCTTGAGATATCCGTCATTATATATTCCGCCACCTAACTTGAAGGCAATGCCTCCCGTCAGCTTGGCTCCGCCGGTTATGGTAGTCTCTCCGTGGTTGTAGATCAATCCTCCTTTGGAAGATCTCCCAACATCCATAACGCCACCGTCCACGCTCAGGCGGTTTCCCTTCCCCACATATACGGCTCCTCCCGCATAATTAGTGTCCCAAAGGAGGGTACCGGTATTGTTGATGGTGGTGTTGCGTATGGTCAGATCCACTGCCGAGCCTTCATCCCCAAATTTGGTGGACAGGGTAATGGCTCCCCCCGTTTGATCTGCATTGAAATTTTTAATGGTCGTTCCCTGGATCAAGGCCTTGACCGTGGAGCCCGTTTCAAAGGCAATGGCCCCACCGTAAGTTGCCGCAGACAGGCCGTTGCCCATACCTCTTCCCGTCATGGTGGAATTGATAAGGTTGAACTCTCCGCCTCCCACCACAGTGACCACACCTCCGGCATAGGTTACTTTGCTGTTTCCGCTAACGGTAAAGCTTGAGTTCTTTATGGTCAGGTTGCTGTTCTCGGTGGAAATGGCCCCGCCGGAAATACCGTAAGCATCCCCCAGGTCGGCCATGGTGTATGAATCCCCGTCGATCAGCGCAGCTTTTACCCCTTCCAATTTAACGGCTCCCCCTGTATTGAACTTGGAGGCCACTTGGAAGGTGTTGCCGGTCCCGGAATAGTTATCCGATCGTCTGATTTTGATGGACCCACCCTGATACCCTCCAGTGTTGGTCTTGAAGGCATGGTTTCCTGAGAAGGTATTTCTGTGAATCTGTATATCTTTACTGTCCGTAATAAATATGGCTCCGCCGTCACCGTTGTTATCGCCGGAAGAATTGTTGGTGATCGTAGAATCGGTAATGGAGACCAAGGATGCATTCCTCATGAAAACAGCTCCCCCATGAGGGCTGAAACCGGGGCCTGTTGAAGCATCATATACGGAAACGTTTCCCGTGATTACCGAACCTTCTACAATCAAGGTTCCGCCATCACTAAAAATACCGCCTCCGCCTTCACCGGGATCGGCTCCCGAAGTACCGTTGGAAATCGTCCCATTTTTGTAAGTCACCTTCCCTTGACCCGTCATATGGATCAGGCGACCGGTTCCGGCACCGTCCAGGTTCACCCCGTCAAAGGTCACCGTAGCACCTTTCATCCGGAACATATTGGAAACTCCCGTAGCAAGGGTCAGCGTATGACCTCCGTCACTGCGGATAGCACCCGAATAATCGGCAGGTATGTCTATGGTTTCCGTCACCGAGATGTTCCCTGCCAGCAGTACATCATCTCCATTTGCAATGGCGTCCTTCAGTCCCTGAAAGGTGGTCACCTGCTGCTCCGCCATGGGCACCGCCCCTCTAGAAGGCTCTTGCGGGCTGGATTCTCCCGCCGTATCGGTGGAAAACACCATCCCCCCGGAAAGCGCCATGCTTAAAGAAAGCACAACCACCAGTATCCATAAATACCTTTTCTTCATCACGATCCCCCTTATTTTTTCCCTAAAAATCTCAAGCATCCATGAAAACAACATTGTCATGGATGATCCCGTAATCTATACTATACTAATATGGATATATTTTCAACCTTAACTCTTCTTTTCCGCACAAATCCAATGGTGATATTTTACGACAGATAAGGTATACTTTCCTTGTATGGAGGATATGCTCATGTCAAAAAACAATTATGAATTTTTACGCATCGCCGGCTGTGTGCCGCAAATCACCCTAGTTGACCCGGAGAAAAATGCAGAAAAAGTTATTTCAATGCTGAAGAAGGCGGAAAAGGAAAAGGTCGGACTGGCGGTTTTTCCCATGCTGACCCTCACCGGCGTCACCTGCGGGGACCTGTTTTTTCAAGGACAATTATATCATCGACAGATATCCGCTCTGGAAAAAATCATCGCTGCAACAGAAGGAATGGCTGTCACCGGGCTGGTGGGCTTTTTTGCCTCCTGCGGTGCCGGTCTGTACAACTGCATGGCCGTCATCCAGGGTGGCCGGGTAATAAAGATTCTAGCTTTCCCTCCCTCACGAAGAATGCTGCGATGGTTCCCCCACCAGGAGAACATCGTATCCGGCATGACATTGGGCGGGGAAGAAGTGACCATATCTCAGGAGCCCTTCTCCGACGGGAGAGTGAAAATCGGGTTTTCTCAGGATTGTGATATCATCCTGAACTTGGATCACCAAAACCAACTGGTGGGCAGCCGGGACTTTTATCGCTCCCATGCCCTTTCCCAAAGCGGAAGCTACAATTGCGGCTACGTTTATCTTGCTCCCGGGATCGGCGAGTCCACCGCTTCCGGCGTGTACGGCGGGCACTGCATTGTGGCGGAAAACGGGGAAATTTTGGCTGAAAGCAGTCTTTTCTCTCGGGAAGATACCATGACTCTCACGGAGATCGACTGCGGAAAGATCCTGTATCGCAGATCCCAAGAAATGATTTCCCTGTCCTGGGAAACTTTTCATGATACCTGGATAGACATGGACGACCTTTCCTACGTGGGCTCGGGCACACTCCTTCGCAGCTATAGTCAAACTCCTTTTGTGCCGGAAGACTACAGCAATGTTTGCGACGAAATCTTCCAAATCCAGGCTCATGCCTTGGCCAGGAGGATAGAAGCCTCTCACGCCGCGAAGATGATTATCGGAATATCCGGTGGGCTGGATTCCACCTTAGCCGTTCTAGTCTGCCACCGAGCATGTGAGATCCTGGGTATATCCCCCCAAAACGTGATCACCGTCACCATGCCCGGCTTCGGCACCACCAACCACACCTATGAAAACGCCCTCGCTCTGATGAGGAGGCTGGGTACCGATTTACGGGAAATCCCCATCGCCCAGTCCGTGCGCCTTCACTTTGCCGACATCGGCCACGATGAGACGGTGCAAGATGTGACCTATGAAAACGCACAGGCAAGAGAGAGGACCCAGATCCTCATGGATATAGCCAACATGGAAGGCGGCCTGGTGGTGGGTACCGGGGATCTTTCCGAGGCTGCCCTGGGCTGGTGCACCTATAACGGAGACCACATGTCCATGTACAGCGTCAACGGCAACGTGCCGAAGACTCTGGTGGGCGTTTTGGTGAAATGGTACGCGGAGAACACATCGGATCCTGCTTTAGCAGAAACCCTTTTGTCCATCGCCGACACACCCATATCTCCCGAGCTGCTTCCCCCCGATGAGGCGGGAAACATTGCACAAAAAACCGAGGATAATGTGGGTCCCTACGTGCTTCACGACTTCTTTCTCTACCACACCATCCGCAGCGGATGGCAGGCGGAAAAACTGCTCTTTGTCGCGGAGCAGACCTTTGCAGGCATTTACGATAAGGCCTTTATCCGGAAATGGCAACAGACCTTCTACCGGCGCTTCGCTACCCAGCAGTTCAAACGAAACTGCAGTCCCGACGGGCCTCAGGTGGGAAGCCTGTCCCTCTCACCCCACGGCGGGTGGATCATGCCCAGCGACGGGTCCTGGGAAATGTGGATGAAATAGGAGACGGGGACAATTTTGCATTTACGGGATATATGATCGGTATAAAAAAATCGGGTCAGAGAGTTTCTTCTCCATCCCGATTTTTTTATTGTTCATTTTTGAAATAGTTTGTGGGCCATCTCCTTATCCTCCACCGTTACGTCCTTCTCATCGGGGAAGATCCAGCGGCCGATGCTGTAAAGGGAGAACTCTTTCATCTCATCCAGCTTTCCGCCCACTTCTACCAACACATTGTTTTGCCCTATCCATGGGGCCCGTATCCCCTTCTTGTCCAAAAGTTTCAGATACAAATAATTCCCCTCTATGAAGGCCACCTCCATTCTGCCGTAAGCCCAATGATAATATACACAACCTTCCTGGCACTCCTCAATGGCCGTCGACCAGTCCTTCATATCCGGAGCCGCGGTGACGCTGCCGTCCTCCGCCACCACCGTTTCCTCAGACAGGAGTTTCTCCCCTTCATCCAGCTTTTTCTGCCGGTCGGCAATCTTCTTTTCCACCTTGGCCAGACCTTCCGATCTGTTTGCCTTGTTTCTCTTGATCTCCTTCCAGTCCAGCTTCATCCAGCTGTTTTCTTCCACCAACCCGGTGATCTTGGCATTGCATCTGTCCACATCATCCTTCTCGCCCTTTTCGTCCTTCAACGTGATGTACTTCTCCAGGCAGTCTCTGATGATCTCCAGCAGCTTGATTTCTTCCGTCCACTTGTTCATATTTTTTCGCAGTCTATTATCCATTTCCATCTCCTTGTCTTCGCCCTACAGGGGCTTTTTATCTTCACAGGGGATCTTCACCTGACAGATTCCGCAGCCGAACTTCTGTCCTTTCTTCTCCAGATGATCCGGCCACAGACGAACTTCAATGTCATCTTCGTAGCGCTCACACTTTTCCTTATCGTGTCCTCTCTGGGTGATGGCCTTGGTCGGACATCGCCTGATACAAGATCCGCAGATCCCTTTGGCATAATAGAGACACCAGTCGTAAGGTCCTCTATCCCCTCGGGGCGTCACAGGAATATCCGCCTCCAAGATCGTAGTGGTGATCCGCACAGCCTTTCCCTTCTCAGAGATAAAGCCTTCGGACAAGCCGAAAGTTCCCAGGCCGGCGGCAAAGGCTCCGTGACGATGAGACCAGCTGGATGCCAGCCCTAAGTTGTCCATTCTCACCAGGCGTAGGTTGGGAAGCAGATCGATGGATACAGCTCTTATGCCCGCTTGGTCCAGTCGATTCACCAGTTTACTGCTGAACTCCTCCATGAGGGGTTCCCACTCCCCTCGGGAAACCACCCAGTGGTCTGCCGGGAAAGTTCTAGCCTTGGCCTGCTCCTGTCTGGTGACCGGGCTCTGCGGAAAAACCATGGATAACACCCTCAGGTCCTTCGCCACGCCACCCTCATGCAACTGAGCAAATGCTTCTGCCGGGGTCCAGTGAACGTCCCCCACATGTTCTTTCAAAAAGGTGAAGTAGGGATCATCTCCCGCGGCCACACCAACCAAAGGCTCTTCCCAAATGGGAATCTCCGGTTGACCGAGGGTCCCAAAGTGATTGCCTTCCAAGGAGTCAAAGACTTCCCTCACCATCCTGTCCATATTCATCTTGCGTCCTCCCGATGGCAATATTATACCACCAAACGCCTCTTCCTTCCAACTCCATTGAGATTTTTCCGTTTTTAGCACTCATCTCTTGACAGTGCTGATAATTTGTGTTAGGATGTAGTTGTCATAAAGAAAGGACCGACAGACTGAAAAACGGAAGTTCTGTCGAAGGTAATAAAAGAAAAAGGAGGGATTGAACATGTTGTTACCAAGCATTTTCAGAGACAGTTTTTTTAAGGATGACTTTATGGATTTCCCGGCAATCAGGGGAAACCGCGTTGAGAACACACTGATGAAGAGCGATGTGAAGGATGCCGGCGATCACTTCCAGCTCCACATGGATCTTCCCGGATTCGACAAGGAAGACGTCAAGATCCAGCTGAAGGACGGCACTTTGTCCATCGAGGCCACAACGGTGACCGACAAGGAAAATAAGGACGAAGAAGGATCCTTCATCCGAAGGGAGCGGTTCCAGGGCACATGCACCAGGAGCTTCTACATCGGCGAAGGCATCAAGCAGGAAGACATCAAGGCCAAGTTCGACAAAGGAGTTTTAGAGATCTCCATTCCCAAGGAGCCTGAAAAACCCGCAATCGAAGAGCCTAAATACATTGCCATTGAAGGGTAAACCCTTAAGACTGCCTCAAAAGTTGAGGCAGTCTTTTTATGATAATAGAAACACGAACCGTGCCCGTAATTTTCTCCATATTGCTGAAAACCGCCCCGGGGAAGAAGACTTTTTCTCCATCCCCACCCTTGATCTCCGGCATATGGAGATTTTTTATCGTGGAGGAAAATCCCGCACGATCAAGAACCCCTAAAAATGCCCGTTCTCCGGGGGCTCCTCATAATTCCAGGGGATTATTTTCTTCTTTTTCGACTCTCAAAAAAATGAAATGGAGAAAAACCCTGGAACAGGCTTTCCCGGATGCCCTAGCGGCGGGAAAGTAAGGCTTTATCTACAATGACGCAGATGATCCCCACGATGACCATTGTGGGAAGAGTGTAGCCCAAGGGCGTAGTATGGTCCATCATCCACCGATAAATAACAAAACCTACCAGCCAGATCACGAGGTTGTGTGGGGCAAACAATTCTTTATAGTGAGACTTGCCCAAGATGAAGTAGTCCGTCAGAAGAACGGCCACCATGGGAGCAAAAACAGAGCCGATAAAATACAGGAAGCCGGTGATGTCTTCCATGGGGAAGAAGATAGCGGCCAGCGTCCCGATCACACCTACCGCGATGGCTGCCCATTTCTCATTGATTTTTTCCGTGAGAGATACACTGGAGACTCCCGCGGAATAGGCGTCCAAGAATGTCGTGGTCACCGTAGACAAGACCACAATGATAAGACCTATCACACCCAGGCCCGCCTTCAACATGATCTGCGCCATATCACCGCTCCCGGCAAAGATGGATGCACCCATGCCGATGGCGAACATCCAGCAGCTGACCAGGCCATAAGTGAGAACACTGGCAAGGGTTGCGGCAACCGGCTTTTCCGCTTCCCTGGTGTAATCGCTGATCAGGGGAAGCCAGGAAAGAGGCATGGCAACAGACAGTTCCACCGCCATCCCGAACTTCATCCCCTCGCTACCGACTACAGTCATTCCCATTCCGCCGTCCAGAAAAATCACCTTGGACAGCACCAAGGTCAACAAGAACAACAGGGTCATGGCAACCACATTCAGCTTGCCTAAGTTCCGGATGCCGATGAATATCCAAAGAAGGATCAGGCCGCCGATGATGAGGCACCATGCCCAGGCCCCCAGGACCAAAAGCACGTTGGCCGCGGCCGCCCCCTGAAAAATCATGATGGACGTCCACCCCACCAACTGAATGACGTTCAACAGGCAAAAGAGCAGGCCTCCCCTTCGGCCAAAACTCATCTTCACCGTTTCCATGGCGCTTCTCTCTGTCTTTCCGCCGATTATGCCCGCCATAAACAGCAAGACGCAGCCGATCACATGACCGATGAAGATGGCGGCAAGCCCCTTGCCCATGCCCAGGGGAGCATAATAGGTCCCGGTGATGATTTCCGCGATGGAAACTGCCGCACCGAACCATATTAAACCATTTGCAAATACCGTTGTTTTTCTGTCTTTCATCTCATTCCCCTTCTCTACAGGCAAAGCCATGGTCCAAAGGCCCGCTTCCCTTCCCCAGATCCAGCATAGTGGCCAGTGCTCCGGACACATACGCCTTTGCCTTCCTCACCGCCGTCTCCAGATCACACCCTTTGGCAAGATGAGAAGCAATGGCGCTGGACAAGGTGCAACCTGTTCCGTGGGTGTTGGGGTTGTCTATCCGCTCTGCCGGAAACCAAATGTCTGTCCTTTCTCCGTAGAGATAATCATCGGCACAGTCTTGCAAATGACCGCCCTTACAAAGCACGGCACATTCATATCTCCCGCTGATGACCTGCGCCGCTCGAGCCATGTCCTCCTTGGTCTCGATGGCCATCTCCGCCAGCACCTCTCCTTCGGGGATATTGGGGGTCAGCACCGTAGCCATGGGAAGAAGATTGTTTTTCAACGTAATGACCGCTTCTTCCGCCATCAGCCTGGCACCGCTAGTGGACACCATGACCGGATCCACCACAATGTTTTTGGCTTGGTACTCCTCCAACTTGCGGGCGATAGTCAGAATCAAATCAGAAGATGCCACCATGCCGATTTTCACCCCGTCCGGAGGGATATCCGTAAAAACACTGTCCATCTGTGCCACCAGGAACTCTGGGTTGACTTCCAAAATGTCCGTAACACCTGTGGTGTTCTGCGCCGTAAGGGCCGTGATGGCACTCATTCCGTAGACTCCGTTTGCAAGCATGGTTTTTAGATCCGCCTGGATGCCGGCACCGCCACTGGCATCGCTTCCGGCGATGGTTAATACTGTTTTCATTGTTCTCACCTTATATCTCCTCAAAACTATGGATGAATCCATGGGACAACTCTCGAAGCTCTTCCTCTCTGTCCTTACTGAAGACATCCCCCACACCCATGACGATAAATCCCGCTTCCTTTGCGGTAGCAGCTGCATGGACAGCGTCTTCAAAGACCATAGTGTCCTTGGCATCTACCCCCATCGCCTCTGCGGCCTCCAGATATATTTTGGGGCTATGCTTCCCCTCTCCCACCTGTGATACGGTGAGGATCTGCGCAAAGAAAGGAAGGACCTCCAGTCTGGTCAGCGCGGCCATAGCCGGCCCCTCATCGGTAGATGTGGCCACCGTCATAGGCACGCCTCTTTTCTTCTGTCTTTGCAAAAAATCCATCACCCCCGGTTTGAGCGGGATCATCGTTTCATAGCTCTCGGTAATGGCTCTGTTGACCCCCGCCCGGATCTCTTCCGGTTCTTGGACCAAGGCATACCGCTCCTTGAGATATGCGGCTCCCTCCTCCATGGTCATGGCAAACATACGCTTTTCCAGGTCCGGATCAGCCGCAATGCCCAGGGTGCTTAAATATCTTCCCGCCGCCGTCTCCCAATGGGGCATGGAATCCAGGAGCACACCGTCCATGTCAAAGATGATCCCCTTGTACATGGGAATTTCCACCATTTTTTCCGTCAGCTGTTTCAACTCCTCCGCAGCACCTCTGATGTCTTCTCGGGAGAAGATCCCGCTGATGACGGCGATGCCACAAATGCCGGTGCCGGCAAGTTCCATCACATTGTGCGGTCCAATGCCGCCGATGGCAATGACAGGAATATTGACCTTGTCACAGATTTCCCTTACCGTGCCGTGATCCACTTCTTCAGCATCCGCCTTGGAACCGGTGGGGAAAACCGCACCTACACCTAAATAGTCCGCCCCGGTAGCCTCTGCCTTGACGGCCTGATCCACCGTCTGGACCGACACCCCCAAGATTTTACCCTGCCCCATTCGGCGCCTGGCTTCCTCCGCAGCCATGTCCTCCTGGCCCACGTGGACACCATCGGCATCACAGGCCAAGGCAACATCCACATCATCGTTGATGACAAAGGGAACTCCGTAGCGTTCACACAGCTTTTTTAGTTCCTTTCCTTCTCGGAGAAACCGGTCATACTCCAAGTCTTTTTCCCGCAGTTGAAGAAAGGTCACTCCCCCTTTCAGTGCCTTTTCCACCTGCTCATAGAGGGTCTCATTCCCCAGCCAGCTGCGGTCCGTCACACCGTAGAGAAGCAGATCTTTTTCAGAGAATTTCATATTTGGCACCTCCCGCCAAAGTTTTTCCGTCCATATGATAGATGGCATCAATGATACGATTTCTGTATGTGGAGTTTCCCTCTCCCGGGAGCATATTTTCCCAGCCCATTTCACCGGCAAGCCCCATGGCGCATACAGCGGCAGCCACCGCATCAAGGGGGTTTTCCCGGTTAGCCGCCACGAAAGCCGTCAGCAGTGCGGAAAGCTGGCATCCGGTTCCTGTGATCCGTCCCATTTCCGGGCGTCCGTTTCGAATGATATAGCACCTTTCCCCATCGGACACCAAGTCTATGGCACCGGTAACGGCGATGATGCTCCCGGTCTTTTGAGAAAAGCCCTTTACAAACTCCACCGCTGCCGCCAAAGATTCCTCTGTGACCCGGTCAGCAATGTCCGCATCCACGCCCTTGGTGTTGCCGCTGCCCAGGGCCAGAGTCTTGATCTCGGAGATATTCCCCCGGATCACATCAAAGGGAATGGCATCCATCAGCTTCACAGCAGTATCCGTCCGGAGCTTGCTGGCCCCTGCTCCCACCGGATCTAAAACCAAGACATGATCCAGCTCCTTGGCTCTCTTGCCGGCCAAAAACATGGCCGCTATAGTCCTCTTGTTCAATGTCCCGATATTGATGCAAAGACCGCTACAGATGGAGGTGATCTCCTCCACTTCCCCCTCATCGTCGGCCATGATGGGACTGGCCCCGGCGGCCAGTAGCACATTAGCTACATCGTTCACCGAAACGTAATTGGTGATGTTGTGCACCAGGGCACCTTCCTGTCTCAACTTATCCAAAGTCTTCTCAATCATTTCTTTCCTCCTCATGGTAAAAACTCCGGAAATACCAAGTCGATATTTCCGGAGTCCAATTCTCCATCCATATATCCCTACGTTGGCATTATCCAAATCAGGTTGAAGGTCTAGACGATCCAGCCTACTCTCAGCCCGCTTCAGCGAGCTCCCTTTTTTCTCGTTCTATTATATCACCGCGGCTAAGAATTGCAAGTGTGACACGATCAACTTCCGCAGCTGACAAAATACACCGGAATGCCATTTTCTTCGCCGAACTTATCCAAACCTTCAAAGTATATATGGTCACCCAGCTCCTTGTTGGCCTGCTGATTGTGGGTCTTCATGAGAAGTTCCACCGCCGTAAAGTTCTGTCCGTTCTCTCCCTCCAGGAACGCATATATTTCCACTTGGAACATGCCATCTTCTGCATATTCTTCATCAAACTCCTCTTCATCCACCAAGGACTCATTGGGGAGCAGGTCATCTTCTCCCTTGACCCAGGCCTCGTATTGGATATAGATCCGCGGAGCGTCAATGGCGATCCGGTCTTTCTTCCAACCTTCCGTTGAAACGCCAATATCCTCCAGATATTCCTTTACCGCCTCAAAAAAATCATGTTCATCGGTATAGGTCTTTTGGCCAAAGGTCCAGGGAATATCAAAGCAAATGCCCATATCTTCGGCTGCCGAAATCTCTTGGGGCCGCTGATCCTCTTCATTGGATGCCAAGTATCTTTGGATCTCATCTTTCAAT
Organism: Anaerovoracaceae bacterium; assembly: GCA_050946655.1. GTDB lineage: Bacteria > Bacillota > Clostridia > Peptostreptococcales > Anaerovoracaceae > JAXGRD01. The sequence continues at coordinate 20,137 of JBMNVE010000030.1, forward strand.
CCTCGGGTAAACTCCAAGAGCTCATCTTCCTGATCCAGTTCCATGGCCAGATCCACATGGGCCAAAGCTACCTCTTCCTGATCCAAATAATACTCCGCATAGGCCATTCGGTAATAGTCTACCGCCTTCAAGGAGTAACCGGAAGCCTCCAATTCACGGAAAATTTCCAGGGCTTTGGCCTCCTCACCATTATTGTTGTATGCCCTGGCCAGCAAAGAGAGCATCTCTTGACTCAAGATCTCTCTGTGGGATGCCAGGACTTGAATGTTCTGGCTATCCCTCCCGGCTTTGTAGTTTTCATCCACCTGCTCCAATAGCTTGGTCATATCCATATTTGGTTCTCCTTCTTCCATCCATTTTGGCTCCTGTTTCTCTTCACCCTCAACCCTCCGGTGGCTTGCGCTGCCCGGATGAATAAAGTCTAGAGGATGGCTTTATCTTCGCCTATACCCTCCAGTTGGTGACACCGTTTTTCCCCATCAGGGTCGGGCTCTTCATTGAGCAGGGAGACGGCCTCTTTCAATATATCTCCACATTCTGTAGCGCCAATGGCATCAAACCCCTTTATGGCATCCTTCTAGACGATGCCTGCGGGATTGCGGAAAAATTGGTGGTGGCCGCCCTCGTTCACCTCGGCCCGGTACCGATTGATGGCGTTCATGTATCGCTGTCCGGGGGCAAACTTGGCAAGGATTCTTATTCTTTCTTCCGTGATCCTACAGCCCATTTATGCCTCTTTTATTTCAGATTCCGTTGTTATCATGATTGTTAAGCCGTCAAGAGATCTAGTTAAGGCCACATATAGTAAGTGCTTCATCTTATTATCTTCAGCCTTTTCCTTTTTGCTTTATGCACTCTTCACTATCAAACGGCGAGGACAGGCAAATCTTAGAGGTTCAAGGGCTGCCCATAAAGCGAAACAATAAAGAGATTATATATGGGAGATGCCCTAAACCCCACTGTATATTTGGATTTCAGTACGCCTGAGCCCGTATGATTTTGGAGTTATTTATACTATTTCAGTGACAATCCCATTCATTCACCTAGTCATTTCTTTTCATCCTTAGGAAGATGTTCTTTAATATCATTAACAAAGAAGGCCAAAATGCAATGTCATTAAGTTAATGAAAACGCAAGGCAATCTGAAAACGTATACAAATCCTTCCTTGGGAAAGGATACGTTTTTAGATGGATCATATGAGTTTTATGGGACACGAAGCTGCCCACCT
>JBMNVE010000031.1:0-21340 GCA_050946655.1 Anaerovoracaceae bacterium
GAAATTTTCCTGAAAGAAAAATTAGTTGTCTTGACAACTAATTGGATCGGTGGTAACATCCTTTCATTATGACTACATGGAGGAAAGCAACGATGAATTGTAACTCTCATAAACAGTACCTGTTCCGATATCTATCCATCGTCCATCGTTCCACCCGAGGCTATATCCAAAGTTGCATCTGCGGAACGGAGATGGAAAACTGCCATCCACCTTACCTGATCTGTATCCTTCATCACCAAGGGCTGAGTCAAGATGATTTGGTCAGGGAGTTCCGTGTGGATAAAGGCTCCGTGGCAAAGACTTTGCGCCAAATGGAGGTCTCCGGCTTTATCACGCGAAAAGAAGATCCCGAAGATCGGCGCAGATACCGGATCCACCTTACGGATAAGGGGCACGCAGCTGTCCCTCATTTGGTCTCTCTGGCAGAGGAGGCGGAGAGCATTCTGACAAAAGGTATGACAGAGGAGGAAATAAGCGCTTTCCATGGTCTTTTGGAGAAGGCGGCGTCAAACATTCTGTCTGTGACGAAGAAAGGAAGCCACCATAATGGTTCTGAAACACTATAGAAAATTCATTCCCGCCGTCTTGGTCATCATTGCCTTTCTCTTCGGCCAGGCCATGTGTGAACTTGCTCTGCCGGGATATATGGCGGACATCATCGATAAGGGCATCGTAAAGGGTGACCACCCCTATATCTATACAGCCGGAGCCTTAATGCTCCTCGTTTCACTGGGCAGCATAGCTTTTGCCATCCTCAGCAGTCTCATCGCTTCTCGGGTGGCCGCAGGGGCAGCGCGGGACATACGCAGTTCTCTTTTCCGCAAGGTGACCTTCCTTTCCGAGGCAGAGCTGGATCAGTTCAGCACAGCCTCACTCATCACCCGCTCCACCAACGACATCCAGACCATCCAGCAGGTTTCCGTCATGGCACTGCGCATGGCCTTTTATGCACCCATCCTGGGGATCGGTGCCTTGCTGAAGGCTTTAAATACCTCCCCTTCTCTCACATGGACCATCGGCGTTGCCCTGGCTTCCATCTTTGTCATCATGGGTATCCTTTTTTCCCTGGTTATCCCCAAGTTCAAGGCGATACAAAAAAAATTGGATCGGCTGAATCTGATCATCGGAGAAAGGCTTTCCGGCCTTCAGGTCATCCGTGCCTTTAACTCCCAAGGACAGGAAGGGCTTCGGTTCGATGAGGAAAACCGAGGTCTGATGAAGATCAGCATCTTTGTCAACCGTGCCATGTCCTTCCTCTTCCCGGCCTTGATGTTGATCATGAACTCCGTCAATGTGCTGGTCCTTTGGGTAGGCTCCCACATGATAGAAGGAGGCAATCTGCAGATCGGTGATATGCTGGCCTTTCTCCAGTATGCCATGCAGATCATCATGTCATTCCTCTTCATTACCATGGTGTTTTTTATGATTCCGCGGGCGGCCGTTTCCGGACAGCGAATATACGCCGTCCTCAAGGTATCACCCCAAATTAACGATAATCCCCACGCCGAAGATCTCCCTGACCCCCAAGGCGTCCTGGAATTTCAGGGTGTGGGCTTTGCATATCCCGACGGGGAAGAAAAGGCCCTGTCCCACATCTCTTTTACCGCCAAACCGGGGACGACCACAGCGATCATAGGCGGAACGGGAAGCGGGAAGTCTACCCTAGTCAGACTGATTCCCCGCTTCTTCGATCCCACGGAAGGACGGATCCTTCTGGACGGTGTTGACCTGCGAGACCTTCCACAGAGAGCACTGAGGGACAAGATCGGCTATGTCCCCCAAAAAAGCGTCCTCTTCTCCGGGACCGTGGCGTCCAATCTGCGCCAGGGAAAGAAGGATGCAACCATGGAGGAAATGCAGGGTGCTTTGGAAACCGCCCAGGCTCTCTCTTTTGTTGAGAACATGCCCCAAGGACTGGATAGCACCATCTCCCAGGGAGGGACGGACTTATCCGGCGGACAAAAGCAACGGCTTTCCATCGCCAGAGCCTTGATCAAGGATCCGATGATCTTTCTCTTTGATGACAGCTTTTCCGCTTTGGATTTCACCACCGATGCCGCTTTGCGCCGCTCACTGAAGGATAACGCCAAGGATGCGACCATTATCCTGGTAGCCCAGCGAATCAACACCATCATGGATGCGGATCAAATCATCGTCATGGATCAGGGAAAGATCGTTTCCACCGGACGACACGGAGAGTTGATGGCCACCTGCAATATATACAGGGAGATCGCATCATCTCAGCTGAGCGAAGAAGAGCTGAAAAAGGAGGCTTGGTCATGACAAATAGAAGAAAAAAAGATGGCGGCCGGCCGGCAGGTCCCGGCGGGCAGATGCTCCGTGGTGAAAAGGCCAAGGATTTCAAAGGGACCATGAAGGATCTTCTTTCTTATCTGCGTCCTCATCGATGGAAGCTGGTACTGGTCTTTGTTTTTGCCATGATCAGCACCGTTTTTGCCATCGTTTCCCCCACCATATTGGGAGATGCTACCGATGTCATCGTCAAAGGTCTGTTCTTTGGCGGCGGAATCGACTACGATAAATTACGGTCCATCCTCATCTTTCTCATGGCACTCTACGGCATCAGCTTTGGGTTTTCCTTTGCCCAAGGCTTTATCATGTCCAAGGTAGCTCAGCAAGTTACCTACCACCTTCGCAAGAGTCTATCGGAAAAAATGGAACGTCTTCCTGTGGGGTTTTTTGATACCAAATCTCACGGAGATATTCAAAGCCATTTCGTCAACGACATTGAGACCATCAACCAGACCTTGTCTCAGAGCATTACTCAGGTGATCACCGGGGGTGCGACCATCCTGGGGATCATCGTAATGATGATTCGCATCAGCTTTCTCATGACCATCGTTGCCTTGCTGGTTTTGCCCCTCTCCATGGTAATGATCCGGCTCATCGTAGGCAAATCCCAAAAGCATTTCGATCGTCAGCAGGAATATCTGGGGAAGATCAATGGCCACGTGGAAGAGATGTATACCGGTCAAACCATCATTAAGGCCTTTAACCGGGAAGAAGATTCCATCGGGGCCTTTGATGAAATCAATGAAAGTCTCAACGATTCCGCATGGAGATCCCAATTCTTTTCCGGTCTGATGATGCCCATCACCATGTTCATTGGGAATCTGGGCTACGTGGCCGTGTGCATCCTGGGGGGATATCTAGCCATCAACGGCTCCATCTCCATCGGCAACATCCAAGCATTCATTCAGTATGTCCGCTCTTTGAGCCATCCCGTGGCCCAGGTGGCCAATGCAGCCAACCTTCTTCAATCTACTGCAGCCGCCGCAGAGCGAATATTTGTCTTTTTGAGAGAAGAAGAGGAGGCGGATCCCTATGCTCCCGGGGAAACACAGGATGCCGTTGTTTCCACACAGGCAAACTGTGAGGGAGAGGTGATCTTTGATCATGTGACCTTCGGATACAAGGAAGGCACGCCGGTGATCCGAGACTTCAATTATGTGGCCCAACCGGGAGACAGGGTGGCCATCGTCGGACCTACGGGAGCCGGGAAGACCACCTTGGTCAAGCTCCTCCTTCGGTACTACGAGTTACAAGGAGGGCGTATCCTGGTGGATTGTCGTGATATCAAAGAATACTCCCGAAGGGATCTGCGCAACATGTTTGGCATGGTCCTCCAGGACACTTGGCTATTTACCGGTACTGTAAGGGATAACATTCGATACGGAAAGCCGGATGCAACCGATGAAGAGGTGAAGATCGCCGCCTGTGCCGCCCATGTGGATCACTTTATTCGGACTCAACCGGGGGGTTACGACATGGAAATCAACGAGGACGCCTCCAATGTTTCCCAGGGGCAAAAACAGCTGCTGACCATCGCACGGGCGATCCTGGCAGACAGCCCCATCCTGATCCTGGATGAGGCCACCAGCTCCGTTGATACGAGGACAGAGCAACAGATCCAAAAGGCAATGGCCAATCTCATGAAGGGGAGGACCAGCTTTATCATCGCCCATCGCCTATCCACCATCAAGGATGCTGACATGATCCTGGTCATGGACCAGGGAGACATCGTCGAGCAGGGGACACATGAGGATCTTCTGGCCAAAGGCGGCTACTACGCAAAACTTTACAGCAGCCAGTTTTCATAAAAGAACTGTAATATTTCATTTTTCTTTCATTGTTTTTGATATAGCATTATGTGGTATGGTATAATCGGATTAGAGTAAATGCTTACACTAATCATTACACATACACTATGGGGTGAGAAAATGTCAGAAAGAAAACAGAAAAAACACAAGATAAATAAGGGGCGTCTATCCCTTGTCCTTGTGGTCTGCATCGTTGTTATCGCCGGTGCCATCTACTGGGTATCCTCTTTGGGAAAAGACGGGTATACCAACAAAAGCAGTTTTGAACGCTATGCCGGATCATACTTCAAAGGGATCGACGGGAAAAAGCAAGTGGGCGAAAGCAAGGAAGAAATCAAGTATGGAGAACCCCTTTCTCAGGGGATAGAACTCCCGGTTCTGGAAAAGGAGAATATGAATACCACCGTAGGTAATGCGGTCCAGGAACAGACTAAGGCGTTCCAGGCAAGCAAAACCTCTCTTCCCCCCGCCGGGAAGTCTGCTCTTCTCATGGGATACGAATCCTACAAGACTCCGGAAAAAGTAGTGGGTGTAACCCTCCACAGTTTCATTCGGGAAGAAGATGAACATGGAGAAGTCAAGATCAAGGCCAAGGCCATCCCCTATAATTTCGCCACTAAATCCGGCGTCCCCCTTTCCTCTCCTCAGATATTCAGCGGAGATCACACCAAGATCTACAAAAAAGAAGCCATGGACCAGCTGAACAAGGAGTATGGAAAGAAGCTGAAGAAGGGGGCAGAAAAAACCGTCCTTGAAAACGCGGATCATTTCGTCATGACCGATAAGGGATTCAAGTTTTATTACGACAGTGGAACCATTCTCCCGGCTGAAGAAGGTACCGCTTCAGTGGAGATCCCCTACAAGGCTTTTGCCTCCATCATGCGAGATGACATCGGCAATCGAGTCATCGATCCGTCCAAGCCAATGGTGGCCATCACCTACGATGACGGCCCCAGCCCGGATACCACGCCTCAACTTCTGGACCTGTATGAAAAACACGATGCTGTTTGCACTTTCTTTGAACTGGGTTCCAATGTAGACAACGTGGAAGGCTCTTCCAAAATGCTGAAGAGAATGCTATCCTTGGGTTGCGAGATTGGATCACATACCTACACCCACCCCAACCTATACACCCTGTCTCCCGACCAGATCAAGGTAGAAGCGGACAAGACCGCCAAGGCCATCGAAAAGGCCAGCGGTAAGCCGCCCACCGTGTTCAGGCCGGCCTACGGAAACGGGAATGCGGAAATCGCAAAGATCTTTGACCTTCCCTCCTTTAACTGGACTATCGATACCATGGACTGGAGTTCAAAGGACAAGAACCGGATCCTTGGCACCATCCAAGGCCATTCCGACCTGGACGGACACATCATTCTGATGCATTCCATCTATCAGCCAACTGTTGATGCCACGGCGGAGCTTTTGCCCTGGCTTCAGGAGCGAGGATACCAGCTGGTGACCATGACCGAGTTGATGCAATACCGTTACGGCGGCACACCGGAAAAGGGCGTGGACTACGGTTACCATCCCGACGAGCCAAAGAGGTAGGCTTTATACCTAACACAAAAAGTATACAAGGCAAAGGGGCGGTAGTCCCTTTGTTTTTCTTTTTCCCTACTGTATAATTGTATCCATGAAAAAACCCCAAGACCCGATGATCAAGACTGATCGGTTGCATCCCGTTCAGCTAAAAGTGTTTTTTACCATGGTGACCTTGTACACCTTTTACTTTGCGTGTAACTATAATCTGGGGCCTGCCACCAAGCACATCCAGGATGAGTTCCAACTGAGCAACGGTCAGTTCGGCATCCTCTTTACCATATTCACTCTGGGGTTCGGGCTGGGCCAGTTTGCCGCTGGCTTTCTGGGAGATCGGTATAACCCCAAGCTGCTCATGTACTGCGGGGCCATCGGTGCTACGGTGGCAAACATCTGTTTCGGGTTCTCCCACTCCATGACTTCATTTTCCATCTTTTGGGGAATCAATGCTGTCTCACTGTCCATGGGATGGTCACCGGGGTGCAGCATTCTCTTTCGCTGGATCCCCCGGAAGCGTTGGGGACTGTTTATGGGCTTTTTCGATGCCTTCGCCTTCCTGGGCGGGATCATCGCCTACCCCATCGCCGGCTTCGCCATCACCTATCTCAGTTGGCGGGCAGCCTTTATTGTTCCTCCTGCGCTGCTCTTTATCTGGTCTTTCGTTTTCTTTGGGGTGGTGAAAAGTTCCCCCGGTGAAAAGGGTCTGTCGGTAGAGTGGGCGGCGGAAGACGAAGAAAAATCCCCCGTAACGCTGGGGGATTACTGGAAGATACTGAGGAGTCCCATCATGAATCTCATCTGCTTGGTGGCAATTTGCAGCCAGTTCGTCAGGTGGGGCCTGGTCAACTGGATCATCAAGATCCTGACAGAAGATCAATCTGCCGGCGGCTTCGGAATGAAGCTGGTGATTGCGGCGGCTATCGCCTCTGCCATGCACTGGGGCGGAGCATTTTTCTCCATCGGAATGGGATATGTTTCAGATAGGGTCTTTCACGGTAGCCGTTGGCAGACCATTGCTATCGGTTATGTGATCAGCGCCCTATCCCTTGCTGTCGTATTTTTTGCAGGAGCACCTTTGATGGAGATGCGCGGAGGCATAACCATCCTCACCACCTTGCTCTTTCTGTCCGGCGGCTGCATCCAGGGCGTGCAGGCACCCATCTTCAATCTTCCCGGAGATATTCTGGGTCCCAAGCTAGGTGGGACCGGTGTAGGCGTAGTCAACGGCTGGTCCTACATCGGCGCTTCCTTTGCGGGAGGTTCCTTGGGGTTGGTCATGGACTATTTCGGTCTGACCAATGGCCTCCTCCTCATGGCTGGGATTTCTCTTCTCGGGGCGATCCTCATCTATTTGGTGAGAAGATAGTTCTTTAATCGCTTCCTTCTCTCCCGGTAGTCGGGCATTTCCTTCTCTACAATAGCCCAAAAACCTTTGGAATGATTCATTTCTTTTCTGTGGGACAGTTCATGGACCACAATGTAGTCCACCAGTTCCCTTGGGAGGGCCATCATGGCCAAAGAAAAGTTCAAATCTCCCTTTCCGTTGCAGGATGCCCATCTGGTCCTTGCCCGGTTGATCCTGATCTTCCCATAATCAACGCCCATCCTGGAAGCGAAGTACTGACATCGCTCCTTCAGAATGTGCTCCAGCCGCCCCTTGTGTCGGGACAGCTGGGTTTTCGGTATAGTCACTTCCTCCATAGCGGTGCGAAGTTCTTCCACTCTATCCAGGTTTTTTCTGATCCAGATTTTCTTGGCATCCACAAAGGCATCGATATCCTCCTGCTCCGCGGATATGGGTGCTCTGACTTCCACACTTCCCCCCGGGCGAACGTAGATGGCCATGGTGGTCCGCTTGGTCCTGATCAATCGGTAGTCCAATTATTCCTCCACAAAGGCATAGTAAATGGCCTGGATGGATTTTTCAAAGTCCTTGTTCTGAACGCCGACGATGATGTTCATTTCGCTGCTCCCCTGGTCGATCATCCGGATGTTCACCCCCGCATCGGCCAATGCACCGAAGAGTTTGGCCGATACACCGGGACGGAAGCTCATTCCTGCTCCTACCGTTGCGATCATGGCCACATTGTCAAAGACTTCCAAGGTATCCGGCTGTAATTGCCTCTGGAATTCATCGACCACTTCATCGATCCTGCCATCGATATCCGAGTTGGACATGACGACGGATATGGTATCGATGCCGTTGGGGATGTGCTCCACAGAAATGCCGAAGTCTTCCAATATCCCCGCAAGCTTTCGGACAAACCCCCTCTCCGTGCTCAGCTGATTCTTGTACAGAGCGATGACGGTAAAGTCCTTGCTTCCTGCGATCCCGGTGATCACTCGTTTCTTCCCCTCTTCGGAGGCCTCCGACATGATCATGGTCCCCGGATCATCGGGTTTGTTGGTGTTCCTGATGTTGATGGGGATACCGGCTACCCGTGCCGGGTAGATGGCATCCTCGTGAAGAACCGATGCTCCCATGTAGGACAACTCTCTAAGTTCTTTATAGGATATGGTCTTTATGGGTTTGGGGTTTTTGACGACTCTGGGATCCGCCATGAGAAAGCCGGAAACATCCGTCCAATTCTCATAGATGTCCGCCTTGATGGCTCTTGCCACCAGTGCTCCCGAAATATCCGAGCCTCCCCTGGTAAAGGTTTTGATGGTGCCGTCCGGCTTAGTCCCGTAGAATCCCGGGATGACGGCGTAGCTGTGCTTTTCCAAAGCGGCCCCCATGGTTTCGTTGGTTTCTTTTTCCAGAAAGCGGCCGTTCTCATCGAAGAGAATCATTCCTGCCGCGTCGATGAATTCATATCCCAAATAAGCCGCAATGACCTTGGCATTGAGATATTCCCCCCGGCTGGCGATGTAATCGGGGGTGGCCCCTTCTTCCAGGTTTTTTCGAATCATCTCAAACTCCGACTTCAGGTCCACATCCACGCCTAAATGGAATTCCACCGCATGATACCTGTCGCAGACCACCTGGAACAGTTGCTCATAGGGCAGATTGTGTTCGATATGGGTCTTGCAGGAATACAGAAGATCCGTGATCTTGCTATCCTCGGGGAAACGCTTGCCCGGGGCGGAAACCACCACATATTTGATCTCCTTGTCCCCGGTGATGATATCTTTGATCTTTGCGATCTGTATCCCGTCGGCTACGGAAGAGCCGCCGAATTTTGCTACTTTTACTTTCATTTAAACTATTTCTCCTTCTTTAACCGGTCCACCTTGTCTATCCTCTCCCAGGGAAGGTCGATGTCCGTTCTTCCAAAATGCCCATAAGCGGCAACCTGCCTATATATGGGTCTTCTCAGGGCAAGATCTCTAATAATGGCTGCAGGCCTCAGGTCGAAGTGCTTCCTGACGATTTCCGCCAGTTTTTCATCGGGCAAGCAGCCGGTGCAGTAGCTATCCACCATGATGGATACCGGCTCCGCCACACCGATGGCATAGGCGAGCTGGATCTCGCACTTGTCGGCAAGCCCTGCGGCAACAAGGTTTTTGGCGGCGTATCTGGCCGCATAAGCCGCAGATCTGTCCACCTTTGTGGGATCCTTTCCACTGAAGGCACCGCCTCCGTGACGAGCCATCCCGCCGTAAGTGTCCACGATGATCTTCCGCCCGGTCAGGCCGGAGTCCCCATGGGGCCCGCCGATGACAAAGCGACCTGTTGGGTTGACGAAGTACTTGGTTTCCTCATCCAGCAACCCTTCGGGGATAACAGGCCGGATGACATGCTCCATCAGGTCCTCTCTGATTTGTTCAATGGTCACATCGGGATCATGCTGGGTGGAGATGAGCACCGTATCGATTCGCGCCACCTTTTCGTCATGGTATTCTACCGTGACCTGGGTCTTGCCGTCGGGGCGCAGATACGTCAGTATACCGTCCTTGCGGACCTTCGTCAACCGGCGCGCCAATCTATGGGCAAGCGCAATGGGCATGGGCATGAACTCAGGTGTTTCATTGCAGGCATAGCCGAACATCATTCCCTGGTCCCCCGCACCGATGGCCTCCAAATCATCAGTTGCAATACCTTCCTTATGCTCCAAGGCTTCGTCCACCCCCATGGCGATATCCGACGACTGCTCATCGATGGCAGTCATAATGGCGCAGGTTTGCCCGTCAAAGCCGTACTCGCTTCGGTCATATCCGATTTCACTGATCACGTCTCTTGCGATCTTAGGAATGTCGATATAGCAATCGGTGCTGATCTCTCCCATGACCATGGCATAGCCGGTGTTCACAGTGGTTTCAGCGGCAACTCTCCCCATGGGGTCTTCCCTGAGGATGGCATCTACGATAGCATCCGATATTTGATCGCATATCTTATCCGGGTGACCTTCCGTCACAGATTCAGATGTAAATAATCTCTTCATTTTTTCCTCCAATTTTTAGAAATATAAAACCTCTTCAACAAGAAGAGGTTGTTTCCAAGTCTCTCCTCATCTTTCAACCGGGTCACGGTTGTAGGATTTAGCACCTTTGCCTCCGTAAAGAACATGGTTGCCGGGCTTCACAGGGCCTATTCCCTCTGCCACTCTCAATAAGGAACGATGTATATAATTATATCCATCCGCTGTCATTTGTCAACATTTCGAAAAAATCGAATTTCCAAAAAAGGTCAAAATCGGCTTTCATGGCCGGGGGTAGAGCTCTTTTGGATACCTCATGACAAACCGGTCGTTACTTTTCGTAGCTCATTCCGAAAGCCTTGCCCGGGACGAACTGTCCGCTTCCCGGGCTTCCTAGATACTTGCCTTTTTCTGCCACCAGTTCACCTCGCAGGAAGACCTTCTCCGCTCTGCCCATTTGTTCTCCTCCCTCATAGGGAGTGAAGTCCACCTTGTGCAGGCTCTTCTCGTTGGTGAAGATCCCTTTGTAATCGGGATCGAAGATGACGATGTCCGCGTCGGAACCCACAGCGATGGTCCCTTTTTGTGGGAAGATGCCACAGATCTTTGCCGGATTCGTGCAGCACAGTTCCACCAACTTCTGCCTGCTGATCCTGCCTTTCTCCACACCTTCCGTCCACATGACCGGGATCCTGTTTTCCAGTCCCGGAGCTCCGTTGGGGATCTTGGTGAAGTTCTCTCTTCCCTCCTGCTTGTGAACGGCAAAATTGAAGCCCACGTGATCGGAACTTACCGCATTGAGCCATCCTTTTTTCACGCCGACCCACAAGGCGTCCAAATGCTCCTGTGTCCTGAGGGCGGGAGAGCAAACGTACTTCGCCCCTTCAAAGTCGGGAAGCTCCAGTTTGTCCCGGGTAATGGTCAGGTAGTGGGTGCAAGTTTCACCGGTGACGTTCACTCCCTTGGCAAATTGGTCGCGGATGATCTCCATTGCCCCTTGTGCTGTAACGTGAACGATGTAGATGGGAGCGTCGGCCAGCTTGGCAAGATAAGTTGCCCTGCTCACCGCTTCTTCTTCCACTACCGGTGGACGGGAGATGGCATGGCCTATGGGCCCGGTGATCCCCTCTTTCAAGGTCTGCTTCTGCAGCACATCAATCATTTCCGCATTTTCCGCATGCACCATGATGGTCACCCCGGATTTTTTCGCCGCCTGCAGCGCTCTCAACACCGCATCATCATCGGAATGATAGGGATGCCCCTTATAGGCCATAAACAACTTCAATGTGGAGATTCCGTATTCCGGCATTCGATCGATTTCCTCAAACAGCGCTTCACTTGGATCAAAGACCACCCCGTGAAAGCTGTAATCGCAACAGGCCTTCCCGATCACCTTGTTGCTTTCATAGGCATCTATTGAGTCCTTCAAGCTCTTGCCGATTTCCTGGTTGGCAAAGTCTACCACAGTTGTGGTGCCGCTGACTACCCCCGCATCTGAACTCTCCCAGCCCACACAGGTGTGCTTGCCGAAGGAAAAGTTGAAATGGGTGTGCTGATCCACTCCTCCTGGGAAAACCACCTTCCCCCTTGCATCGATCACCTCATCGGCACCGACAGTTATATCTCTTCCCACCAAATGGATCTTGCCGTCTTTGATGAAAATATCTCCTACATACTCCTCCGTAGCCGTAACGATCTGTCCGTTCTTGATCAGTATCGTCTTCATTCCGACCTCTCTTTCTACGATGCGATTTCCATCAACGTTTTTAGCAATAGATCCGCCCCCGCTTTGATGTCGCTCCACTTCGTGAACTCGTCCTTCACATGGCTGCGCCCGTCTACACTGGGAACAAAGATCATCCCTACATCTGTAACTTCTGCAATATAGTTGGAGTCATGGATGGCACCGCTGGGCATGAGAAGATACTCCAGATCCGCCTCAGTGGCACACCCGGTCATCATGTCCACCATGTAGTCTTCCACCTTTATGGGCACCGTGGTGGCAATGATTTCTGTCTCCCAGGTCAGCTTCTCTTGCCGGGCATACTTCTCGGTTGCCTCACCGATCTTGCCAACAACACCGGCTATCCCTTCCTCCGTTATATCCCGCACGTCCACCACAAAAGTCACTTCTCCTGGGATGGCATTGGGGATGTTGGGCGCCACCTCCAAGTTCCCTACCGTTGCCACCGCTGTATCACTGACGCTGCCGGCGATTTTCGGTATCTCCGAAATGATCTTTGCTGCACCCACCATGGGATCCTGCCGAAGACCCATGGGTGTGGCCCCGGCATGGTTAGTACACCCTTTCAGCGTCACCTTCAGCCAGTTAAGGCCGGCAATGCCAATGACGATGCCGATGGGCTTCTTCTCCACATCCAGGCGAACGCTCTGCTCAATGTGCAGCTCGATCATGGCCTTCACCTGGTCGGGCTTGATCACATCCCCGGTGATCCGATCCGGTTCAATTCCTGCCTTTTTCATTACCTCATAGGCTGTCTCTCCCTGATGATTTTTGATCCCCTTGAGATCCGAAATCCCCAATTTTCCTACCAAAAGCTTACTGCCCAACACCGGCACCTGAAAATTGCTTCCTTCTTCTTCCGCAAAGAACACCACATCAATAGGATGTTTTGGTCTATGATCATGCTCCACCATGACTCTCACCGCTTCCAAGGCAGCTACGCTCCCCACGATCCCATCAAACCGGCCGCCGTTTTTCACCGAGTCGATGTGAGATCCGGTCATGACCGGCGGTGCCTGAGGGAGGCTTCCTTCCAGGCGGGCAAACACATTTCCCCCTCCGTCTGTTCGTACGGAAAGCCCCAGCTTTCTGCAAATGGAAGTCAGATACTCCCGGGCCTTCTTGTCATTTTCGCCGTAGCTGAATCTGTTGACCCCTTCCCCCGGCGTGTCAGTGAGGTCCGCCAGAGTTTCGATCATTTCTCTGAGCCTGTCTTCTCTTGTTTCCATACACCGCTCCCTTTCCCTGTACTGTCTCGGTGCCCGTCGGCACCTACCTTAAATATTTTATCACAATTTCTTACATGATGTCAGTTGTTTCTACCTGTAGCAATGAGCGGTTTTTTAGCGAAAAAGTAAATGAGCATGCAGGGATCGATTCCCCCGCATGCTCATTCTTTGGATCATCTATTCCTCAAGGCACTTTACTTATGGTTTCCGCATCGGTGGCCCTGGCTCTTTTCCTGACCGTGCTTGTGCTTGCACCCCTGGCCTTTATCCTGGCCATGTTTGTGCTGATGCTGGCCACAGACGGCATCGGAGGATTTTAATTCTCCTCTGATGTAGGCCTGGGCAGCATCCCTTGCCTTTCCTTGGGCTCCTGTGACGGCTTCCAGATCATTTCTCTTGCAGCTGTCGATGGCACCTTGGCCCATTCCGCCGGATATCACCACCGTGACTCCTCTATCCGCTAAGAACTTTGGAAGATTTTCTCCGTGGCCGGGGCTGGTCACGTTCTCTTCTTCCGTGATCGTTTCACCTTCTGCTGTAAAAATATTAAAGTTGGTGCAGTGTCCGAAGTGTTTAGACACCATTTCTTTTTCGCTTGCAACTGCGATTTTCATTTTTTCTTCCTCCTTCACAACCTTTTTGATCTCCCTCACAAATGTGAACGTCACCGCCGCCGATTTGCAACATCTTTCCGTTCACCAGAGATTCTGCAATTTTTTTTCTTGCCTCACCATAGATCCCCTGTACCGTGGTCCGTGCCACTTTCATCTGCAGGGCACATTCCTCCTGGGTCAAACCTTCTAAGTCAATGAGTCGTATGGTTTCATACTCATCCAGCTCCATGTCTATACTTCCGTTCAGTGCTGCGCGGGAACCAAGGGGCCCGAATCTGTTGGTATGGGGCTGGCCGCGGACATGTCTTCTTTTTCTGGGTCTAGCCATTTCCTCCCTCCTTTCGTTATGGTCATATGTCAATAACTATTTTCATTATACACGGTTTGCGTCATATGTCAATAACTATTTTCCAAAAGTTTATTGGTCGTAGAGAAATCCATAGCATCTACACCTCGCCCCGCCGTTCATGGCCTGGCTGCCAATTTCCTCATTGGAACTTTCCCCTCTATAGTGTATACTCATCCTATGAATGCTAAACTGAGAGTGATTGAAGGGGGCCTTCTGCCCAAAGAAAAATGTGAACGAAGATTCATTTCGGCATACGTGACGGATACTCGGCTGATGGGTGTCCTGGGGATGCATATCCATTGGAGCTTGGTGGACTGTTACCAAGCGTCGGACCTTCACCAATTTTTTTACTTCGATGTTGAAGAGTTCGGCTTTGAGACCTACCAAAGCTATTGGGGGAGTGATGTTCACGAGATCCAGCTGCTGGAGCAGTCGGTGATCAGCCCCTTAGGGGGGAAGAAGATCGACATTTCCCAAAAGGAAGCGGCCGCCCTTCTGAAGGAATATGCGGATTTCAATGAGAAACACAATCTCCCCATGCCTTCACCTGCTGCTGAGTATGGGTCTTTGCTCAACTCCGCCCTTCCTCTTTCTCGGGAAGAGGATGATCTTCTCCGAAAAAAACTGTACACCAGGATCCAAAGCGAGTATCAGCTGATCCACTATTTTCTCATGCGGTGCTTTAGCAAGGACCCCCAAGGTGCTTTACGACTTTGCAAGCCGGATGTCCCAACGGATCTATATGATGAGTATCCGGCGGCGACTTTATGCAAGGATACCATCGACGAGAAAGACGGTTGGTTTCTCTGCGAATCCCTCCTTGAAATCCAGGGCAAATACATGATCACCATTTCACGGATCAAGGTGGAGGATATGCTGGTTTCCCGTTTCCAACGGGTGTCTTCCTTCCCCGTCACATCCACGGAAGCTTCCCTCATGCTCTCCCGGCCGGAGTTTGTTACCGTCTATGAGATCATGACCTCCCCCGGCATGCTGGAGGAGGAAAGCCTGGAGTTTCATTTCAACACTGCTGTGACCCTTCACAACAACGGCAAACTGTTCCTTGCTTTTAACAACAACAATGATCACGTGGATCGCAGGGTCTTTCGACTCAGCGAAGACGTATTCGGCCTCTACTACATCACCGACTCCGGTCAATTCTTGGTGGCATCATACGACATCCGATCCATCAAAGCCTTGGAAGGGGATCTTTTGTCCAGCACCTTTGGCAAGTACCTCCTTCCCACAGCAAAATACGAGTTCAAAGAACCCGTACTTTATGAGTTTATGCAAAGTGACTATGAATACTTCGAGGATTTTCTGGACGATATCCGAGATGATGGGGAGTGAGGCTCACTTTCCGGTGAGAATGTCAAACACCCCTCTGTTCAGTCGCTTTACCGGACTTCTCGTCAAGTTTGACATGACGGTGATGGAACAGTCCAGCTGAGGACAGATCCAGAAGCTGGATCGAAATCCGTCGTCGTTTCCTTCGTGGCCCAGCAAATCATATCCGTTCTGCTGGCGCATGAACCAGGACAATCCCATCCCTTCCCCGTTGTTGGGCACTTCCGTATACACCTTCCACATTTCCTCGTAGGATGCCGGGGAAAGTATTTTTTTACCCAAATGGGCATCCCCCCACTTCTGCATATCTCTTCCGGTGGAGGTAAGAGTGGAGCTGGGACCGTGAGCCCTGTTATAGGGGTAGTGCTCCACGATAAAGACGTGGTTTTCTTTATCCTTTCCGTGGGGCTGTGCCATGGCCTTTCCGTCTCGCTGAAAGGTCAGAAAGGTGGAGTCCTTCATGTCCAGAGGGTCCAAGATCCGTTCCTTTATGTATTCTTCAAAGGTCTTTCCGGAAACCCGGGAAATGACACATCCAAGGATCTCATAGGCAATATTGCTGTATTTGAAGTTGCCCTCTTCCGGGTCCCAGGAAAGCTTGGAATGCTTCACCTCATCACTTCGGCAGTACCGCTCCAAAGCCCCTTCGTCGGTTTCCCGCATCTCCCAATGGTAGTCGGAAACATCCCCCATGCCGGAGGTGTGATTGAGCATCTGCCGCAAGGTGATTCTGGGAAGGCGTTCATCATCTATGACCAGCCAGGGAAGTATCTCAGAGACTTTATCCTCCAAGGTCAGTTTCCCCTCTTCACACAGCTGCATGATGGCCGTCGCCACAAAGAGCTTGGACACGGAGGCCATGTGAAAGGCGTCATCTTCCTTTAGTGGCTCCTGTGTTAACTTGTTTCTGTATCCGGCCACACCAACATAGGAAAAATCTCCTTGCTTTACCGAGAGGCAAAGGCCCGGCAGGTCGTAGTAGTACAGGCATTCTTGTAAATAGTTGTCTAATTTCTTTTTCATCATGGTATAATTATAGCATAAAATGTATGTAATTTGGAGGTGTATGTGATGCAATACAGGACTTGGAACAAAATCGGCAAAGAGGTCTCCCTTTTAGGGACCGGGACCATGCGCCTTCCCTTAACCGAAGCCGGGGAGATCCATGAGGCTGCCGCCATAGAGATGATCCGCCACTCCATCGACCAAGGAGTCAACTACGTGGATACCGCCTGGATGTACCACGACGGCAAAAGCGAAGTAGTGGTGGGTAAGGCCCTAAGAGACGGCTACCGGGAAAAGGTATTTTTGGCGGATAAACTGCCGGTCTGGTACACAAAGACGGAAGATGAGATGGAAGATCTCTTTGAAACCCAGCTTCAGCGATGTGAAACGGGCCACTTCGATATGTACCTTCTCCATAGTGTGGATCAGCCGGTATGGAAACGGGCGATGAAGCTGAACGCCTTGGAGTTTCTGGAGAAAAAGAGGGCTGAGGGAAAGATAACCTATCTGGGGTTTTCCTTCCATGGGGAAGAGGACTTCTTTCCCCAAGTAGTCGATGCTCATGACTGGGACTTCTGCCAGATCCAGCTGAACTACATGGATGCCAATATCCAGGCAGGGGTTGCCGGCCTAAAATACGCAGGAGAAAAGGGCTTGCCCGTGGTGATCATGGAGCCCCTCAAAGGGGGGAAGCTGACGGACAATATCCCTCCTGTGATCCGGGAGGTGTGGGATTCTGCACCGGTCTGCCGGACACCGGCGGAATGGGCCTTTCGCTGGGTCGCCGACTTTCCGGAAGTTTCCACCATCCTCAGTGGCATGAGCTCCGCCGGGCAGCTGCAAGAGAACTTGCGGATCCTTGACGATGCCAGGCCCAATACCCTTACAGACGAAGAACATTCCCTCATCCAAAGGGCAGCCGACCTTTACAATGAACTGATCCGGTACTCCTGCACTGCCTGCAAGTACTGTATGCCATGTCCTCAAAAGATCGATATCCCAAGGGTCATGGAATATTACAACGAGTGGTTCCTCTACGACCAGAACCCTAAAACCAGGGAGGCCTACTACATGTGGCTCCCCAAAGGGAAAAGGGCATCGGATTGTGTGGCCTGCAAGGCATGTGAGGAGGTATGTCCTCAGCAGCTGCCCATCATCGAAGCCATGAAAAAGTCCGCAGACATATTTGAGTAAGCGGTAAAAGCCGGCCCGTTTTTTCTACATTCCCTTTATGCAACAAAGAAGGGAATGATGTACAGGAGGATGGTCACTACCACAGCAAGGACCACAATCGTTGCCCAAACCTTAAATTCCCTGTCCATCTTTCTTCTCTCTGCAGCCGGAGGATCTTCATGGTCCATGATCACATGGGCCAATTCTTCGTCTCCCTTGCTTCCATAAATCTTGCGGCATATCCCGTAGAGGATTAGGCCACCCGCACACCATGCAAGACCGGTGAAGATGGCATCCCTGTTCAGCTGAGTCATCATGATGATGTAGATCACCGCGCTGATGGGCGCACCGATCTGCACCAGAGGAGCCCTGTATGGTCTCTTAAGATCCGGCATCTTTCGACGCAAGAAGACGGCTGCCGATATGCCGATGACGTAATAGAACAGGTCGGCAAAGAGGCTGAGAGAGCCGATGTAGATCAGGGATCCGGAGCCCACCAAAAGCAGGGTAAGCACGCCAAGGGAAATAATGGCTACATAGGGGGTCTGGAATCTGCTGTGGACTTTGGCAAAAACTGCCGGCAGGGATCCGTCTCGCGCCATGGCAAACAGGTATCTGGGCGGTACGGATATGCTGGAATTGAGGGTGGAAAAATCACCGCCAAAGGCTATCCCCGCGCTGAGCAAAATCAGCGGGATCCCCAATATCCCCGCCGTGATCATGGCGTCGGCATAGGGTGCCGCAGCTTCTGATATCACCTTAAGGTTTTCCGTAGGTACGATGCCCACCAGGAACCATTGAAAAAGGCCATTGACTGCAAATACGATAAAGGGAGCCAAAAACAGTGCTCTGGGTATATTGATATGCGGGTATTTGATCTCTTCCCCCATGGCGCAGCAAGTTTCAAAGCCTGCAAAGCACCACCAGATGAGAGCAACGCCGCCGATCATGCTCACCCCTGAAAAGTCCACGTAATCGGGAAGGGCCACATAGTTGTTCCAACCGATCTTGGGCATCATCAGGAGGAACCAAACCAAGGCAACCCCCCAAAAGAAAAACATGAATCCGTTTTGCAGCTTTCCTGTGATTTCCACGCCCCTCACGCTGAGAATGACAAAAATGATAATGATGATGCAGGCAATGGCCACATCGCTTAGGGGAAGTTTGATGCCCAGGGCACCGAAAAATGTCCTGAAGTAGAAACTGAAGGCCAGAGCCTCTCCGCCGGTAACGGCCACTAAGGAAATGACGAAGTTCCATCCGGCTAGAAAGCCGAAGGGCCGTCCAATGCCCAGAGAAGCATATTTATAGGTGCCCCCTGCATAGGGCAAAGCCGCGCTCATTTCCGCGTAGAGTAGCGCCGGGTATACACTGATGGCCATGGCGATAAAGGTAGCGATGATCACACCGGCACCCCACATGCCTACCACATTTCCGCCTAAGGTGAACAGGCCTACACCGATGACCGTCCCCACCGTTATGGTGATGGCCTCCCGCATGCCGAAGGTTCGCTTTAAGGTTTTCAATCCATTGTCCATGTTTTCTTCCTTCCTTTCCGCGAATCATTATATCTTTATTCTATATTGCTGTAAAGAGGTGAAGGGAAGACCGATGGGGATAGAAAGGAGCCTGCAAGGGTGATCCTGCAGACTCCTTTTGCCTTACTTAGTGATTCCTCACTTCATCATGGCACCGATTTCTTTCATGGCTTTCATTTCTTCTTCCAGATACTGCTTATATATCTTCTTTTGCTTTTCTATTTCGCCCTTGTAGATGGCGATTTCCTGGGTGAAGTCATCCCCGTCTTTTTTCTGGAGAAGAGAGATGGTTGCCTCGTAGGATTCCGCCAGAGGAGATACCTTGCCCGTTCCCCAGTTAAGCTTTCCGGGGTTTTTGCTCTCCGTCAGGGCATCTATCTGGTCCACACCTACTTCCTTGCTGAAGCCATAGAAGGTATATTCCGCCGCCCCGTTGATGTTCCACGCCAGATCCAAGGCACCTGTCTCATCATCGTTGTATAGAACGCCTTCTTCCAGTGCCTTTACGACGCCCTGCATATTTTTGATGTTGTCCTGTGCCATGCCGTGCTTTACATAGACGCTTTCGGAAAGGTTCAGCCAGTAGAATTCGTCTTGGAGGGATTTGAAGATCTTTCTGGATTTCTCATTTAACTTGGCCCCCTCTTTCCGGGCCTTCTTCATCTCTTCCTTATCCCCTTTGATGGCTGCCTGCTCATACCGCTCATTGACATCGTTGATCTTTGCCGTATAATCCTTTCCCGCTTCATGGAAGGCATCCAGCTCTTTCTGGTATTTCTTTAGGTCCACTCCTGCTGCCTTGGCGATGTCCTCGTCCAAGGATTCCTTTAAGTAATCATAGGTGGCGGTGAAGTCCAATGGCATGGCCGGCATCTTGTCCAGCATGATCAATAGACTTCCGTAGGTTTGGATATTGTATTTGAAAACATCCTTGTTGTAAGTTTTTTCTGTATCCCAAGCGGTGTGGTAATGATCCATGTACCATCCGTTGCCGTAGTTGTGCATATTGGTGATGGTAGGAACCCCAGAGATGCGATAGGAAATGTTGTCGTCATAGGTACCGGCCGGCTTAGTTTCTTCCATCATCCCCTCGGGAAACACTCCTCCCTCTCCTTCCGGAACAAAGCCGCTGTCACTGACAAAAGTCTTGATCAATGCATCGTATTCCGGCACACTACGGGCCTGCAGCTGTTTAGCATCGTCACTGTAGGCGGGGAGTTCGAAGTTCAATATCGCTTTGGTTTTATCCGCCCATTCCGGCTTGGCCTCCTGGATCAGCTTCCATGAGCCTACGGCCCAGTCAAACTCCGTGCCGGAAGTCCCCCACTCTTCTGCGCCATGACATACAAAGACAATGTCGTTTTCCGGCTTATATCCGGAGTCCTTCAGAGCCTTTGCCATGGTCAAAGACAGAGATACCGCCGCACAATTATCCTGGAAGCCGTAGAAGTAGACGTCATAGTGAGAAGATATGATGATTTGCTCTTTATCGCTCTTTCCTTTGATCTTACCCACCACATTATAGGAGGTGCCTTCACCGGGCGTCACCTGGTTATCCACAACCAAAGTTGCCTTTACACCGCCTTTCTTGGCCGCCTTGATAATCTCTTTCCCTTGCTTTTTACTGATGCTGACACAGGGGATGGATGCCTTGGTGCAGATGTCCTGCATATTCACTGCATCATCGGAAACCTGAGCATAACCGCCCCTCGTATAAGTCATGATCGCAGCAGCACCTTGCAGCTTTGCTTCTTCCAGAGGAAGATTGATCCAATACTCATTATACTGATCCACGGAAGCGATGACGATCTTTCCTTTTACATCTTTGCCCTCGTAGTCGGAAGCCTTCCCCTCTCCTACATCTACTACTTCTGCGGTGATCCCGTTTTCATCGGTGCCATGAGAGGCATAGGACACCGGGGTGAAGGGTTTCACTCCTTCCATGGTAAAACTTCCTCCACGAAACTCCCATTTGTCCACGCTGACGGGGATTTTTTCCACCTCATCCAGGCCCAGCTCATTCATGGCCTCCACCAAATAATCTGCCCCTTTGTGCTCCGCATCACTTCCCGCCGTTCGGAAGCCCACTTCCGAAGAGTGCAGATCCTTGTTCACGGACAGTTCCTTGGCCGTATCAAAGGCATAGTCCATATCGATTTTTTCCGCATACTTGTTGACATCCTCTGTCATGGATAAATCAGTCTTGGTCCCGCTACAGCCGGGTAGGATCGCCAGGACGATCACCATCACCATAGCCACCAAGAGGGCCACCATTCTCCTCGATTTCATTTGCACTACCTTCCTCCTTTCATCTTATATC
>JBMNVE010000032.1:0-20669 GCA_050946655.1 Anaerovoracaceae bacterium
ACTTGTTTTTGATGCCTTACAGTTGGGGGGTCTTCAGCCGGATCGGCTTGCACTTGATCAGTTTGCCGTACCCTTTTTCTCCAACGAACTTGTCGTCTTTGAAGACCAGTTTTCCTCTGGAGTAGGTGGCTACAGGATAGCCTTTTAGCTTAGCGCCTTCCCAGATGGTGTGATCCGTATCACCGTGCATCTTCTTGTTGGTGATGGTGAACGCCTTCTTGGGATCGTACAGAACGATGTCGGCATCCAGCCCTACTTCAAGGGCACCCTTCAAGTGATCCAGGCCAAATAGTTTCGCCGGGTTGGTGGAGCACAGTTCCACAGCCTTATTAAAGGAAATTCTTCCCTTGTTTGCTTCGGAGAGCACGTAGGGGTACATATTTTCAATGCCGGCACATCCGTTGGGGATGGTAGTAAAGTTCCCCGGTTTACCGTCCTTCTGCTTGATGCCCCAGTCCTTCTCTGCCTTGGTGAAGGGGCAGTGGTCAGTGGCGATGGTGGAGATGTTGCCATTTTTGATGCCGTTCCAAAGTGCGTTTTGAGATGCCTTGCCCTTCATAGGAGGCGAGCAAACGAAGTCTCGTCCTCTCTTTCTCTTATAGACTTCACTGGTGAAGTGGAGATACTGGGGGCAGGTTTCCGCGAAGATGGGATAGCCTTCGTTCCTTGCCTGGGTCACCGCCTCTACGCCCTGCTTGTTGGCCAAGTGAACGATGTACAGAGAAGTTCCTGCCATCTTGGCCAGATTTATCGCTCTCACATCGGCTTCACCTTCCACGTCCTCGTTCTTGGACATGTAGTGCCACCAGGCATCGGTCTTGCCCTCGCTGAGGTATTTGGCCACCAAAACGTTGTTTACGTCTCTGTTTTCTGCATGTACTCCCACCAGCGCGCCGATCTTGGCTGCTTTTTGGAGAACCTTATAGAAGGATCCGTCATCTACACCGAAATCGTAGACCATGAAAACCTTGAAAGAAGGGATCCCGAACTTTACGGTCTCCTCCATGGAATCCAAAAGTTCATCTGTAGTCACGTCGGTAACGCCGATATGGAAAGAATAGTCCACGGCTGCATCCGGAGCGGCAATGGCATCTCTCCTCTTGATGGTGTCTACCATCTTTTCTCCGGGGGCCTGCAGTGCGAAATCAAAAACTGTAGTGGTTCCCCCACAGGCAGCTGACCTGGTTCCTGCATAATAGTCATCGGTGGAAATGGTTCCGCCAAAGGGCATGGCCAGATGGGTGTGACCGTCGATGGCTCCGGGGAGAACCAATTTCCCCTTAGCGTCTACGACTTCCGTTTTTTCTCCCGGTTTCAAATTGGTCCCTACTGCGGAAATCTTGCCGCCTTTTACAGCAATATCCCCTTTGAACGTGGATGTGGCGGTAACGATCTTTCCGCCCTTGATCAATAGATCCATTTTTTCACTAACCTCCTTTGCTTGAGTGCTTTTTGAAAAAGCAGGAGCCTTTGTCGGACAAAGGCTCCATACTGAGTTGATGGTATTAGGAGCTTATGCTCGTCGTGTGCAGGCTTCGTGTTCTTCTTCCTTCAGATAGGAATCCTTAGCCATTCCTGCTTTCATCAGGATGACATAGAGGACAAATCCGACTATGAAGGAGAAGATGTATCCGTTAGCTGCGATCCATACACCGAAGGTGCCCAGGAGCCCTGCAAAGTCAATTGCACCCTGGAATCCGAAACTTCCGGCATTTGCCCAAAGCGGGAAGATGAAAGATACGATCCAAGCAATGAGTGCAGCAGCATTCCAGCCGTTGCTGTACCAGTATCTGCCCTTATCCCCTGTGTAAAGTGCGCCGACTTCGATTCTCTTATCCTTACAGATGTAGTAGTCTGCAATAAAGATGGCGGCAACCGGTGCTAGGATGATACCGTAGTTGTTCAGCCATCCGAAGATGTAAGCAGCACCGGATCCATAGATCCACCATGGCTGGAAGACGAAGGTCGCGATGATAACTGTGATCACAACGCCCTTCTTGTAGGATATCCTGCTGGGTGAAATGTTGGAAAATCCGTTTGCGGGAGCTACTACGTTAGCCGCTACACATGTAGTGATGGTAGCTGCGATTACGCCTACAGCTGCGATGAAAACGATGATCCTGTTGTCGATGCTGTAGAATACGGCAGTCGGGTCAAAGAGAGCTTCGCCTCTTGTCAACTTGGTAGCCATAGCAAAGAATGCACCGACGAAGGCGCAGAACGCCATGGGGATAGGCATACCGTAGAGCTGTCCTCTAAACTGCGCTTTTTGGGAATGAGCGTATCTGGAAAAGTCAGGGATATTCAGCGCCATGGTAGCCCAGAAGGCGATGTTTCCTGTCAATCCGCCCAGGAACAGAAGAACGATTCCGCCATGTTGTGAAATCAGTGCAGCGTCATTAGGCTGATTCATTACTTCGCCAAAAGTATAGCCCGCGCCACTTGCTTCGTTGATAGACCAAGCCAAAAGCGCGAACATGATGACGATGAGAAGGGGGCCGCCAATGTTCTGGACCCACTTGATTTGTTCGATACCGTTGTAAGCAACCCAAAGTACGAAAAGCATAAATACGAAGAAACCGATGGTTTGTCCGATGTGTGCCGGCTGCATACCTGCCCATGAGGGAAGACTTGTCGTCCAGGTAGCATCCCCAAACTTAGGAGCAACGATACTGACCAGAGCAGCCACGGCTCCACCGCCTACCCAAGCCTGAACGGAAGTCCAACCACAAGCAACAAGACCTCTTAGGATGGAGGGCAGATGTGCCCCGGTAGCACCGAAGGTAAGTCTTGAAAATGCAGGGAAGGGGATACCGTACTTTGTACCGGCGTGAGAGTTCAGTTGGATGGGGATCAAAACCAAAAGGTTACCGAGAGCTACGTTGAGAACGGCTATCCATGGGGAAGCGCCCAATCCGATCAGTGCAGATGATAGAGATAATGACGGGATACAAATTGACATTCCTACCCATAGCATCGTGATGTTATAGGTGGTCCAAGTACGCTGAGATACAGATGTTGGGGCTAAGTCTTCGTTAAAATACCGTGAAGACGTAAGCTCCGCTCTGGCCTCATCTGTCAGCTCAAACAGGCCATTGCGTTCCACTTGTGTGCACGTTGACATAAAACACCTCCGTAAAAAAGTACAAGTTAAGTGAAATATTACGCCTTAAGTATACTACATAAAGGCAATAAAGTAACCTTTTTTTTATGATTTTGTTAAAATTTTCTGAAAAACGTTGAAAATGTAACTGATTACAAATGTTGAAAAACAGGAATTCATATTTTTTGGATGATTACATTGTTAAAAAATGGTCAAAAAATGGTATAATGTTGCTGACAATTTTTTTCCTACTGAAAAGGAGCCAAAAAATGAATTTTACAAAAGAAAATGTAAGTGATATTCTAGACGCGTTGATCAAAGAATATCCGGATGCCGGATGTGCGCTGATCCATGAGGATGTATATCAACTTTTGGTTAAGGTGACCCTTTCGGCTCAGACCACCGATGTTAGTGTGAACCGGATCAGTGATCGCCTCTTTGCCCGATATCCGGATGCCTTCGCTATGGCAAAGGCAGATGTAGCGGAACTGGAAGAGATATTGAAAACCATAGGCATGTATAAAACAAAATCCAGAAGATTGGTGGAACAGGCGAAGGTGCTGGTGGAGTCCTTCCATGGACAAGTGCCTGACTCGGATGAGGACTTACAGACCCTTCCCGGGGTGGGGAGGAAGACGGCGAATGTTGTGATGTCCGTCGGCTTCGGCCATCAAAGAATCGCCGTGGATACTCACGTGTTCAGACTGGCCAATCGAATCGGTCTGGTGGAGGAGAAGGATGTCCTTGGGACGGAACTTGCTCTCATGAAGATACTCCCCCAGGACCGTTGGTCGGAAGCTCACCATAGCCTGATCTTTCACGGACGAAACTGTTGCATGGCCAGAAATCCAAAATGTGTGGAATGTGTCATTGCACCTTGGTGCAGGAAGGTAGGATTATGAGTAGAGTTAGAGCATATGTGGTGATGGGGATATTGTATGTAGTTATCATCGTGCTTCCGTTTTTTATCTATGTGGAACACCCGGTATTTTTCTTTTTGGAGCAGCCTTTGATCATTCTGCTGCCTACCTTGCTGATCTCCAGATAGTATCGGAAAAAGACGGGGATGGACTGGAAGACTTTTTACAGGATTAAGAAAATACCCCTTCTCACCGTTTTGTGCCTGACGATTATTGCCTTTCTCTTGCCTGCCATCAGCAACGTGATCGTCCAGTTGACACCGGTGTTCAATGAGGGGACTTACGGCAACGAAGACTTTCTTTTTTTACCGGGGGATCACAGCGGTCTAACTTGGCAGATAGGTGTTTTCTTTTATAGCCTTTTCTTTGCTTGCATCTTTCCCGGGATATGTGAAGAAACCCTGTTTCGAGGGAGCATGCTGCGAATGAGCCAGGACGGCGGGATGCCCAAAGTGGTGGTGGTTCTTGTGAGCGGTCTGTTATTTGCCGTATTCCATATGAATCTGGATCAACTGTTTTACACCTTTGCCATAGGCATTGTACTGGCTACGGTGGTACTGGTGACCAACTCGCTTATATCAGGAATTTATGTCCACACGGTATATAACTTCATCATCGACTTATCCACCAGCTTCGATCTTGAGCGGTATAGGGGACTGGCCAAGGTGGCTGATTTCATTGAAAACATGAATCAGATCTGGCACGCTGTTCTTGCGGTACTGCTCATCGGCGGGATCATCGATTACATGAATCGAACGGAAAAGAGGAGGAGCCTTCATGAGGGCGGAGGAAAAGATCTACAAGGTGCTGGATGAGCTTGGGATCAAGTATGTGGTCCACTACCATGAAGCTGTGTACAGCACTTCGGATGTGGAGGCCGCTCCGGGGGCTAAACAGCCGGGGCTCAATGTAAAGAACCTGGTGATCCTGGACAAGAAGTCGGGGGAGCATTACCTGGTGGTTCTGGAGGACGATGAGCGGATGGACTTCAAGGAAATGCGCCGTGTCACCGGCTGGAGCAACAAGGTCACCTTTGCGGGGGATGAAGACCTGATGAAATATTTGGGTGTTCTTCCCGGCTCCTGTTCCCTGTTGGGCCTGGTCAACGACCTGGACAGGCATGTGACTGTCGTTCTGGGCAGAACCATAGCATCGGCCGGAAATGAGGACCTGATCAGTTTTCATCCCAATGTGAATACGGCGACGGTGACCATCACAATAGGGGACATGTACAAATTCCTGGAAAGGATGGGGAACCGACTGATCCGTCAAAAGGCGGAAGGCCCTTCAGAGGAAAGAGAAGAAGGAGGAACCCATGGGTGATGATGTATGGGGAACTATCATGGAGGTTGATCCCGATGATGATGAACTTTTGGTGCGACAAAACTTGGGTGCACAGCTCATCGGCGAAGAGAAATATCAAGGAGCGATAGAATTGCTATTGGATATGGCAGGGGGTCTAAGCCGCACGGAGCGTGCCTTTGAGCAGCAGGCCGTCTTTTACTATCTGGGGGATGTTTATCAGCGAGTGGAGGACAATGAGCAGGCGCTGAAATATCTCCAGATCAGTGCTGCAGTGGAAAAATACAAGGGGGATGCCTTCACCGATATGGGGATTATCCTAAAAAACGAAGGGAACTACCAAGGAGCAAGTGAATGCTTCCGAAAGGCTCTGCTGGCACAATGGAACGGAGGCACGGAGGTTTTCGACGATCACGATCCGGTGAATGTGTGGCATTATCTGGCCGTGTCTCAGATGTATGCATACAAGGAAGAGGGAAGCCCGCCGATAAGGGAGATCCTTTATGCCTTGGGGGAAGTCCTTTTCCTTTCCAAGGATTACTACGATGCATATCGGAATATCGCCATATGTTTGGATCGATTATCAGGAGGAGGGTTAGGTGGAAGGCTCTCCCGGGTAGGCAGGCTGGCACGGAGATTTGACAAGGTGGCAAAGGACAGGCAGATCACAGATGGCGAGTATGGAGAACTGCTGACACTTCTCATAGATTGTGTTGCGGATGAACACCAAGAAAACCTTCATTTCAAGCCGCTCATCAATCACAGTGAGAGTTCTGATGTCGCTCCTCCTACATTCCACATGCTGAGGCAGGAGCTTCACAGCCTTTGGAAGAATGGAGAAACAGGTGGATCTCTCGTTCTCTTTCCCGCATTCGGGCAGTTTCAAGAACTTTTGGGGATCACTAAAAAAGTTGGGAAGGATGGGGAGAAGGTCTGGCTTTACATGGAGGCCAAAGGATACGATGGGGAAGCCTTATGCCGAGAAGTATTTGATTTAACCTTAGCAGAGAAAATTCTCCAGCGGTATTTCTACTACCATGAGGTAGAGGATCAGGGAAGTTGGCAGACAAAAGAAGAATATCACCGAGTGGACAGGGAGGATAGGCTGGCGACTTTGGAAAGTCAGATACTCGAGCCTTTCCGGGAAGAGACAAATGTTCCCTATAATCAGATCACGTTAAAAAAATTGCCCTGTGGCCGGTTGGATTCCAAGGTGGGTGGTGAGCCTTACATGCCGGAGGATGTGCAGTGGCCGAGAGATCAGGGAGGTACCCCACTTCGCCTGCTGGCACAGATCAACTTTGCTCAGATGCCCGGCCTTTCTCTCTTCCCGCAAAAGGGGATTCTTCAGTTTTTTATCATGGAACAGGAAGAGGACTTGGGGGCCATGTACGGATTGGATTTTGACGATCCCATGAAGCAGAATGGGTTTCGCTTGATTTACCATGAAGAGGTGGATCCTCAGGCGCCCCAGCAGGAAGTTCCCCGGGAATGCTTCAATGAGAGTTACGGCCTTTTGAACAAGGAGGATTGCCTGAAGATGGAGTTTACTTCATCCGTCATGGCTATGACCATTGACGATTATCGCTTTGAACGGCGGTTTCTTCCTCTGTATAACGAGGCGTACAATAAGGATGTCGTGGGATTCTACGATATGGATGATCAGGTGAGCGACCATTTATATGATGTGCTATTCCAAACCGGCCACCGGATATCGGGCTATCCCTACTTTACGCAGACAGACCCCAGAGGGCGGCAAGATGATGAGGATAAGAATATCCTGCTGTTCCAATTGGATTCCGATGAAATAGAAGACGTCTCCCTTATGTGGGGAGACGTCGGTGTGGGAAACTTCTTCATCAGTGAAGAAGACTTATTAAATTGTGATTTCAGCAAGGTACTGTATAACTGGGATTGCGGCTGATCCTTTAGCTCAGCCGTTTCTTCCGCAGCAGTGCTTGTACTTCTTGCCGCTTCCGCAGGGACATGGCTCGTTGCGGCCGATCTTCCTTTCTTTCACTACGGTTTTAGATTTCTTGTATGCCTTCTCAATTTCCGCCATCTTATCTTCTCCCAAGATATCCGCCCACTGAGGGAGGGTATAAAGGTATTCTGCGTCTGCGGCCAGCATATTGAAGAATAACTTTTCGTAATCGATATCCAAGGTGATCTCTGAATCTTCCTGGATGGCGCCAAGGTCCTGTTCCTGTTTCAGGCTGCTTTGGATCCCGTCCAAGAATCCCATGAAAATCACGGGATCCGCCTGATATTTTTCGACCAGCTGGCTGAACTGACCGGTAAACTTCTCCTGGGGATGATCCAAAATATCCGAGTAGATCTTCTCCTCTGTTCCGCTATATTTTTCCCAAAACTGGGAGAAGGTCTCATCGGTCTGGCCTTCCATCAACTCCTGCCATTGTTTGTACAAGCCCATATTTACCTCCTTCAAACTAGCTGTGTGCAGCGATTATCTTTGCGATGGAAAGAACATCTCCCATGACGGCACTACCCGTGGGGAGGGGGCCTGCACCTTTGCCGTAGAACATCAATTCATCCACGGCATTTCCCTTGACAAAGACGGCATTGAATTCATTGCTTACGCTTGCCAGAGGGTGATCATAGGGAAGTTCCATGGGAGCAACGCTGTATTCCACCTTGTCCCCTGTTTTTTTCGCTTGGGCAATGAGCTTGATCTTGCACTTGTTTGCCGTCGCCTTGTCGATGTCTTCCTTGGTGATCTGAGAAATGCCCTTTGTAGGGATATCATCGGGATGGACATACTTTCCGAAGGCTAGAGCCATCATGATGGATAGTTTATTGGCCACATCGATCCCTTCCACGTCCGCGGTAGGGTCGGCTTCGGCAAATCCCTTTTCCTGGGCCACTTTCAGCACATCATCGTAATCCAGACCGTATTCAGTCATCTGGGTCATGATGTAATTTGTCGTTCCGTTGAGTATGCCCAATATTTCCTCGAACTGATTGGCGCCCAGGACAGTGGTGATCGCATTGAGGATGGGGATCCCTCCCGCAACGCTTGCCTCAAACCGGAACTGCACGTGATTTTCTTTGGCTGTCTCCATCAACTTGTCAAAGTTGGCTGCAACGGCAGCCTTGTTGGCGGTGACGACGCTCTTCCCGTTCTTCATGGCCTCTAACATGAAAGAGGTTGCCGGCTCGATACCACCCAACAGTTCAATGACAATTTTGATCTCAGGGTCGGAAAAGATGTCCTTTGGCTCCTGAGTGAATTGATCGGGAGTTACCTTGATGCCCCTGTCTCTATCCACGTCGCGCTCCAGTATCTTGGTGATCCTAAGATCGACCCCGGTGCTTTCTGCGATGTGATCGTGGTTCATCTCCAAAGTCTTATAGGTGCCCGTGCCGATATTGCCCAGTCCCAGTAACCCAATGTTGATCGTTTTCATATATTACCTCCTCGTATTTGAAACTATGTATTAGGATTATACAATAAAACAAGAAAAAAGTCTTTACCTATCGGCAAAAAGAGGGTTGTGTCATTGCGTGCCGAAACGTGCCGTTATGTGCCAAAGTGTGACCATGTAGTGGATCGTGACACAGGGATGATGTAGAAAAAGCGTTGAAATTACAGGGAAAAGAGATATTCCCATATGGCACAGTAATTGCATATTACCATAGGACAATAAGCAGAAAGCCTGCTTAGAAATCAACGGATGAAAAGAAAGGAGTATGTTATGGAAGAAAGGTATCAGGTGATCGCAGACGCCTTGGGCGAACTGGATGAAGATGCTTTTAATGCTGCGGTAGAGAGTTTTGTGGACTCCGGCCCCAGCGAAGAGGAAGCGGATAAGGTGATCAAGTCATTTTCCGTGGGCATGGACAAAGTGGGAGAGTACTTCGAAGAAGGAGAATATTTCGTAGGAGACCTTGTTTATGCAGCAGACATCCTATACAACGGGATCGATGCGATCAAGCCCTTTCTTTCCAGTGACGGATCCAGCAAGATCGGATCCATGGTCCTGGGAAGCGCACCGGGAGATCTTCACGACATCGGGAAGAATATCTTCAAGAGTATGGCGGAAGCCGGTGGGTTTGAGGTGCATGATCTAGGTGTAGACGTTAAGCCGGAAGCCTTTGTAGAAAAGGTCAAAGAAGTCAAGCCCAACATTGTGGGGATCAGCGGACTTTTGACCTTGTCCCTTGAAACCATGGGGGATGTGATCAATGCATTAAAGGATGCCGGTTTGCGAGATGACCTAAAGATCATGATCGGCGGAAATCCGGTTTCTGAATCGGTAATGCAGCGAGTAGGCGCTGACGCATGGAGCACCAATGCATCCACCGGCGTCAAACAGTTGAAAGAATGGGTGGTGTAAACATGGTAGAAAATACAAAAGCACTTTTTGCACAGAGAGCAGAACGTTTAACAAAAGCCTTTAAGCACGAGATCCCGGACAGGGTGCCAATCACCTTGATGCTGGAAACTTGGGCAGGTCATTATGCAGGAAACACTATAGTAGATGTGGGCTATGATTATGAGAAGTTGAAGGAATCCATCTTCAAGGTGGCGGAAGACTTCCCTGAAATCGATGCCTTGCCCCCGGCATTCGGTATCCGACCGGGGAACGTCTATGCGGCAGCAGCCTCTAGAGAATTCCGTCACTACGATGATGACGGTGAGCCCTATGCGTCGGTACAACATACCGAGGCTGGGGATGTGATGCTGGCAGAGGAGTATGACGAGTTGATCGCCGACCCATTTAAGTTCATCATCGAAAAGCAGATCCCAAGAAGATATGCGGCTTTTGACAAGTCCGGAGATAAAAAGGCCATGGCCATGGGCATGATGGCCACATCCTTTGCGACTTACATGAACGAAGGTATCGCCGCAGTAGGAGGGGGGCTGGCGACTGAGTACGGTATGCCCACCTTGTTTAAGGGAAGCACGGAAATGGCACTGGACGTGCTGATGGATTACTTCCGCGGATTCAACAATATTATGATGGATATCCGAAGACGGAAGGATAAGGTCATTGCGGCTGCAGAGGCAATGCATCCGCTCATGCTCAGGCGTGCTGCACAGGGTGTAGAGTCGGGCCCATTCCCGGCCATATTCATCCCGCTGCACATTCCCACATACTTAAAACCCAAGGACTTTGAGACCTTCTACTTCCCCACCTTCCGGAAGATGATAGATACTCTCATCTCCTACGATATGACACCGATGCTCTTCATGGAAGGCGACTGGGAGCCCTACTTCGATTTCATCAACGAACTGCCCAAGAAGAAGGTGGTCGGTCTCATTGAGACGGGAGACTTCAAGAAATACAAGGATGGGATCGGCGACACCATTTGTCTGACTGGGGGCATGTCTGTAGACTTGATCAACCACGGAACGAAGCAAGAGGTCATCGATCACACGAAATATCTCATCGACACCCTTGCCCCGGGTGGGGGATACATCTTCTGCCTGGATAAGTCTCTGCTTGCGCCCAAGGATGCCAATGCGGAAAATTTAAAGGCAGCATTTGAGACGGTGACGACCTACGGTGTGTACAAGTAAAGGAGGGAAACCATGATTATCAACTTGCCACCTATCGACTCGGAACTGTTCCCATCCTGGGAAAAACAGATCGAGGAGAATCCGGAACTGAGGAACAGTCCGGAGATCGTACGAAAGAACTATGAGAAGTCACTAGATGACTTGTATACGGGAATCATCTTTCTTGCATCCTTCTAAGGAAGGGAAAGAGGATCACCACAAAACATCAATTACCCTTGCCGGTGTACGCCGGCAGGGGTTTGTACGTTTCCCCTACTCGACAGAAAAGGAGTGAGGGTGCTATAATGGAAAACGGAGGGAAGTATGAAGGGAAAACTGATTGCCTGTGAGATGATCCGGGATGAAGTGGAGAAAGCAATAAAGGAGACCGGATACACCGGCCCGGTGGCCTGGTTGGAAGACAGTCTCCACACCCACCCGGAGAAGTTGAGAGAGGCGCTGCAAAAGGAGGTCTACGGGTCGGAAGGAGAGGATATTTCTCACCTTCTCTTTGCCTACGGGTATTGCGGAAACGCCTTTATCGGCCTTCGTTCCGGCAGTACGCCTCTGGTCATTCCCAGGGTCAACGACTGTACCCAACTTCTGCTGATCGACACCTTCGACCAGCCCCACGCTCTGGGGTACTACTATCTGACCCGTGGCTGGATGGAAGGCAAGGAAAACCCCACATGGGAGTATGAACGGATGCTGAAAAAAAGAGGAGAAAAGGTGGCCAAGCGAGTAATGGAAGTCATGTTGGCACACTACAAGGCATTGATGCTCATCGACACCGGGGCATATGATCTGGATCAGTGGAGAGAAAGAGCAGAATACTTTTCTCGCATTATGGGTTTGGAACTGAGGCAAACCAAAGGAACCACCAGGTTGCTCAATCAACTGCTCAGTGGCAGGTGGGACGAAGATTTTGCCATTATACCGCCGAATGCGGAGGTGACGGCAGAGCATTTCGGAGATGGTGATTTTTCAGATCAGGTACAGGGCTGTCCCATGCAGACATAGAGAGATGGAGGGTATAGGCAAGTGGCGATGCATATAGTTTTAGTGGAGCCGGAGATCCCGCCCAACACGGGAAACGTGGCAAGAACGTGCGCGGCAACAGGGGCGAGGCTTCATTTGGTCGAGCCTTTGGGCTTTCAGATCGACGAGAAAAGTGTGAGAAGAGCCGGGTTGGATTACTGGAAGCATGTGGATGTGGAGATCCACCGGTCGCTGGATGACTTTATGGAGAAGTACGGGGCAAGGACCCTGTACTTTGCATCCACTAAAGGGGAAAAAACTTATGCTGAAGTTCGATTTTGTGACGAAGACATGATTCTCTTTGGCAGGGAAACAAAGGGTCTTCCCCCTGAACTTATTTCTGCCAACAGGGAAAACACCATCCGCATTCCCATGTCTCATCAGACGGAACTCCGCTCCTTAAACTTGTCCAATTCGGCGGCGATAATTCTCTTCGAAGCTTTGCGCCAACAGGCTTATCCTCACTTGAAATAACGGCTAGGTATGCTATAATACTAGACAGAGGATTCGAGGGAAAATGAAACTAGGATACGACCTTACAATCGAACAGACCCAAAAGCTGGTCATGACTCCGGAATTGATCCAGGCTATCCAGATCCTGCAATTTAATGCACAGGAGCTGGATACTTATGTTGAGGAACAATTGCTCAACAATCCTGTCCTTGAAACTGCCGAGGGCCGGGAACCGGAAGGTGAGAAATCCAAGGACGAGGCAGAGGTGTCCAAGGAAAAAGAAGAGGCTCTGGCGGAATTGATCAAGGAGCGAGGCTATGATGATATCAGCTACAGGCAGGCAGATTATGGCAAAGAAGACAAGGGATATTCCTACGAGCAATACGTTTCTTCCGAGGTGACCCTTTCGGAGCACCTTCTTTTTCAGCTTCAATTTGCATCAAACAACAAGGCTTGCAGGAGGATCGGAAAATACATCATTGAGAGTTTGGATGAAAGCGGATATCTGACCATGACCAAGGAGGAAATGGCAGAAGCCATAGGGACCTCTTTGGAGAATGTACAGAAGGTGACCAAGCTGATCCAGTCTTTTGATCCCATCGGCGTAGGAGCGGAAAACCTGGGCCGTTGTTTGCTCATACAATTGGAGCATGACGGCTTGCGAACGGAGGCGTATGAAAAGCTGTTGACCGAATATATCGAGGATCTGGCTGCCAACCGACTCACCGTCATTGCCAAGGGGTTGAAGATGGATGTGCAGGAGGTCCAGGAGATGGCGGACTTTATCAAGGGGCTGGATCCCAGGCCGGGCATACAGTTTGCCAGTCAGGCGGAGACCAGATATATCATCCCCGATGTGATCGTGGAGAGAGTCAATGGGGAGTATGTGGTCACCATGAACGACAATTGCGTCCCCCGCCTGATGATCAGTTCTTATTATGAAAAAGTGATGGCTCAGGCCGGCCAGGACAGCAAGCTGACCGACTATCTTTCCGACCGAATGAATTCGGCCATTTGGCTCATCAAGAGCATTGAACAGAGGAAACAGACCATCATGAATGTGGTGAAAACCATTGTGAATTATCAAAGGGATTTCTTTGATTACGGAAATAAATATTTGAAAACACTCACCCTAAAGCAGATCGCCGAGGAACTGGGCATCCACGAATCGACGGTTAGCCGCTCCATCAACGGAAAGTACATGGAGAGCCCCAGGGGTGTTTTTGAGTTGAAGTATTTTTTCTCCGCCGGAGTTGCCGGGGAGAGCGGGGAAGGGATCTCATCCAATAGCGTTAAGACGCACATAAAAGAAATCATAGATAGAGAAGATCCCAAAGCGCCCTACAGCGATCAGGTGCTGGTGGCATTGCTCAGGGAAAGGGGGATCGATATTTCCAGGAGAACCATTGCTAAATACAGGGATGAAATGAACATTTTATCCTCTTCAAAGAGAAAACGTTATTGATCGAAGAAGTAATAGTCAGAAAGACAGGAGGAAGGATCATGGGTATAAAAGTTGGTATCAGTGGGTTTGGAAGAATCAGTAGAGTAGTTATCAGGGCCTCTATGGATAGACCCGACATCGATATTCGAGGCATCAACGTGCGGAATGCGGACCTGGAGTATATGGTGTACATGTTGAAATACGATTCCACCTTTGGGCGGTTCCCGGGAAAGCTGGATTACTATGATAAGGGAATCATCATCAACGATAAAAAGATTCCCGTGTACAGTGAATCTGAAGCCATCAACATCAAATGGGGAGAATGCGGAGCCGAGTATATCGTAGAGGGGACCGGGGCCTACGTCACTACGGACACGGCTATGGATCACATTAAAGCCGGGGCAAAGAAGGTGATCATCACCGCGCCTGCAAAGGACGCCCCCAAAACGCCTACCTATGTGATGGGCGTAAACCATGAGGAGTACAAGAAGGAATATCAGATCGTTTCCAACGCTTCCTGTACGACAAACTGTCTTGCGCCTCTGGCTAAAGTCATCGAAGATAACTGGGGAATAGAGGCGGGGCTCATGTCCACCATACATGCTGCTACGGCAAAGCAAAAGGTGGTAGATGCCAGATCCATGAAGGACTGGCGGACGGGAAGATCATCATTTGGAAATATCATCCCATCTACTACAGGCGCTGCCAAAGCAGTAGGCCTGGTCATCCCCCAACTGCAGGGAAAGATGACGGGGATATCTTATCGAGTGCCGGTGGCCAACGTTTCCGTAGTGGATCTAAACGTAAAGTTGAAGAAGCCTGCAACCTACGAAGAAATTTGCGAAAAAGTAAAAGAAGCATCGGAAACATACATGAAGGGGATACTTGAGTATGTGGATGATGAAGTGGTGTCCAGCGACTTCATCGGAGATCCCCATACGTCCATATTCGATGCCAGGGAAGGGATCATGATGAACAACGAAATGTTCAAGTTCATTGCCTTCTACGATAATGAGTTCGGCTACTCCAGCAAGATCCTCATGCTCATCGAATATATGTATTCTGTGGACAACGAATAGAGGGAAAAGACATGAAAAAAACAATTAGAGATATCGATATTTTTGGAAGAAAAATCTTGATCAGATGCGATTTCAATGTACCGATGGAGGATGGGGAAATCACCGATGATGCCAGAATAAGGGGGGCGCTTCCCACCATTGAATACGCCCTTGCTCAGGGAGGAAAAGTCATTCTCCTGTCCCATATGGGCAGACCCAAGGGCAAACCGGACCTGGCATATACTCTGGCGCCGGTAGCGGAAAGACTATCGGAGCTACTGGGACAGAAAGTCGTCTTTGCTCAGTCGGATAGAGTTGTGGACAGCAAGGTGAGAGACACAGTGGCATCCATGAAGGATGGGGAAGTGGTCCTTCTGGAGAATACCAGATTCAGAGTGGAAGAGACGGAGAACAGGGAAAGTTTCACGGCAGAACTTGCATCCCTCGGGGATGTCTTTGTGAATGACGCCTTTGGGACAGCCCACAGGGCCCACTGTTCCACCGCGGGATTAGCCGCTTTCCTGACCAGTGTATCCGGTTTCCTTATCGAGAAGGAACTTCAATTCCTAGGGGATGCCATAAACTATCCCAAAAGGCCTTTTTTGGCCATCATGGGCGGTGCAAAGGTAGGAGACAAGATTAAGGTCATTGAAGAGATCCTCAAGAAGGTGGATGTCCTCATCCTGGGGGGCGGAATGACGTATACCTTTTATAAAGCTCAGGGCTATGAAATCGGAAAGTCCATCTTGGACGAAGAGAATGTAGATTTAGCTGCCGGCTTACTGAAAACGGCAGAAGACAGGGGAGTGAAGCTTCTTCTTCCCGTGGACGTGGTCTGTGCACCTGACTTCAGTGAAAAGGGACCGATCCAGATCCACAACAGCAACAAGATGCCTTCGGACATGATGGGATTGGACATCGGCCCCAAGTCAGAGGCGCTATTTGCCAAGGAGATCGGTGATGCCAAGACCATCATTTGGAACGGCCCCATGGGGGTATTTGAGATGGAAAGTTTTGCTGCCGGTACCCGCAGTGTAGCGGAGGCAATGGCTAAATCCGAAGGGACGACCATTATCGGCGGAGGGGATTCGGCTGCTGCGGTAACCAAGTTCGGTTTGTCCGAGAAGATGTCCCATATTTCCACCGGTGGCGGAGCCAGCCTTGAGTTCCTTGAAGGGAAGGAACTCCCCGGTGTAGCAGTGTTGGAGGACAAATAAGATGAGATTACCATTTATCGCAGGTAACTGGAAGATGAACAAAACCTTGAAGGAAGCCATGGAGTTCGCGGACACGTTCAAGGAACTATATTCGGGCACCGATGTGAGAGCAGCCATCTGTGCGCCCTATGTCCATTTGAGGGAGCTTAAGGAAGCTTTCCGGGGGACGGAAATCAAGGTAGGTGCCCAAAACATGCACTTTGCGGAAAGTGGTGCCTTTACCGGCGAGATTTCCGCTGCCATGTTGGAAGAGATCGGCGTGGACCTATGCATCATAGGCCACTCGGAGAGGAGACAGTACTTTGGTGAGACCGATGAAACGGTGAACAAGAAGCTTCATACCCTATCCAAAACATCCATTACACCCATTCTCTGTGTGGGAGAAGTTCTCTCCCAGAGAGATGAGGGCAAGGAGAAGGAAGTGGTTGGGAATCAAGTTCGTCTGGCCCTGGCCGGACTTGCCGGAGACTATGTAGGAAAAATGGTGATTGCCTATGAACCTGTTTGGGCCATAGGGACGGGAAGAACGGCCACGGCCGCACAGGCAGAAGAAATGTGCGGATACATTCGGGATATTGTCAGCCAGTTGTATGACGAGGATGTATCCTGCGACCTGACCATCCAGTATGGTGGAAGCATGAAGCCGGACAACGTGACGGAATTGATGAATATGGAAAATATTGATGGAGGCCTTGTGGGAGGTGCCAGCCTATCCGCGGATGACTTCATGAGGATGATCGATTTTTAGGGAGGTAGAAAGATGATTTACATAGAAGATGTATATGCCAGAGAAGTATTGGACTCGAGAGGAAATCCTACAGTAGAGGTGGAGATCATCCTTACCGACGGTTCGGTGGGAAGGGCGATTGTCCCATCGGGGGCATCCACCGGTGTCCACGAAGCAGTGGAACTGCGAGACAGAGACAAGAGCAGGTACTTGGGAAAAGGCACGCTTAAGGCGGTAGATAATGTGAACGATATCATTGCCCCGGCCATCGTAGACTTCGATCCCTTTGATCAACCGGGCCTGGACCGCATGCTAATCCAAATGGACGGAACGGAAAACAAGGGCAAGTTGGGTGCCAATGCCATACTGGCCGTATCCATGGCGGCTGCCGACGCGGCGGCTAAATCTCTGGGACTTCCCTTGTTCAAATACTTGGGCGGGGTCAACGGGAAAGTTCTGCCCACACCTATGATGAATATTCTCAACGGGGGCAGCCATGCGGACAATACGGTGGACATCCAGGAGTTCATGATCATGCCTGTAGGTGCGGACTCCTTCCGGGAAGCATTGCGCATGGGTGCGGAGATTTTCCACAACCTGAAGAGTGTCTTGAAGGCCAAGGGACTCAATACAGCCGTAGGAGATGAAGGTGGATTCGCTCCCGACCTGGCCACCAACGAGGAGGCCATATCCGTTATTATGGAAGCGGTAGAAAAAGCCGGATATAAGGCGGGCGAGGACATTCGCATCGCATTGGATGCCGCAGCCAGCGAGTTTTACGATGCTGAAACAAAGACCTATTTCCTCCGGGGGGAAGGGGTCAGAAAGACGGCAGAAGAACTGGTGGACTATTATCAGATGCTTTGCGATAAATATCCCATCATTTCCATTGAGGACGGATTCAACGAAGATGATTGGGACGGCTGGAAGCTGATGACGGAAAGATTGGGCAAAAAGATACAGATCGTGGGGGATGACCTCTTTGTGACCAACACACAAAGACTGAAGAGGGGGATCCAGGAAAGCACAGCCAACTCCATCCTCATCAAGGTGAACCAGATCGGTACTCTGACAGAAACCTTTGATGCCATTGAAATGGCCAAAAAGGCCGGTTATACGGCGGTGGTTTCACACAGAAGCGGGGAAACGGAAGACACCACCATAGCCGATATCGTTGTGGGGCTCAATGCGGGACAGATCAAGACCGGATCCTTATCCAGAACGGACAGGATCGCAAAATATAACCAGCTTCTGAGGATCGAAGAAATTCTGGGAGATGCGGCGGAGTATGCGGGCTTGGATGCATTTTATAACTTAAACAAGCAATAAAAACCTTGAATACAGAAGGGTTATATGATATCATCCAGTAGTTATGTTAAAATACATTATCACAGAAAATCGCAGGAGGTAAAGGAATGACAGTCCTTATGGTGATCTTAGCTGTTGCCAGTGTAGTTTTGATTGGAAGTATCCTGATGCAGTCCAGCAACAGTGCAGGACTATCCGGTTCTATCGGCGGCGGTGCGGAGCAGCTGTTCGGTAAGAAAAAGGGCAGAGGATACGAGGCGATATTGAGCAAAATCTCTATGATAGCCGCCGTATTGTTTATCGTGCTTTCTCTGGTCATCGTTACCCTTGAAGGTAAAGTGTGAGGTAGATTGTACTTGTTTAGTAGCAGGAGGTAAAAATGGTTAATAATGTTGGCGCGTTAGCAATTGCAGTACCGATTGCCGCAGTTATCGGGCTGATCGTAGCGTTCGCCTTGAGCGCATGGATCGGCAAGATGGATGAGGGCACCGGTCGCATGAAGGAGATCGCAGGGCATATCAGAGAAGGTGCCATGGCATTCCTGAAGAGGGAATACAAGACCATGGTAGTTGTAATCATTGTTCTTTTCTTACTGATTGGGCTAGCGATTTCCTGGATCACGGCAGTTCTTTATTTGGTCGGAGCTTGCCTGTCCGTCCTTGCGGGTTTCTTCGGCATGAATGTAGCCACAAAGGGTAACGTGAGAACGGCTCGCGCGGCGCAGACCAGCGGTATGAGCAAAGCACTTCAAATCGCGTTCAGAAGTGGAGCAGTCATGGGACTATGCGTGACCGGCCTGGGTCTTCTCGGTTTGGGCGTGGTGTTTATCGCTATGGATCTGGCAACAGTAGTAGAGACTGTGACCGGATTCGGTTTAGGCGCATCCTCTATGGCTCTCTTTGGACGAGTGGGCGGAGGAATCTATACGAAAGCAGCTGACGTAGGTGCAGACCTGGTAGGTAAAGTAGAAGCGGGGATCCCGGAGGACGATCCGAGAAACCCGGCAGTTATTGCAGATAACGTAGGGGACAACGTAGGTGACGTTGCCGGCATGGGCTCTGACTTGTTCGAGTCCTATGTAGGCTCCATTATATCTGCGGTGACATTGGCAGCAGTAGCTGCAGTCAATTCAGCCGGCGCCTTCGATCAAGTCACGGCAGCCGCCTTTCCTCTAGTACTATCTGCCATCGGGATCTTGGCATCGGTTATCGGTGTCCTCTTTGTACGAGGCAAGGAAGGCGGAAACCCTGCCAACGCATTGAACCTAGGTACTTATGTGAGTAGCGTGATCGTCATCATCATGGCCATCGTCTTGAGCAAGACGATGCTGGGTAGCTACAACTATGCTATTGCCATCATTGCCGGCCTCATTGTCGGTGTGGCCATCGGTAAGATCACAGAAGTATATACATCGGCAGACTACAAGTCCGTCAAGAAAATCGCAGAACAATCCCAGACGGGAGCGGCAACGACCATCATCAGCGGTATGGGCGTGGGCATGCTGTCCACCTTCCTCCCCATCCTGTTTATCTGTATCGGGATATTTGCAGCCTTCCATTTTGCAGGGGTATACGGTATTGCACTGGCGGCTGTGGGCATGCTGTCCACCACGGGGATGACCGTAGCGGTGGATGCTTACGGCCCTGTATCTGACA
Source organism: Anaerovoracaceae bacterium (assembly GCA_050946655.1). GTDB lineage: Bacteria > Bacillota > Clostridia > Peptostreptococcales > Anaerovoracaceae > JAXGRD01. The sequence goes on from JBMNVE010000032.1 coordinate 19,750, forward strand.
ACGCAGGCGGGATCGCGGAAATGTCCGACCTGCCGGAAGATGTGCGAAAGATCACCGATAAACTGGATGCCGTAGGAAACACTACAGCAGCTATCGGAAAGGGATTCGCCATCGGATCTGCGGCTTTGACCGCGTTGGCGCTGTTTGTATCCTATGCCACCGTTGCAAAATTGGAGTTCATCAGCTTGCTGGATCCCATCGTTATTGTCGGTCTGTTCATCGGAGCTATGCTTCCCTTCCTCTTCTCTGCCTTTACCATGAACTCAGTGGGTAAGGCGGCTAATCAGATGATCGAAGAAGTTCGAAGACAGTTCCGTGAAGATAAGGGCATCATGGAAGGGACCAGCAAACCCGACTATGCAAGATGCGTGGATATCTCCACCAAGGCTGCCCTGATCGAAATGGTAGCCCCCGGTCTCATGGCCATTATCGCACCTCTTGCTGTAGGTATCATTCTGGGACCTGCGTCTCTGGGTGGCCTCCTGGGGGGAGCACTTTCTTCCGGCGTACTGCTAGCCATCATGATGGCTAATGCCGGCGGAGCCTGGGACAATGCAAAGAAATACGTGGAAGAAGGACATTACGGCGGCAAGGGCAGTGAGACACATCACGCTGCAGTTGTAGGTGATACGGTAGGCGATCCCTTCAAGGATACTTCCGGCCCATCCATCAACATCCTGATCAAGCTGATGACTATCGTGGCATTGGTGTTCGCGCCCCTGTTCGTATCCATCGGCGGACTGATTTAAGCCACCGAGATAAGGCTAGGCTCTATACCAAGCGTTGGGGCGGAGCGGAAACTTCAAAAAACGTAAATAAGCATTTTTGGCTCTATGTCAAATGTTGGGGTGGGGCCTAAAATCCACAAAAATATAACAAGTATTTTTTCTAACGAGCAGGCTGACTGCTCGTTAGTTTTT
>JBMNVE010000033.1:0-19280 GCA_050946655.1 Anaerovoracaceae bacterium
GCATAGAAGCAAAGGTAGAAAGCGGAAAAGTCGTTCTATCGGGAACACCTACAAAAACCGGTTCTGTAACGGTTACCGTAAGGGCGGAAGCAGAGGGGGATGAGCCGGCAGAAAAAAACTTGTCCTTTAATGTGAACCAAGTGCTGAGCCTTAGGCTTGATGGAAAGCTGGACAGCGTCATCAAGGGACAGACAGGCTATCACTCCACTTTGAAAGTCTTTGTGAAAGAAGGTGATGGCCCGGAAGTAGATTATTATGACTACAGAAACAATACCGATGGTGCAGTACTGAAGGTGGATATATCGCCCGAAGATAGCGGCATGACGGCAACTTATTGGTTCGATCGTATCGTAGTGTCCGGAACTCCTGCCAAGGCAGGAACCTATCAGGTGGTGGCAACCCTAGAGCACAAGGGACAGACCGTCCGGAGCGATGGATCCCCCTTGCGGATCTACGAAGGAAACGAAACCTTGAAAGGTCAGTTTGCAACTCTTGACCCAAGCGATGACAGCTGGGATATGGAACCATATGTAATCGGTACAAGCGACAATGCTGTTGTTCCTGTTCACTTAAAGACAATATATGGTTCCCATCAGTCCGGGACCTATGGCATCATCGGAAACAACAAATCCTTGGCAACGGATACCATTGTCATCCCTGCAGGAAGCGATGTGACCTTTGAAAACATGAAATTCTATAGCAGCGTAAAAATCGTAGTCGAAAAGGGAGGCTCTCTAACCCTTAAGGATTCCGTAGCATTCGGACCAATCCAAGTCAACGGAGGCACCTTCTCCATGGACAAGGACTCTTCACTGACAGATACGTTGACACTAAATGATGGCAGTACATTAAAGGATGCGGACATCCATTCCAATGCCAGGTTCCTCACTGACGGAGCGGACAAGGAAGATGTGCCGACAATGGTCATTGTAAACGGGAAGGTTACAGCTCTGGGAAACAATAAGCTGAGAGGGGATACCGGTAGCGGCGACCTGCCCGGGCAAACGACGCTTCAGGTCAATGGAGAATTAGTCATTCCTGATGGAAGCGTTTTAGAAGTAATTGGAGGCGGCGATAAAAACTATGCTCCCGGTCATATTGGGGGAACCGGAATTCTCTTGCAAGACGGAACGATTTCCGGCAAAGGAACCCTTATCGCAACCGGCGGCGTTGGCAATGACGGACCCGGGGGAGACGGGATCACCGGCAAGGGCACAATTAAAGTAGCACGCTTGATCAGCTCCGGTGGAGATTCCGTAAAGATAATCGATAAACTTCATAAAGGTGGCGATGCAGTAGGCAAAGAGGTTGTAGTGACCACTAAAAACCTGATGCTCACCGGTGGAAAGGGAGATCCGGAAGGAAGTGCAGTGGTTACCTTAACAGAAGAACCACAGAATGATCCCACATCACCTGATGAAATGAAGGAAACCGATAAAGAAAAGACGAATGGGCAGAAGCCGGGAAAAATAAAAAAGATATCGGACAAAAAGACTTCTCCTAAAACCGGCGATTCACAAGACACCCTTGGACTCTTGATGCTGATGCTGGCAAGCGGCTCTACCCTTGCAGGACTGGGGTACAGACATCATAGAAAAACATCATAACAATAAAAAATAACCAATAAAAAATCCGGGAGACACTTTCCGGATTTTTTGTTGCTCATTGCATGTGCATTTAACTTATGCACCGGTGGGGACGGGTGAGACTTAGGCCTTGTTGGCCTGGTTGAACCTCTTTGTTAATCGGGAAACTTTTCTGGATGCTGTATTCTTGTGCAGCGTTCCTTTAGTAACTGCCTGCATCAGCTTTTTCTCTGCCAATGTCAGTTGTTCCTTTGCGGTTTCCAGGTCGTTATCTGCGATAGCTGCCTCAAAACTCTTCAGGATCGCCTTGATATGCGCCTTTGTACGTCTGTTTCTAGCTGTCTTCTTCTCGATAACACGGATTCTTTTTTTAGCGGATTTGATATTTGCCATTTTTAATTCACCCCACTTCTTTCATTAAAATATAATTAAAGCAAAACTCGCTTTCGCCAGTATATATGATTCTGCCATTGAAATCAAGGGCAAAATGCAGTAAAATGCAAGAGATGGTTTTTTTATGAGAAAGTGGAATTAGGAATGAATCAGCATCAAAAATATATTCGAAACTTTAGTATTATTGCACATATCGATCACGGAAAATCCACCCTTGCCGATCGCATCCTGGAGGATACGGGAATTGTTTCCAAACGGGATATGAAGGAGCAGTATCTGGATAACATGGATCTGGAACGGGAGCGTGGGATCACCATCAAGTTGCAGACCACTAGGCTGTCTTATCTGGCGAAGGATGGCCATGAATATATCTTCAACTTGATCGACACTCCGGGGCATGTGGATTTCACCTATGAAGTCTCTCGCAGCTTGGCTGCATGCGAAGGAGCCATTCTTGTCGTGGATGCCACCCAAGGAGTGGAAGCACAGACCTTGGCCAATGTCTATCTGGCCATGAATGAGGATTTGGAGATCCTCCCGGTGCTGAACAAAATCGACCTACCCAGCGCACGGCCGGATGAGATCAAGGCGGAAATCGAAGAGGTCATCGGGATCGATACATCCCATGCGCCGTTGGTTTCAGCCAAGGCCGGTACCGGTATCGACACCTTGCTGGAAGAGATCGTTAAATATATTCCCCCGCCCTCCGGAGACGAAGGGGAAAAGTTGAAAGCCCTAATCTTTGACTCCTATTACGACAACTATCGGGGGGTAGTGGTCTACACCAGGATATTTGACGGCAAGGTGAAGATGGGGGATACCATCAAACTGATGAACTCCGGTTCCGTCCATGAGGTAACGGAAGTGGGGACTTACTCTCCCGGCCCTGTGCCTTGCAATGAGCTGAAAGCAGGAGAGGTCGGTTATATTTGTGCCAGCATTAAGCAGGTGAGAGATGCTAGGGTGGGGGACACCATCACCAAGGCAGGGGATGAAACGGCGGAGCCTCTCCCCGGTTACAAGCGGGCGCAATCCATGGTCTTCTGCGGCATCTATCCTGCGGAGGGAGAAAAATACGAGAACATTAAAGATGCTTTGGAAAAACTTCAGGTAAATGACGCAGCCTTCCACTTCGAGCCGGAAACATCTACCGCTTTGGGCTTCGGTTTCCGTTGCGGCTTTCTCGGCCTTCTTCACATGGAAATCATTGTAGAGAGACTGGAACGGGAGTTCAACCTTGCGGTGATCACAACCTCCCCCAGCGTTATCTACAAGGTTGTGATGAACGACGGATCGGAAATCATGGTGCAAAACCCCAGCAATCTTCCCGATCCCACAGAGATGAGCCATATCGAAGAACCCATCGTCAAGGCGGATATCATGATCCCCAAGGACTATGTGGGCAATATCATGGAGATCTGTCAGGACAGGAGAGGCAAACTTCTCCACATGGAATACATCACCGAGAACAGAGTCCTTCTTCATTATGAAATGCCCCTCAACGAAGTCATATACGATTTCTTCGATGCATTGAAATCCAAGACTAGGGGATATGGTTCCTTGGATTACGAGTTTATTCGATATGAAAAGTCCAGGCTGGTGAAGATGGATATCCTCCTCAACAAGGATCTGGTGGATGCATTCTCTATGATCGTCCACGAGACCAAGGCATATCAACGGGGACGTTTCGTCTGCGAGAAGCTGAAGGAAGTCATTCCCATGCATCAGTTTGAAGTGCCCATCCAGGCTAGCATCGGTCAGAAGGTCATTGCCAGGACCACGGTGCGTGCCTATCGTAAGGACGTTATTGCTAAATGCTACGGCGGCGACATATCCCGAAAGAAAAAGCTTTTGGAAAAGCAAAAGGAAGGGAAGAAGCGGATGCGCCAGTTCGGAAGGGTAGAAGTACCACAAGAAGCCTTCACTGCGGTGCTGAAATACGATGACAATAAATAGGCCGATTTTATATATTTTGCTCATGGGCGCACTGGGTGCTGTGAGCAGATATGGCATCGGTCTGTGGCTGGGAAGTCCCTGGGGGACTTTTGCCGTCAATGTGGTGGGCTGTTTCCTCTTGCCCATCATTTTTGATTATATGGCGACCACCGGGAGGGTGGATCAGGATTTTGCATTTGCACTGGGCACCGGATTCATCGGCTCCTTTACCACCTTTTCTGCATTTAGTGGCGAAAATGCTGAACTTCTGCTATCCGGCAGTTACGGAGAAGCGGGAATCTATATTTCCGTCAGCTTGTTAGGCGGTTTTGTAGCAACTTTCGCAGGCATTGAAGTTGCCGGGAAATTGAAGAAGAGGAGGGAGCTACCATGATGCTGGTCTACGTAGCGGTAGGCGGTGCTTTCGGCGCACTGACAAGGCTTATGGCGGTGACCTTGATAAGGATGGTCTGGGGCAAAAGATTTCCAGTAGGGACCCTGATCGTCAACGTATCCGGATCATTCCTCATGGGAATCTTTCTGGGTATTCAGCTAAGCAGCCAGATGTTCTTGCTACTGGGGACAGGGATGTTGGGTGGCTTTACTACCTTTTCCACAGCTCACTATGAGGCTGCGGCAATGCTAAAGGAGCGAAGGATGGGGAAACTGTTCCTATATACCATCTTGACTTACGGGCTATCCATGGGATGTGGAATAATGGGAATGGTATTAGCGGCAAAATGCTCCGGGCTATGATGATCTGCTCCCACATGCCATTGACACTGTCATGGTAAAAAGTTATGATGAAAAATGACGGATGAAAAACGAGAGAAGGAGACGGAAAATGTTGATACTGAATGTAACATATCAAGTAAAAAAAGGAATGCGCCAAGCTTTTTACGATAAACTCGTGGAGATGCAGGTGCCCAAATTGTCCAGAGAAGAGGATGGTAACATCGCCTATGAATACTTCTTCCATGTCGAGGACGAAGATTGTCTCTTCCTACTGGAAAAATGGCAGGACGATGAGGCATTTGATCGGCATTGCAAGAGTGAGCATTTCCTGGCTTTGCAGGAGGTCAAGGGGGAATATCTGGAGTCTTCTGATCTTCAAAAATATTACACAAAGTAGGCCAAAATTCGTTGACTGGTCTAGGAAACTGTGATATATTATTAGACTGTAAGCCGCACAGAATGGGTTTTTCGGAAAGGACGCAAAAGATGCGACCTACCTATGATGGCGAGACTGGTTAGAGGAGGAAAGAAAATAATGTATGCAGTAATTGAGACGGGCGGAAAACAGTACAGAGTCTGCGAGGGCGATGTGATCACTGTTGAGAAGCTGAAGAATGTAGAAGCCGGTGACAAGGTGACCTTTGAAAATGTTTTGCTCATCAGCAAAGACGGAGATACCAAAGTGGGTACACCCTTCCTGGAAGCCTCCGTTTTCGGAAAAGTAGTGGAGAACGGAAAGGGCAAGAAGGTCATCATCTACAAGTACAAGGCTAAGAAGAATTATCATAAGAAGCAGGGCCACAGGCAGCCCTACACCATGGTAGAAATTACCGGTATCGGTCAAGATAAGGCGCCTGCAAAGAAGGAAGAGCCCAAGAGCGAACCTGTAGCTCAGGCGGAGGACGCAACTGAAAAGAAGTCCGAAACAGCAAAGGTGAGCATGTCCATGAAGAAGGATGAACTGATCGCATTTGCAAAGGAAAACAATATTGAGATCGATGAGAAGGCCACCAAGCAGGTCATTGTCGATACCATCAAAGATAACTTGAAATAAGACCATTGACATAACCATTGAGAAGGAGGTGAAATCATGGCAAGTAAAAAAGGAGTAGGTAGTTCCAAGAACGGTCGAGATAGTGCGGCGAAACGACTGGGCGTAAAGGCCGGCAATGGTCAGTTCGTCACTGCAGGCAGCATCATCATGAGACAGAGAGGAACCAAGATCCATCCGGGCAACAACGTAGGCATCGGAAGTGATGATACACTATTTGCTAAGATTGACGGAGCTGTTCAGTTCGAAAGAAAAGACAAGAAGAGAAAGCAAGTAAGCGTATATACTAAGGAAGCGTAAGCTATGACGGCCCCTAGGAATCTAGGGGCTTTATTATTGAGGTAGAAGATATGTTTGTAGATCGGGCAAAGATATGGATAAAATCGGGAAAGGGCGGCGACGGAGCAGTAACCTTTCGCAGAGAACCCTATGTCCCTGAAGGAGGACCTGATGGCGGCGACGGTGGCCGGGGAGGAAACGTCATCTTTGTGGCGGATCGAAATCTTCACACACTGATGGATTTTAAATACAAGCGAAAATACGAAGCGGAAGCGGGGCAGAACGGGATGCGCAGAAAGCGATACGGAAAGTCCGGCGAGGATCTGATCATTCGCGTGCCTATGGGTACCATGATCATCGACGAAGAGAGCAATCTTCTCATGAAGGACCTGGTCTCCGACGGAGAGTCTTTCATTGCAGCCAAGGGAGGAAAGGGCGGCAAGGGAAATGTCCACTATAAAACTTCGGTCAGACAGGCGCCCAACTTTGCCGAAGCAGGAGGTTTCAGCAAGGAAAGATCGGTGATCCTGGAACTGAAACTCCTTGCCGATGTAGGCCTAGTGGGGTTTCCCAATGTGGGAAAATCCACCCTGCTTTCAGTGACCACCAAGGCGAAACCCAAGATCGCCGATTATCATTTTACCACCATCGACCCTAATCTTGGGGTGGTGCAAATTTATGATACCAGCTTTGTCATGGCGGATATTGCCGGTATCATCGAAGGTGCCAGCAAAGGTGCGGGACTGGGTTTCCGATTCTTGAAACACATCGAACGAACCAAGGTGTTGATCCATGTGGTGGATGTTGCCGGAACAGAGGGAAGAGACCCCATTCGGGACTTTGAAAAGATCAACAAGGAGCTCTCCGATTATTCGGAGAATCTGGCGAGAAAGCCTCAGGTAGTTGCTGGAAACAAGATGGATATGATTGATGAGGATGATCCCGGGTATCTTGCTTTCAAGGGATATGTTGAGGAAAGGGGCTACAAGTTTTTTCCCATTTCCGCTCCCCTCAACTTGGGTGTTGCGCCTCTCATGGGGGAAGTGGCCAAAATGCTGGCTCAGGTGGAGGAAGAACCGGATGATTATGTGGAAACCTTCGATTTTGAGAAGGATGATGCGGATCCGGATTACCGGCGCATCTACGGAAGCCGGGAAGGAGATGTCTTTGTTTTGGAAGGCAAGCAACTGCTTAAGATTTTCAATTCCACCAACTTCAATGATATGGGATCCCTCCGATACCTGTACAAATATATTGAAAAGAGTGGTGGTCTGGAACAATTAAAAGATTTGGGACTGGAAGAAGAAGACACCATTAGAATCGAAGGATTTGAATTTGAATATTATGATGAATACTAAGTTGACCAGAAAAGAATGCCTGCGTATATTGGACCGGTACGGAACCCCGGACCATGTGATTGCCCACTGCGATGCCGTTGCCAGGGTGGCAGTTACCATCGGTGAAAAGCTTAAGGAGAAAGGCCATGATTTGGACCTGGATCTGATTGAAGCAGCGGGACTCCTTCACGATATTGCTCGGACAAGTCCTAAGCATGAAAAGGTAGGTGAGGAGCATCTTCGCCGATTGGGGCTGGGCCGGGTAGCAGACATCGTTGCTGTGCATATGCATTACCCCGGATTCAATTCCATCCGCCAGATCAATGAAACGGATCTGGTGTGCTTGGGAGACAGGGTATGTAAGGAAGATCAGTATGTCGGTGTGGAAGAACGGATGGATTATGTACTTGCCAAGGCCAACGGAAACCCTCACAGCACAGTGATCATCTTGCAAAAGAAGGCGGAACTTATGAAGTATTGCCGGGAGCTGGAGGAGTATTTGGGAATAACTCTGGACGATTTGATGAAAGGCAGAAATGGCAAAACTAGATAAATTGTTAAAAAAGGTGGAAAAACCGGGAAGATATATCGGCGGAGAAATGGGCAGCATCGTGAAGGACCCTCGGGATGTGAATGTCCATTTTGCTTTTGCTTTTCCCGATATCTATGAAATCGGCATGTCCTTTGTCGGGCTGCAGATCCTGTATCACATTTTGAATAAAGAGGAGAACATCTACTGCGAAAGGGTATTTGCTCCGGCCAAAGATATGGAAGCTGCCATGAGGGAAGAGGGACTACCTCTTTTTTCTCTGGAAACCAAAACATCCGTCAAGGAGTTTGATATAGTGGGATTTACCCTCCAGTATGAAATGTCCTATACCAATATATTGAACATGCTCAAACTGGCGGAGATTCCATTGCGCAGTAAGGACAGGGGTGAAGAATACCCTCTATTGATTGCAGGAGGCCCCTGCGCTTTCAATCCGGAGCCTCTGGCGGACTTCATGGACTTGTTTATCATCGGGGACGGAGAAGAAGCCCTGCCCCAAGTCGTAAAACTATATGAAAAATCCACGACAAAGAGGGAGTTTCTCAAAAAAGCTGTAGAAATTCAAGGCGTCTACGTCCCGGAGTTTTATGCTCCCGTATACCATGAAGACGGTACTGTTTCGGCATACGAAAAGCTGTACGATGGTGCTCCCGATCGGGTAAAAAAAAGCCTGATCCATTCTCTGGAGGAAGCCATATATCCTAGCCATCCCATCGTTCCCCTTATCGATATCGCCCAAGATAGAGCCGTTGTGGAAACCTTTCGAGGCTGCACCAGAGGTTGCAGGTTTTGTCAGGCAGGGATGATCTACCGGCCCATACGGGAAAGGACGCCGGAAACCATCAAGGAACTGGCCAAAGGCCAGCTAGACTTTTCGGGACACGATGAACTTTCCCTACTTTCCCTGTCCACATCGGACTACTCTCAGTTCAAAACCCTTGCTATGGACCTGGTCTCCGTATGTAGCATGCAGGATGTCGGCCTATCTCTCCCCAGCTTGCGACTGGATTCCTTCAGTTTTGAAGTCTTATCGGAAATCCAGAAATATCGCAAAACAGGGCTTACCTTTGCACCGGAAGCGGGAACCCAAAGATTGCGGGATATCATCAACAAAAACATCACCGAAGAAGACATCCTCTCTGCCATGGAGCAGGCAATCAAGCTGGGATGGAAGCGAGTGAAACTGTATTTTATGATGGGCCTGCCGGGAGAAACCATGGAAGACCTTCAAGGTATCGCCGATCTTGCACAGAAAATCATGGACCTGAATTTTAAGATCATGGGACGAGAGGGAGGAAGATTCCAGTTGTCGGTCAGCGTATCCAACTTTGTGCCAAAACCCCATACACCGTTCCAATGGTCCGCTCAGGAAGAAGACTTTATTGAGAAGCACGATTTCCTGAAAAACAGGCTGAGAATCAAAGGCGTTTCCTTCAATTACCATGACAGCTTTATCAGCATTTTGGAAGGCCTTTTTGCCAGGGGAGACAGAAGGACAGGCGCAATCATTGAAAGGGCAGTGGAGAATGACTGTACCTTTGATGGATGGAGCGAACACTTTAACGAAGAAGGGTGGAGGACAGCTTTGAAACAAACCGGCACGGACCTGCACTTCTATACTTCCAGAGAGAGGAACTACGAAGAAATCTTCCCGTGGGATATCATCGATTCAGGGATCCGCAAGGAATTTCTCATAGAGGAAATGGAGAAGGCCAAGTCAGGGATGATCACCCCTGACTGTAGAGAAGGCTGTACCGGCTGCGGGATCAATGAACGGACTACGTGTATGATGGAGGGCATCCATGGCTAAATATGTCATCACCTTCGCAAAGGAAGGCTATATCAAATATACCTCACACCTGGATGTGATGCGCATGTTCAAAAGGGCCTTCAAAAAATCCGGACTCCATCTTGCCCATTCACAGGGCTTTAATCCTACACCCAAGTTGAGCATAGCACAGCCCCTATCCCTCGGTTACGAAGCAAGGGGGGAAATGGCGGAATTTGAAACTAAGGAGGACTATGATCCACAGGACGTCCTACAAAGGCTCAACGGGCAAATGCCTACCGGTATCCACATTCTCGCTTGCAGGATCAAGAGAGAAGGAGAGAAGGGCCTAGCCGCATCCTGCAAAGCTGCGGATTACACCATTCAAATCCCATATGACGGTAATCTGGAGGTTCCACGTAAAGATGTCGCTGAAACTTTTTTATCTCAAGACACCATTTCCGCATGGAAGAAAACCAAGAAAAAAAAGGAGCCGGTGGAAATCAATATACGCCCCATGATCCAAAGTTTAAGGATCGAAAGGGTGGGCGATAATATTATTATGTTTACTAAATTGGATGCGGGAAGTAAGTCCAACTTATCTCCGGAGCTTCTATTGCGTGCCTATTTTGACTTTACCGGTGTGCCTGTAGACCGTGAAAAGATTGAAATCACTAGGGAAAAACTGTATATGTAAAAATATGTAAATTTCCATTGACAAGCTTCCTTCCGAAATGTAAAATTTAGGAAATACCATGGAAGGAGGCTTTTGATATGAAGGATTTTTTCACAAAAACTTATTTTTTGGAAAACAAGGAGAAGATGATCAAGCTGATTATCGTTGCCGCAATCATTGTGGTAGCTTTATTTGTTTTTCTTTTCAAAACCGGAAGCAAGGATGAAATCGTCTTAGAAAAACAAGAGAATACAGTTTCCGCGAAAGAAACTAAGGCGCCCGCACCGGTCATCGCCGATGTGAGCGGAGCAGTTAATTCACCAATGGTAGTGGAACTGAAAGAGGGGAGCAGGATAGGTGATGCCATCGATGCCGCAGGAGGACTTGGCGAAAATGCAGATATCACCAATATCAACCGTGCAGCAATAGTCAATGACGGAGATAAGATCTACATTCCCATCAAAGGAGAGGTGATACCGGAAGGGACGCCGGGACAGGAAAACGGAACGAGCAAAATCAACATTAATACGGCCACTGCTTCGGAATTGCAGAAGGTAAACGGCATCGGACCTGCCACAGCAGAAAAAATACTTCTATACCGAACATCCAACGGCAGTTTTAATCAACTTGAGGATTTGAAAAAGGTGGATGGGATCGGGAACAAGACATACGAAAAGATGAAGGACCAAATTACCATATAGGTCCTTTTTCTTTTGACTATTTCTTTTGTTTTCTATATAATAATACCCTATGAGACAGGAGGGAATTACACATGATCACTAAGGAAAAAATCGATAGGATCAATGCGCTGGCAGCAAAAGCGAAGACAGATGAGGGCCTTACTCCGGAAGAAATAAAGGAGCGAGATCAGCTGCGGAAGGAATACATTGAATCGGTGCGAGAAAATGTCAAGGCACAGCTTGGACATATTTCATAAAACCATGTTTCATCGCCCTTTGCAGTAGGTATAAAGGATACATAATCGGAATTTTGAGTCAAGAGGAGACATCATGAGAGAAGTATATTTAGATTATTCGGCTACGACACCGGTAAAAGAAGAAGTATTACAGGAAATGATCCCGTATTTCACAGATCACTTTGGTAATCCTTCCAGCTTATATAAAATTGCAAGAGAATCCAAGGATGCCTTGACCGTCGCCAGGGAAAGAGTAGCGGGACTGATCAATGCAGAACCGAGGGAAGTATTTTTCACTTCCAGCGGTACGGAAGCGGATAACTGGGCCATGTTCGGTGTGGCGGAAGCCCTGAAAGAGAAGGGGAACCACATCGTTACCACTATCATAGAACACCATGCCATCATCCACACAGCAAACTATATGATCAAACACGGCATGGATGTGACCTTCCTGGACGTGAGGCCGGACGGAACGGTTGATCCGCAAAAACTTGCCGATGCCATCACGGATAAAACGGTCCTGGTATCCATCATGTATGTAAACAATGAGGTGGGTACAGTGCAGAACATCAAGGAACTGGCAAAGATCGCCAAGGATAGGGGTGTCACCTTTCACACAGATGCTGTTCAGGCACTGGGCAATGTGCCATGTGATGTGAAAGAGTTGGGCGTGGACCTGATGTCCATGTCCGCCCACAAGATCTACGGTCCTAAGGGAGTTGGAGCTTTGTACATAAAAAAGGGTACAAAGATCAACAACTACCTTCACGGAGGTGCACAAGAAGTCAAGAGAAGAGCGGGGACGGAAAACCTTCCCGGCATTGTAGGATTTGGAAAGGCAGCTGAGCTTGCTAAGGAAAATTATGACCGGCATGTAGAACATTCCAAGGAGCTAAGGGACTACTTTATCAAACGGGTCACAACGGAAATCAAGGACACCCATATAAATGGATCCATGGAACATAGACATCCGGGCAACGCCAATATCACCTTTGAATACATTGAAGGAGAAGCGATTTTGCTACTGCTCAACGCCAAGGGGATATATGTGTCCACCGGCTCGGCATGCAGCTCCGCCTCTTTGGTGCCCAGCCACGTGCTGGCAGCATTGGGGGTCCCGGTGGAGATGATCCACGGCACGATCCGTTTCACCGTTGGGGACTTCACTACGAAAGAAGATATCGATTATACTGTGGATGCTCTGAAGGAAATCGTGGAGAAACTGAGAAGCATTTCCTCCGTGGACAGTAAGAAAGGTTGGTAAATAAAATGGCAGATATGTATAATGATAAAGTTATGGATCATTTCATAAATCCCCACAATGTCGGAGAACTTGAGAACGCTGACGGTGAGGGAACATATGGAAGCCCCGTATGTGGAGACATGATGAAAATCTCCATCAAAGTGGAAGATGACAAAATCGTCGATGCCAAGTTTAAGACTTTTGGCTGTGGCAGTGCCATCGCCAGTTCTTCCGTGGCAACGGATATGATCATCGGCAAGACTATAGATGAAGCGCTGGAGATCACCAACAAGCAGATCATCGATGAACTGGGGGGATTGCCTCCTGTAAAGGTGCACTGTTCTGTTCTTGCAGATCATGCCATCAAGTCGGCTATCTATGATTACGCCAAGAAAGCCGGAAAGACTTATGCCGGCCTGGAAGGATTTGATCCCAATGCCGAGGAAGATGATCATCACGATATAGAAGAAGAGGAATAAATGATGACCGGCGACAGTAAAAAAGTTGTTGTGGGATTAAGCGGTGGGGTCGATAGCGCCTCCACCGTTCTTCTATTGCAGGAGAAGGGTTATCAGGTGACCGGTCTTTACTTCGATGTTATAGGTGACAATGATCAGGGCAGAGAAACGGCGGAGAAGGCGGCCAAAGAGCTGGGCATCGATTTTATTTATCGAGACATGTCCGCCCCCTTTGCAGAAATCGTCATCGACAACTTCTGCAAGGAATACAGCCGGGGCAGGACGCCCAATCCTTGCATCATCTGCAACCCCAACATTAAATTTTCCGTGCTTTTGGAAGAAGCCCATCGCATGGGGGCCCACTATATCGCCACCGGCCATTATGCAAGATGCGGTTACTTTCCGGACGCCTCCGCCTACCTGATTTCCATGGGGGAGAACAAACAAAAAGATCAGTCGTATATGCTATATCGTCTTCCTCAGGAAGTCCTTAGCCGCTTGCTCCTGCCGTTGGGGGAAATAGAAAGCAAGGATGATGTGCGGCAATTGGCGGAAGAACGCGGCTTATCCAGTGCCGGAGCAAAGGACAGTCAAGAAATTTGCTTCATCCAGGGAAACTACCAGGATTATTTAGACCAAAGAGGCATCAGCAGCATTCCCGGCAACTTCATCGATGAGCAGGGAAATGTTCTGGGCAGACACAAGGGCATCACGGCTTACACTTTGGGCCAGAGAAAGGGACTGGGCATCGCCCTTGGCAAGCCGGCATTTGTGACGAAAATCGACCCGGAAAAAAACACGGTCACTCTAGGGGATAGTGACAGCCTATTTACCCGTCTGGTTATATCCGATAACAACTTCTTCCCTGAAACGGGAGGGAGCCTTCTTCCCCGTAGGTGGGAAGGGGCAAGGATCCGTGCAAAGATCCGGTATTCCGTTCCTCCCATGGAAGGCACCATTTCCTCCCAAGGAGATAGAGTACAGGTGGAGTTTTCTGAACAACAAAGGGCCGCTACGCCGGGACAATCCATGGTGTTTTACAGTGATGATCAGGTCATCGGCGGAGGATGGATCCTCTAATACATCAGAATGGCTCTGACAGGACAAACGGGAGCACAATATCCGCAGGTAATACAAATGCCATGATCGATCTCAGCAAGCCCCGCTGCATTCCAGGTGATGGCATGATTGGGGCATCTCTTTAGGCACCTACCGCAAGCCTCACAGTCCCCTTGATCGATGAACATTTTTTTCCCGCTGACATCGGGAGCATAGTCTTGGTGGAGGGTACCTTCTCCAAAGGCGACAGCCACATCTACTTCCTCTTTTTTCCCGAATCCCATCATTATGGATGCGATGCCGTCCAAAGAAGAAACGTAATTCAAACAATCCCAATAGCTGGCACTGAGGTTACCGCCCCCCAGCACCTTCATGGCAAAGACGCCTTTTCCGCTGAGCCCATTTGCTCGGATCGCCCTGGCCATGTCTTGTGCGCTGCCGGGGCCGCTGCCTCTGCGAATGCCCAGACCCTCCTTATTGATCAAGGGAAACAAAAGCTCGCATTCCTCTACGGAAACCATCTGCTCCGCCACGTCCACGTGATGTGTGGAAATCCCCATAGCTCGTATTTTTCCTTTCGCCTTGGCATCAGCAAGACAAGCCCAGGCACCGCTTCGGTTCTCAAAATCCCCGTCTTGACGAACCTCGTGCATGAGAAAAATATCGATCACATCTCGATCCAGCTCCCTGCGTGCTTCTTCAATGGCTTCTTCCATCTCTTTATAGGTATATCCCAAACATTTGCTGGCGATGACCGGCTCATAATGGGTTCCCTTCAGGGCTTCTTTGATGTAAGGGTATGTCTCATAATATTGGGCTGTATCCAAAAAGTTGATTCCCCGGGACAGGCCGTACCGAACCAGCCGGGCGCCTTCCTCCAATGGTAAGTCCAGCTGGGTCTTTCCGATGGTCAACACGCCGAACCCGATGGGCGTGACCCAAATATCTGTATTTCCTAATTTTTTCAATTCCATATCCGTTTCCTCGTTGCTTTCCTCAGGAAGTATTGTATCACAGGGAAAGGGATTGTTCCATAAGGCCCAAAATAATGGTATAATGGTGTCTGTGAAATTATCAGTATCGTCATTTAGGAGGATTTACAGCATGGATAAATTAGGACTGAATCAACTGCGGTCCATCTTTCAGGAATTCTACGAAAGTAAAGATCACTATAAAAGAAAGAGCTTTTCGCTCATTCCGGAGCACGACAAGAGTCTGCTGATCATCAACTCGGGAATGGCACCTATGAAGCCTTATTTTGCCGGGATAGAGCCGCCACCGGCACCCCGTCTGACCACCTGTCAGAAATGCATTAGAACTGCGGATATCGAAAATGTGGGGCTCACATCCCGTCACGGTACTTTCTTTGAAATGCTGGGCAGTTTCTCCTTTGGTGATTACTTCAAAAAAGAGTCCATTGCCTGGGGCTGGGAGTTCATCACGGAAGTCTTGCACATGCCCACAGAGAATGTGTGGGTCTCCGTCTATTTAGACGATGATGAAGCCTACGATATTTGGACAAAAGATATTGGATTTCCAAAGGAGCGAATGGTCAGGCTGGGCAAGGAACATAACTTTTGGGAGATCGGTGCCGGCCCATGCGGGCCCTGTTCGGAAATATACTACGATCGCGGGGAAAAATACGGCTGTGACGATCCTCACTGTAAACCCGGATGCGATTGTGACCGTTTCGTGGAATTTTGGAACCATGTCTTTACCCAGTACAATAACGATGGAGAAGGGAACTATACAGAGCTTTCCCAAAAGAACATCGACACGGGGATGGGCCTGGAGCGGCTTGCTTGTATCGTTCAAGGTGTAGATTCCATCTTTGATGTGGACACCATCCGCAAGGTCCTTACTGCAGTAGAAGAAAGCACCGGCGTGACATACCAAAGAGGCAGCGCGCCGGAAGATATTTCCCTCCGCATTATTACCGATCACATCAGGGCGGCAGCCTTCATGATCGGTGACCATATTGTTCCCGGAAACGAGGGGAGGGGGTATGTTCTCCGAAGACTGATCAGAAGGGCTGCACGCCACGGCCGTAAGTTGGGCAAAAAGAACGCCTTCCTTTCAGACCTGGTCCACATCGTTGTGGAGACCTGTGGCGATGCCTATCCGGAATTGAAAGACCAACAGGTGTTCATCGAAAAAATCGTAAAGTCGGAAGAAGAAAAATTCATCTCTACACTGGATCAGGGGATGGCAATCATTGAAGGCTATATCAAGGACATGAAGAAGGATAACAGCCGGACTCTTTCCGGAGAGAAAGCGTTCAAACTTCATGACACTTACGGCTTTCCCATCGATATCACGGAAGAAATCTTCTCCGAGTCCGGCTACGATGTGGATAAAGAAGGCTTTCTATCTCACATGGAAAAACAGAAGAGTATGGGAAGGACCGATGCGGCCCAAACCGACGAGGCCTGGGAAGACTCGGATTTGGGAGATCTGTTCAAAGGAGAAACCCTATTTACCGGATATGATAGAACCGAAGACAAGGGAAAAATCCTCTATCTATTGGGCGAAAGAGGCACCTTATCTTCTCTGAGAGAAGGGGAAAAGGGGAGCATCATTTTGGACAGAACGCCCTTTTACGCCGCCAGCGGCGGTCAAGGTGCGGATATTGGCGTGCTCCAAGGGGATGGCTTTCTTCTCAAGGTGAGTAACGTAGAGAAGAAAAGAGATACGATCATCCATGAAGTCCTGGTGACAGAAGGAGAAGTTTTCGCCGAAAAAGAAGTGGAAAGCCGGGTGGATATCATCCATAGAAACAAATCCCGTGGGAATCATACGGCCACTCACCTGCTTCACCAAGGCCTGAGAGAGGTCTTGGGAGACCACGTACAGCAAGCCGGGTCCTATCTGGACGATCAGGGACTTCGCTTCGATTTCAGTCACTTTGAAGCCGTCAGCCGGGATGATCTGAATTTGGTGGAGAAAAAGGTAAACGAGAGAATACAGTTGTTTCTTCCCGTGACAGCAGAGGAAATGTCCATGGATGAGGCAAAGGAAAGAAGGGCCATCGGCCTATTTACCCAGAAGTACGGAAATGAAGTTCGGGTGGTATCTGCAGGAGAGTCTTGCCTTGAGCTGTGTGGCGGACTGCATGTGGACAATACTGGTCAGATTGGTTCGTTTAAAATTTTAAGTGAAAGCGGTATTGCCAGCGGGATCCGCAGAATAGAGGCCATCACAGGTTCAGCAGTAGCCCATAGGCTTTCGGAAAAAGAGAAGTTGATCCAAGAGGCTGCAGCAGCATTGAAATCTTCGGAGGACAGCCTGCTTGACCGCATCCGCATGTGGGCGGAAGAAAATGCAACCATGAAAAAGACCCTGGAAAAATATGAGGCTGCGGCGTTGGAAGATGTTTCTAAGGATATTTTAAAAGATGGGGTGGAGATCAACGGGATCAACCTAGTGACGAAAGAATTCCAGGACTACACCGTGGATGCATTGAGGAAGATATCCGACGATATCAAGGAAATCGCAAAGAACACCGTCATGGTCTTCGCCAACCGAGGAGGAGGGAAGGTGACCTTTTTGGTTTCCCTCACAGATGATGTGGTAGGCAAGGGTGGTCATGCGGGCAAGATGATCAAGGAGATCGCAGCAGCTGCAGGCGGAGGCGGAGGCGGAAAGGCCGACATGGCTCAGGCCGGCGGGAAGGATCCCTCCAAAATCAAAGATGCCCTAAAAATTGCCGAAGAACTGGTGTCAAAAATTTGAAAAAGATTGTAAATCTTTTCATCGTGCTATATAATTACGGTATGAAAGGAGGGAGACCATGGACAAAAGAAGTACAATTTTGTTTGATAATGCTGTGAAAACAGAACAACGTACGCCCAGGGAAATATTGGAGGAAGTATATGCAGCCCTAGATGAGAGAGGCTACAACGCAATCGATCAGATTGTGGGATATGTACTTTCAGGTGACCCTTCCTACATCACCAGCCACAATAATGCACGAAACATTATCCGGCAAATCGATAGGGACGACCTGGCTGAGGAAATCGTTAAAAGTTATCTGAACAAATAAGAATGGATAAGCGGGAACTCCTCCCGCTTATTTTTACGGAGAAAAAATGAAAAAGAAAATGGGACTTGATGTGGGGGATAAGACCATCGGTGTTGCCGTCAGCGATGCACTGCTCCTCACAGCACAGGGCATCACCACCATTGAGCGGGTGGGCATTCGAAAGGACACCACCAAGGTCATGGATCTGATCAAAGAACACGGCTGCGATACGGTGGTCATCGGTCTTCCTCTTAAAATGGATGGCGGAGACAGCCCACAGACGGAAAAGGTCTATGAGTTCAAAAATCTGCTGGCCAACAAGATGATGAGTTCGGGGATGAAGGATGTGGAGATCGTATTTCAAGACGAACGATTTACCACAAAGATCGCCGAAAAGGTTCTCATCGATGCCGATGTGAGCAGGAGCAAGAGAAAGAAAGTCATCGATAAGCAGGCGGCGATTATTATTTTACAAAGTTATTTGGATGGACTACCCAAATAATCGTTGTTTGTGTAAAAGGGATGTTTATGAGAGAGGGGGGAGAACGAAGGTTCTTTCAATCCCTCCCATCTTTATCCAGACATATCTATTCCTAAAATCATAATTTTGGGAATAGATAATCGTGAAGCTGTGGATAACCTGTGTGTATATCTTGAAATCCCTCAATTTGCCTGTGCCGCCTGATCTTCGCCCCTTGTAAACGTTGGAATTTCAATCATCCCAAGATCCTCTTTTTTTCGAGGCTCTAATTTGCGTTTTAAGCCCCTTTTCTTATATGAGCCATATATTGATACCTTCTGTTTTTCCCTTCTTTTTCCGCAATGATCAAAAAAGGACTTATTTCCCTTTATAAGTCCTTTTCTTCAGATATCCTTTACAAGTTGTTGGTCGGCACCTTGATGACCTGGCCCGGGACCAAGGATCCATCTGTCTCTTTATTGTGCTTTTTAATGATATAAACGGCTTTGCGTTGATCCATATCCGACGGCATATGTTTGCTTGCGATGCTCCATAATGTATCGCCGGACTGAACTGTTACAGATACGTAGGTTTGCTGTTCCTGACCGCTGACATCATTGAGCCCGATAATAGTATTGACTCCTGCTACCGCGAACATGATCATAATGGTGATAAATATGGTAAATCGAATTCTTGACTTCAGTCGATGGCTCTTCTTTCTCATGATTGCCCTCCCCTATCCTTTATAAACGTATGTTCTTTCTGTTCTTTTCTATATCATAAACAAACGTTCGCAAAATGTCAAGAAGAACC
>JBMNVE010000034.1:0-18644 GCA_050946655.1 Anaerovoracaceae bacterium
TTCCCATCGAAGATGATTTTGAGGAGGCATGAGTTGGAAAGAGAGGAGAAAAAATGAACAAGGATAGCAACATTTCACAGCCGGATGGAGGCGGTGTTCGATATTATGAACCCCCTGGAGGTGGAGCCCCTTACGGTGGAAGGCCTCCGGGAGGAGAAAAGTCGGGAAGCCTGAAAAAGCCGCTGATTATCTTTGCCGGGATCATTCTGATCCTGATCATCCTGAGTGTCAGTTGCAACATGATGGTGAAGAATACCATAGGAAAGGGATCTCTCATGGGAGCGGGGACGGGGGGACAGCCTGTCGTTTCCCAGGAGAACATCAGAAATCCTCACGTATCGGTGATTTCCGTGAAGGGGGTTATTACCGCAAATCCGGGAGGGATGTTCCAACAGGCCACCTACAACCATCAGTTTACCTTGGATAGCATCGATGCGGCAATGGACAACGATGCAAACAAGGGGATCCTACTCTTTGTGGATTCGCCGGGCGGCGGGGTCTATGAGAGTGACGAGCTGTACATGAAGATCAGAGAGTATCAGAAGAAGACGGGAAGACCGGTTTACTCCTATATGGGATCCATGGCTGCCTCGGGAGGTTACTACATCTCCGCGCCCTGTGAGAAAATCATTGCCAATAGAAACTGCTGGACCGGATCTATCGGTGTAACCATCGGAACCATTTACGATATTTCCGGACTGCTTGAAAAGCACGGCATCAAAACAGTGACCATCACATCGGGAGCCAACAAGGCTATGGGCGGAATGACGGAACCCATGACCGAAGAGCAGAAGGAAATCTTCCAATCCCTGGTGGATGAGGCATATGAGCAGTTCGTAGGAATCGTTGCCGAGGGAAGAGGAAAAACTGTGGACGAAACCAAGGTATTGGCCGATGGCCGCATCTACACGGCAAAGCAAGCAAAGCAGGCGGGGTTGGTGGATGAGATCGCCACCTACGATGAAGCCTTGGAAATGATGCGGAAAAATGAGAAATTAAAGGATGTGGACTTTGTAGAGTTGAAACCGCCTAAGGAAGACTTTTTCAGTAGTCTCCTTTCTCAAGCAGCGGCCCTTAGAGATACAGGAAACGGAGACCTGCGTGCCCTCATGGAGATCATGGATAGACAAGGGGAGTTCCCCATTATGTACATGACCGACTGGGCGAAGTGATTTTTGATCAGAGTAGTAAGATGTATGAAACCACCGGCTGAGCCGGTGGTTTCATTTCGGTCCATATCAAGTGTGAGGGCGGAGAGCAAGTCCTCTTCTCCTCATGATGTCCTTTCAAAATGCCGGCTGTCATCAATTCACTGTCATTATCTCCAGGCTTTCCGTGGATGAGCCGGCTCTCAAGAGAAGTGAATCATCCACTTGAAATAACATCGACCTTCATCCTAATATATGATCTAGGGTCACCCACGCAGGAATTCTACTGCAACCGCCCTCCCAGTCTTTGGTCACCGAAGAATTTTGCAGTGGTGGCGGCTGCGTCGCCATCAGGTAGCAGGGATTTGGCCACATAGACCGGCCCCCAACACCCGCCCGGCCATATGGGCCAAACGAAAAAACTAACGAGCAGTCAGGCTGCTCGTTAGAAAAAATACTTGTTATATTTGTGGATTTTGGGGCCCACCCCAACATTTGACATAGAGCCAAAATATACTTCCTATCTTAGATCAGAACCAGCCCAGGCTGAAGAAGTTGTTGATCTGGCCTAAGAGGACGAACAACACACCAAGAGGTGAGATGACCTTCAGGCAGATCATAGAGAACTTCTCGCTCCTCCACTGGTTGCCTTCCAAAGTGATTTCCTTTCTCATCCAATTTGCACCCATGCCCCATCCTAGGAGGAGAGACATGATGAGAGCCCCCAGAGGCATCATAATACCTTCCGAAAGCAGATCAAAGAAATCCAGCCAAATGAACTGGCCGATATGGGGAAGAGGGCCTTCCCCCAAAGCGTCCACAGATACCCAGATGGCCATAAGGGTGACGATGATCCCCATGGTGACTGTGATCTTCCTACGATTGGCGCTTCGCCCCCGCTTTTCGCTGACATCGATGATGGCGGATACGGCCACCTCCATCAAGGAGATGGATGAAGTGATGGCGGCGATAAATACCAAAGTATAGAGAATGAATCCGAAGACCGGTCCCATGGCACCCATAGCCTCAAAGACCCCCTGAAGAGTAACAAAGAGGAGTCCCGGGCCTTGGTTGGGTTCCATTCCCATGGCAAAAACCGCAGGCATGACGGCAAGGCCGGCCATGATAGCGATGATGGTATCGGCGATAGGGATAATGAAGGCACTCTGCTCAATTTTTTCCTTCTTGGATAAGTAGGAGCCGTAGGTGAGCATGATACCCATACCCAAGGAAAGGGAAAAGAACATCTGGCCACCGGCGGCAGCAAGGACGGATATCCATCCGCGACCTTGGAACACTTCCCAGTTGGGCTTGAACATGAAGGCGATCCCTTCCGCTGCACCGGGCAAAGTCACACTACGGACGATGACGATGACCAGCATAACGAAGAGAGCCGGCATGGCGATTTTTGTAAAACTTTCAATTCCTCCCTTGACACCGGCTACTACAATGAGGACAGTAAGCCCGACAAAGATGGCAGAATATACCGAAGTGGAAACACCATTGGTGAAGAAGGCGGTGAAAAATTCACCGGGATCCGCACCATTTATTCCCCAGCTGGCGCCGAATAAGGTACCGATATTGCCTATGGCGTAGCGAAGACAGTATCCGCCAAGCATGCAGTAAAAGGATAAGATGAGGATGGGACAGATGAAAGCCATGTAACCCAGAAAGGTGAACTTGTTATTGATCGTCCGATAGGCGGCGATAACGCCCTTGCCGGTATATCGGCCGATGACCAACTCACCGGTCATGATGACAAAGCCTACCAGGATCGCCAAGATCAGATAGAGGATGAGGAAGGCAAACCCTCCGTTCATACCCATTTTGTAGGGGAACCCCCACAAGTTACCCAGGCCTACTGCGGAGCCCACTGCAGCCATTAGGAACCCTATGCTGCTGCCCCACTGTCCTTTGCTCGTACTCATAAATGAAAAACCTCCTAACAGTAAAATATGAAATATATGATTTCGATAAAATGAACTAGCCTGTTGATTATATAAAATGCAAGGCTCTCTGTCAATTTCAATATTTATTCAAGGGGAAGAATCCTGCTTGTACCAACCAAAAAAAAATACTATAATAGAGGCGGTGTCCGTACAAAAGGAGGAGTATATGCACGAATATCCCATCACGGAGCAACTGGTGAAAATCGCTGAAGAACATTGCAATAAAGCTGAAGCAGACAAAGTAACTCGGATCAACCTGGTGGTAGGGGAGTATTCCGGTTTCGTGCCCGAATCCATCCATATGTACTTTGATTTGATTGCAGAGGGGACACGTTGCGAAGGCGCGGAAGTGGATATCACCAGGGTCAAGGCAAAATTGGAGTGTCCTGCTTGCGGGGAAATCTTTTCCCGGGCCTTGCTGTCCTTTGCTTGTCCCAAGTGCGGAACAGATGGCGGACCTACGGATATCGGCAAAGAGTTTTATATTGAAAGTATTGAGGTAGAATAAATGCATGATGTGAGAAAAGTTTCCGTAATGGAAGGAATAATGGATGAAAACGACCATATCGCCGACCATATCAAGGAGGATATGGAAGAGCAGAAGATTTTGGTGGTCAATGAGATGGGCGCTCCCGGCGTAGGGAAGACCACTACATTAAAGAACCTCATCCGCCACCTGCCGGAGATCAAGCCATATGTGATAGAGGGGGATATCGAATCGGATATAGATACCAGAGAATTGAACAGTTTGGGGATCGAGACCCATCAAATCAACACCTTTGGTGCTTGCCATCTTGATGCTCCCTTGATCCGGCACAAATTGTCCCATATGGAGCTGGAAGAGGAGGGCATCCTTTTCATTGAGAATATAGGAAACCTAGTCTGCCCGGCGGAGTTTTCCATCGGAGAGCACGTGAAGATGCTCATTTCCTCGGTCACCGAGGGGAGCGATAAGCCCTATAAATACCCGCTGGCTTTTGAAAAGGCCGACATCATCATCCTCAACAAGGTGGACCTGATGCCCTACCTGGACTTCGATGAAGAATTCTTCATGAAGGGCGTGCGAGCGCTGAACAAAGAAGTCCCTGTTTTCAAGGTTTCCGGCACAACCGGAGAAGGCTTTGCAGAAGTTGCCCAGTGGTTTAAAGAAAGAATAGAATGGCTAGAAAAATAACGGAAAAAATAAAAATTTGGGGTATCGTTCAGGGAGTCGGTTTCCGGCCTTTTGTGGCCAAGGTAGCCAAGAGATTCGATATGAAAGGTGAGGTGCGGAACATCGGCGGACTGGTGGAGATACAAGTCACCGACACGGAGAAACATACCACAGAATTCCTGAAGGAATTACAGATCAACAAACCATTGCCTGCGGAGATCGTACACATCAAGCGAGAAGAAGTTAAAAAAAGGGAGTTTACGGGCTTTACCATTGTGGAAAGTGAGGAGGGGGACCGGGAAGCGACGATGATTCCCGCTGACCTGGCCATCTGCGATGACTGCCTGAAGGAAATGAATGATCCTACTGACCCCAGGTTCAAGCACCCCTTTATCAGCTGTATGGTCTGTGGGCCCAGGTACTCCATTACTAGACATGTTCCCTATGATCGTGAGAACACATCCATGGATGACTTTTCCATGTGTGCGTTTTGCCGTGGAGAATACGAGGATATAGCCAACCGAAGGCATCATGCTCAGACTATTTCTTGCCATCAGTGCGGGCCCCAAATGGAGTTCAAATTAAACGAGCTGGATCTTTTGACGGAAAAACCCATCCTGGAAAAAGCCGCTGCCCTATTGAAAGAAGGGCGGGTAATCGCCTTTAAGAGCGTGGGTGGTTACAACCTGGTTGCTAATCCCTTTGAAGATAATGGAGTGGCGGACCTGCGAAAGATCAAGAAAAGAGAGGCAAAGCCTTTTGCCATCATGTTCAGGGATATAGAAGAGATCAAAAAATATTGCAAGGTCAGCAAAGTGGAAGAAAGCTTGTTGACCTCCGGGGCAAGGCCCATACTTCTTCTGGAGAGAAAATCCATCGAGGAGTTGGAGGCTATGAAACCGGGCAATTACAGGGAGCTGGAGAAGAGTCGCTTCATCGGTGCTTTTTTGCCCAGCATGGGAGCCCAATACATCCTTTTGGAACTCTTCGGCGGTCCTTTGATCATGACCAGCGCCAACCTGTCCGACATGCCCATGATCAGGGACGAGGCGGAAATGTTCAAAATGCTGGATGAACACCCCGAGATTGCGGAAGTGTTTTATAATAGCCGGCAGATCGTCACAGGAGTGGATGATTCAGTGGTGCGGGTGATCGACGGGCAACCTCAGATGATCAGAAGATCCAAGGGATATGTTCCCATTCCGCTGTACATGGAAGGAGGTCGTGGCGAGGTCTTTGCGGCCGGCGGCCAGTTGAAAAATTCCTTCTGCCTCAGTAAGGGCCCCTTTGTCTATCCAAGTCAGCATTTCGGAGATTTGGACAGCATAGAAAATCAAAAGAACTATGAGGAAACCTTGGTGCATATGGAAAAGCTGCTGCGGATCAAGCCGGATCGAGTGGTCTGCGACCTGCACCCGCTGTATTATACCACCGCCTTTGCGGAAAAATATGCGGCGGAGAGGGATCTTCCCCTTGTGAAGGTACAGCATCATCATGCCCATGTAGCATCGGTGATGGCAGAACACAGGCTGGAGGGACAGGTGATCGGTGTCAGTTTTGACGGCACGGGATATGGAGAAGACGGAGCCATATGGGGAGGAGAGTTCCTACTCTGTGATGGTGCCTCTTATGAAAGAGTGAATCACCTCCGCTATGTCAACCTCATCGGTGGGGATACATCCATGAAGGATGGCTGGAAATCGGCCCTGAGCTTCATTCATGACAGGCATGGTGGTTATGAAGCCGGGGAAGAGGGTATCCTAGTGGATATAGATGATATGATCCAATACGCTACGGATAACGGGACCTTGGAACATCGGGAAATAGAGTTGACGGAGAGGGCGCTGGAAAGCAAGATCAACATCATACGAAGTTCCAGCATGGGAAGATTATTTGACGGAGTCTCGGCTATGCTGGGGATCTGTGATCATAATAGCTATGAAGGGCAGTGTGCCATCCTTTTGGAAGATGCCGCTGCAAGGGCCAGGAAGAACCCGGGAAAGGAAGAAGCTGACGATCTGGCTTTGGCCTTTCACTTGCGGATAACCCATATGATCGTAGAAGAGGTGAAAAAAATCGATGACCGATTTGGGGTGAAACAAGTGGCGCTAACGGGAGGGGTGTTCCAGAACAAGATTTTGATGGAAGGAGCCTTGGCCGGCCTTCGCTCTGCCGGGTACTCGGTGTATTACAATGTATCTGTCAGCCCCAATGATGGAGGCATCGCCCTGGGACAAGCCTATATTGGGGCGAAAGGAGGAGATATTTATGGCAATCGATAAGGTGAGAGCATATTTTCGGGAGGCGGGAATCGAAGATCGCATCCTTGAGTTTGATGTATCATCGGCAACGGTGGAGTTGGCCGCCAAAGCCGTTGGAGTAGAGCCTGCCAGGATATGCAAGACCCTTTCTTTCAAGACACCTGATGAAGGATGCATTCTCATCCAGACAGCCGGGGATGCAAGGGTCCACAACGGAAAGTTCAAAAGACGATTCGGGCACAAAGCAAAGATGCTTTCCGCCGATGAAGTCTTGGCATTTACCGGACACCAGGTAGGAGGAGTTTGTGCCTTTGGTGTGGATAACCCGTCGGTGCAGGTATACGCCGATGAATCCATGAAGCGGTTCAAAACCGTCTTTCCCGCTTGCGGAAGCAGTAACAGTGCCGCAGAAATGACGTGTGATGAACTTTACACTTATTCTCGGTCTTTGGACTGGGTGGATGTATGTAAGTTGCCTGAGGAGGAAAAATAAATGTGCATTGCAATGCCGGGAAAAATCATCTCCCTTGAGGGGGATACAGCCAAGGCCGATTTTGGGGGAAACACGGTGGAGGTGAATGTTGGCCTGATAGATGCTCAGGTGGGGCAATATGTTTTGGTCCATGCAGGGTGCGCCATTGAAGTGATGGAGAAGGACAAGGCCGAAGAACTGATAGAGATCTTTGCGGATCTGGAAGAGAGATAGGATGGATATCAAGGAAATCGTTGCATATTTATCCGGATACCAAGGGCCTGAAATAAAAATCATGGAAGTTTGCGGGACCCATACGGCTGCCATCTTCAAGAATGGCATCCGCAGTTTGATTTCTCCGAAGATCCGGTTGATCAGTGGCCCGGGATGTCCCGTCTGCGTGACCCCTACTGCCTACATCGATAAGTGCATAGAATACTCCCTCATGGACCGCCATGAGCTCCTCACCTTTGGGGATATGATGAAGGTGGCCGGTAGCCGTGGGACCCTTTCGGATATGAAGGGGAGAGGAGCGAACATTCAATTGATGTATTCGCCCTTTGAGGCCATCCATAGAGCGGAAAAGGATCCTGAAAAAACCTTTGTGGTAGCTGCGGTAGGCTTTGAAACCACAGCCCCTGCCTATGCACTGATGATAGATGAGGCATGGAAAAGAGGGGTGAAGAACATCAGGCTGGTGACTGCGCTAAAGACGGTGATCCCTGCCCTTACGTGGATATGTGAGAAGCAGGAGGACATCGATGCTTTTTTGTGTCCGGGCCATGTAAGCGTCATCATCGGAAGTGATGCATATGATTTTCTTGCTGAAAAATATAAAAAGCCCTTTGTGGTAGGAGGATTCCAGGGAGAGCACATTTTGGCTGCGATTTATGACATTGCTCGAATGCTCGACAGAGGCGAGAGTCAAGTGGATAATCTCTATAAAAATGTTGTGAAATCAAAGGGGAATCCAAAGGCGCGGGAGATCCTGGACAGATGTTTTGAGGCCGGCCCCGCCATGTGGAGAGGCTTAGGGGCAATTGAAAATTCCGGCCTATACCTGAAAGGTGAATATGCCGCCTTGGACGGTGGAAGCCGAGGGCTGGATGAGGATATGGAGCTTCCTGCGGACTGCCTTTGCGGTGATGTGATCATCGGAAGGAAAGATCCGGCAGAATGTCCCATGTTTGCAGCTGCTTGCAGTCCTGTAACGCCCTATGGCCCTTGTATGATTTCATCGGAAGGATCCTGCGGGATATGGTATAGGAACAGGGGAGCCGAAGGAGAGAAATAATGAAAAAAATCACCATGGCCCATGGCAGCGGAGGTAAGGACTCCGGAGAGTTGATGAAGGAAATCTTTGGAAAGCATTTCAGAAACGACATCCTGGATAGAATGGAGGATGCGGCGGTCCTGAAGCTACCCGGAAAAGTAGCGGTGAGCACGGACTCCTTTGTAGTGACTCCTCTCGTATTTAAAGGGGGAGACATTGGCAAACTCTGTGTATGCGGTACAGTGAACGACCTGCTCATGATGGGCGGAGAGCCCCAATATTTGACTTGTGGATTCATCCTGGAAGAAGGCTTGGAACTGTCCTTGCTTGACACCCTTGTTGCTTCTATGGCTATAGAAGCACAAAAGGCCGGTGTGGCCATTGTGGCAGGAGATACGAAGGTCATTGAAGGGTGTGGGGGGCTATACATCAATACAACGGGGATCGGCAGGATCCCGGAAGGAAGGAATGTAAGTGCGACAAACTGCGTCCCCGGGGACAAAATCATACTTTCGGGGACCCTCGGAGATCATCATGCATGCATCCTGAGTAGTAGGATGGAGATAGAAAATCACATTGAAAGCGACTGTGCCTGCCTTTCCGATATCGTTGAGAGCCTTTTTTCTCACGGCATACAAGTGAGGACCATGAGAGATGTCACTCGAGGAGGACTAGGAACCATACTCAACGAGATCGCCGATTCTTCTCGGTGCAGGATCGTCATCGGGGAGGAGGATATCCCGGTTAAGGATGATGTGAAAGCCTTTGCCGATATCTTGGGACTGGATCCGATTTATATGGGTAATGAGGGAAAGATGGTGGTCATCGTCCCACCTGAGCAAGAAGAGCAGGCGTTGGAGGCCATGAAAAAAGCCGAAAACGGTAGGGATGCTAAAGTGATCGGAGAAGTCACGGAAGGCAGGGGGACCATCCTGCGGACCCATCTAGGGGGGAGTCGAAAGTTGGACGTACTGTACGGAGAAGGCTTGCCAAGAATTTGTTAAAATGTTATCATACAGCAAAGGTGAAATCATATAGTCTCTTTCAGGTTGGTATTTATGCACATTATCATTTGTGATGACGATCAGAGCATCATCAGAGAGTATACAAATTTATTGGAGAAGCTGGATAAGAAGTATGACTTACAGTTGAAGGTGAGCGGGTATATCAGCGGTGAAAAACTTTTATTTGAGTTGCCGGAGAACCCCAATGCGGTGGACCTTATTTATATGGACATTCATTTCGGAAATAAAATGAACGGCATGGAGACAGCGAAAACCTTGAGGGATAGTGGCTATGCCAATGAAATCGTCTTCTTGACGGTGGATAGGGGACGGGTATTTGAATCCTTCGATGTGGATCCTCTCCACTATTTTATCAAAGAAGACATCGGTACTGAGAAATTCGAAGAAGTATTGCTGAAGGCGAAAAAGAGAGTGGACGCTCGACAAGAAGAGGTCCTGACCCTTACCTGTGCCGGAGAAACCAGGAACATCCCCTTGAAAAACATCCACTACTTTGAGGTTGTCCAACGGATCATTACAGTACACTATGAAGGAGAGACCTTTGAGTTTTACTCCACCATGGGCAAGCTGGAAAACCTGCTAACCAAAAAAGGCTTTGTTCGCATCCATAGAGCATACATTGCCGCTTTTCGCCAGATCGCTTCCATGAAAAATAATGAGGTGGTCATGAGAGACGGGACTAGACTTCCGGTGGGACGGACTTATAGCAAGAGCCTTCGGAAAAAAATGGGATCATGACAGTTTATCTAAAAAAACATGCAACTTATGCAAGAAGAGAAAACATGTTGATGAGATTTGGTAAAATGTGCACCGATGAAAGGATGACCGGAATTGATGCGTAGAAGATTCTACATTTTTCTCATATGTACCCTGTTTTTTGCAGGAGCCTTAATCGCCGTCGGAGTTGAGGGGCCATCCCTGGAGGAACGAGCCACTCACGGACTGAGCGGTCATTTCGGGTACGGTTGTATCTATGCGAAAGATGTAGAAATCACAACGGAACAATTATTACACATGGATGAGAAGCAGCTGGAGCAGCTGATTTTGGAAAAGTCCGATTACGAGATGTACAAGATGCCGTGTACAGTCAATGGGGCGAGAAATCCCGATACCCGGTTGCCAAACGATGACTATCCTCAATTACCTGAGGTTGCCCTGGATAAAAGCGCATATGGGTTACTACAGGAGAGTTTATTTCAGGACGAAGAGGTAGCCGTTCCTATTGAACTGGAAGTTACAGGGGGACTCAATGGGCGAGTGACCATTATGGTCCATATTGAAGTTTCACCGGCGGAAGATCTTAAAACCCCTGGGGAGCCCCAGATGTCAGTGAAGCCCCAGATTCCCAAGGAAGCAGAAACGCCTTTGGTAGAGATTCCTCAGGAGCCATCTCTATCCGAGCATGAAGAGAATAGGAAGGCTTATGTGGCAGTTGAGGAGACTGATGGTGCAGTAAAGAAAAATCCCACCGGATCCCGTGAAGAATCTAAGCCTGCAGAACCCACCCTCGTAGGGGATGTGGCGGATCCTATTCCAACACAGAAAGTGCAGGCCGATGAACCCGGGCAAGAGAAAAAACCTTTGGCAATCGTACTCTTCAGCTTGACGGGTTTGACGGGGATCGCTTTTGGTTTGAGCATCGGATCGGATATAAGAGTAATTCGATGGTTCGCCCGGAAAAGATAGGTAGGAGGTAGTTACCGTGACGCCCTTTGAAATTGGAGGAATTATCGCATTGCTGGCTGTGCTTTTCATAGGCATCATCCTCAAATGCTATACGAGAAAAAAGCTCAAGGATATGGACGGGGTCGGAGGACCATCCGTCACAACGAAAAAGGACGCCGACCACATCGTACATGTGGAACAGCGCCCTTGAGATCCTTCTATTTCTTTGGGGAGTCTTTCTTGGCCGAATCCTTCCTGTTGGCTGCGGCCTCTTTTTTTGCAGCCGCTTCTTTTTTTGCGGTTTCTTTTTTGTTGGGCTCTTTTCGCTGCTGCATGGGAACATATTCCTTCCGGGCCTGTACATTTTTGTAAGCCGGCCGCATGAGTTTTTTCCCTGCAATCAGTTCCTCAAGCCTGTGGGCCGACCAGCCGGACAGACGAGCGGTGGCAAACAGAGGTGTAGCAATGTCCACCGGGATATCCAGTGCATCATATACGAAGCCCGAGTATAGGTCCACATTGGCACACATAGGCTTGCTCTCACCCTTTACCTGTGCATACAGCTCCGGAGAGCGCTTTTCAATATGTTCCACAAGCATGTAATCATCCATGAGGCCCTTGTTGCTGGCCAATTTCTTTGCCATGCCTTTGAGAAGGACGGCACGAGGATCCGACAAAGTATAGATGGCATGTCCGATACCGTAGATCAGTCCACTTCCATCGTTTGCCTGCCCCTTCAGCACCTTGATCAAATAATTATCCACATCCTTATAGTTGGTGATGTCCTTCACGTTCTTTTTCAAATCAGCAATCATATTGATCACGGCAATGTTGGCACCGCCGTGGCGAGGTCCCTTGAGAGAGCCTACCGCCGCAGCAATGGTAGCATAGGTATCAGTCCCGGAGGATGAAACCAAATGGGTAGTAAATGACGAGTTGTTTCCGCCACCGTGCTCCGCATGGAGAATCAAGCAGAGATCCAGAGTCTTCGCCTCCAGCGGTGTATATTCTCCCGTGGGCCGCAGCATGCGCAAAATATTTTCAGCTGTAGACAGCTCGGCTACCGGATAGTGAAGATGCATACTTTCGTTGGCAAAGAAGCTCTGCTTGGCCTGGTAAGCATAGGCGATCAGTGCCGGGAAGTTCCCGATCAAATCGATGGACTGACGAAGAACATTGGACACGGAAGTGTCATCCGGGTTTTCATCATAACAGTACAGAGCCAGCACGCTCCTGGACAGTTTGTTCATGATGCTTTTGGACGGCGCAGTAAGGATCATATCTCGGGCAAAGCCTGCCGGGAGATTTCTCTTCTCGCCGATAAGCCTCTTGAACTCGTTTAACTGCTTTTGCGTAGGAAGATCACCGAATAGGAGCAAGTAGGTAACCTCTTCAAAGCCAAATCTCTCCTCGGAAATATAGCTTTGCACGAGATCCTGTATCTCATATCCTCTGTAGTAAAGTTGCCCTTCAACGGGAATTTTATTTCGGTTTTCATCTGTTTCGTAGCCGATGACTTCGCCGATCCTGGTCAAGCCCACAACAACACCTGTACCATTGGCATTTCTCAGGCCACGTTTGACGTTGTACTTGGGGTACAATTCACTATCGATCTCATCGTTCTCTATCATCTTCTTGGACATGACGTCCAAATATGTTTTTGGGATCAGGGAAGGTACCTGTTCCCCACCTGTCACTTTTCGTCTAAATCGGAACATATCTTTCCTCCTGTGATATAAAACTTCTGTACCATTATACATATAGGCAGAGTAAATTGCAAGATGATTGACACGAGGTAATCAAACGCAAGATTGTATATGGTGGGTCGTAAATTGTCGAAAAAAAGCGGATGTGCAATCCATCCGCTTTGGTATTCCATAACAAGATTGTTTCAAGGGCCTGGGATGGCCGTCGTCAACGATCGATTTCCACGGATTTCATAAATTCGTCGAAGACTTCCTTTTTCGCTCCCCGGTTCGCTTCTTCCAAGATAAAATAATATACCGTCTCATCGAAAGGGACGATGATCTCTGTGAAATATGCAATACCCCAGCCCTGCTCGTTCTCATGTTTAGACTTGCTGTAGTCCAGAGAATATGTGATGGCAACACCATCATGGCCGTCCACCCTGGCCGGGGACTCTTCTAAATCACCGCGGTATGTGGGCTCGTCATTTTGAAGGTAATTCATATAGCCTCTGTATTCTTCCATCCCCTCATCGGCATAAAGAAAATTCTCTTCGTTGACTTCATGGATCATCAAGTTAGCCGTAAAATAGCCCTGGCTATCGTCATAGTAGTGCCCCTGGCTTTCAGTGGTTTGGTCCACCCAGTTTGGCGGTGGCACAAACTCAAGAGAGCCGTAGGATACCTTGTCACCCTCACTTCCGCAGCCTGCTATACTTATGGCAAGTAACAGAGTGCAAACGATTGCAAATATCTTTCTCACCTAATTCTCTCCTTTCCTCTCTTCTCCCTAATTTCTCAATACCAATATATCACCGATAATCGGCATTGTAAAATAGAAATTGCCAGGCAAGTGGTTGTCCGCAATGGGGTGAGAAAATAAAGGAAAAAGCATTTGACAGAAACCGCCGCATAGTGTATATTTGTTTAGTGCAAAGAAGAAGTTATCCGCTTCTCACCTTGGTGGCGCTTAGCTGCCGGGTCTATAACAGGGAACAACACCAAAGGTGTGTCTTGAGAGCGGATAGTTTTATCCGCTTTCATTTTATTTATGAGGAGGTGCAATACCATCAGTAAGGAAAATTTGATCAACGAAGAAATTCGTGACAGGGAATTAAGGGTCATCAGCAATGATGGAGAACAGCTGGGAATCATGTCCAGAGAAGAGGCGCTACGCCTTTCGGAAGAAAAAAATCTGGATCTGGTTTGCATATCACCCAATGCAAGGCCGGCGGTGGCCAAGCTAATGGATTACGGCAAATATCGCTACGAAATCCAAAAAAAGGAAAAGGAAGCCAAGAAAAAGCAGAAGACAACGCAGGTGAAGGAAATCAGGCTGTCCACATTCATCGAAGATCATGATGTGCAGGTCAAGGCCAATACGGCATCTAAATTCCTTAAAGACGGAGACAAGGTAAAGGTAAGCCTGAGATTCCGGGGAAGAGAAAGGGATTACACGGCCAAAGGCTTTGAAGTGATGAACAAATTTGCAGAAGCGGTTGAACAGATTGCGGTGGTGGAGAAAAAACCCAAATTCGAAGGAAGAAGCCTTACTATGTTTTTGGCACCGAAAACAGATAAATAATGAAGTACTAATGATATCAGGAGGAAAAAACCATGGCGAAGAATAAGATGAAGTCTCACAGAGGCGCATGCAAGCGATTTAAATTGACCGGTTCGGGAAAAGTAAAGAGGAACAAGGCATTCAAAAGTCATATACTCACAAAGAAGAGCCAAAAGAGAAAGAGAAGGCTGCGCAAGGCAACAACCTTGACCAGTGCCGATTTGAAGAGAATCAAGAATGCAATGTGCAAATAATCATGTGGAGGTAAAAGGAAATGGCAAGAGTAAAAAAGGGTGTAAACGCCCATAAGAGACATAAAAAAGTATTGAAGCTGGCCAAAGGATTTTATGGTCAGAAAAGCAAGGTCTTCCGTGCGGCAAACCCGGCGGTGATGCGGTCGTTGCGATCTGCATACGTGGGACGTAAGCAGAGGAAGAGAGAGTACAGAAGAATTTGGATCGCCAGGATCAACGCAGGAGCAAGAATGAACGGGATCTCCTATAGCAAACTGATGAATGGACTGCGTGTGTCCGGGATTGAAATCAACAGAAAGATGCTGGCTGAAATGGCCATCCATGATGCGGCCGCCTTTGCCCAACTTTGCGAAACCGCAAAAAATGTTAAATAAACATTTTAGTTTGTTTTAAGGTTTGCAGACAATAATGAGTCACGTGAAATCTGTAACAAAATTAGTTGGAAGAGTAGGGATTGTATGAACAAGAGAAAAATTGCAGTCGTATTTGCTATCTGTATCGTTGCTGCACTGAGCTTGGCCTCCTGTGGGAAGCCGTACAGCGACGTAGACCTTAAGGAATACATCAAGGTGGGTGATTACAAAGGTCTGGAAGTATTATCCTATAAGGTATCCGTAACCGATGAAGATGTAGAGGCGGAAATCAATAATAGGCTTGCAGCGGCGGCGACCGTAAAAGAAGTGAAGACAGGCACCGTAGAAAACGGGGATACCATCGTCATAACCTATGAAGGAAAAATAGACGGAAAAAGTTTCGAAGGCGGAAGTGCCCAGGGCTCCAGCCTGACCATAGGGTCAGGACAGTTCATCGAAGGTTTTGAATCCGGCCTTGTTGGTGTAAAAGTCGGGGATAGAAAGACATTGAAGTTGAAATTCCCTAAAGACTACACAAAGAAAGAAGTGGCCGGCAAGGACGTAGAGTTCACCGTTACGGTAGATGCAAAACAGCAAAAGGTGGTCCCGGTGCTGGATGATGAGTTCGTCAAGAACAATAGTAAGCAAAAAAACGTGGCGGAGTATAAAAAAGCGGTCAAGAAAGAACTCAAAAAATCCAAGGAAGCAGAAGAGATCGCCAAGCAGAAGGACTATCTTTGGACCCAGATCCTGACCAGTTCCGAGGTACTGAAGGACAAAGACGGCAAGGAGAAATACCCCAAGGAAAAAGTAGACAGCGTCAAAGAAAAGACAGTTGAGACGTACAAGAGCTATGCGAAGCAGTACAACATGAAGTTTGAAGACTTTCTCAAGCAGCAGATGGGGATGGACGAAAAGACCTTCAATAAACAGGTGGATCAATATGCGAAAATCGTGGTCAAGCAGGAAATGGTCCTGTACTACATTGCAGAGCAGGAAGGGATCGAGGTAGATAAGAAGGAGTACCAGGACTTCATCAAGAAGAGCCTAGAAAAACACGGATATACCGAAGAGACCTACAAGGAACTCAACGGTAAGAGCTACGAGGAGACTGCCGGAAAAGATAACATCATGCGAGATGCCTATACGGAAAAGGTATTGGATCTGATTCTGGATAACGCAAAAGTTGTGGATGAGCTCACAACAGAAAAAAAACAGTAAAGCTGGTCTCGTGTAATAATTAGGAGAATTCCGTTTTTATCGGAATTCTCCTTTTCCGTGAAACGGAAGGAAATGCTCTACACTCTTGTTACAAACCGTAATCTGTAGTAAAATTGCACTACTGACTGTTGTTCATTGTGTGGGAGGAACTGCGATGAGATGTCCATTTTGTGAAAGCGAAGAGACAAAGGTAATAGATTCAAGGCATACTGAGGAAGGCAATGCCATCCGTAGAAGAAGAGAGTGTGAACAGTGCGGAAAAAGGTTTACCACCTATGAGAAGATTGAGGAAATCACCCTGATCGTCATCAAGAAGGATGGAGGAAGAGAGCCTTTTGATCGGAACAAGATACTCAACGGGATCATCAAAGCATGTGAAAAGCGTCCCGTCCCCCTGTCGGAGATGGAAAGAGTCGTGGATGAAATCGAGCGTGGCCTCAACAATATGCTGGAAAAAGAAGTGAAAAGCACGTTTATCGGCGAGTTGATCATGGAAAAATTGAAGGATCTGGATGAAGTTGCATATGTTCGGTTTGCTTCGGTCTATCGTCAGTTTACCGATATCAACACATTTATTTCTGAGATCGAAAAACTCATGGGCAGCAAGAGGAAGTAGAAAGGGCACGATGATGAGAATCGCCATTGACGGTCCCGGAGGGGCAGGAAAGAGCACCATTGCAAAAGCAGTTGCAAAGGCACTGCAGATCGACTATGTGGATACGGGAGCCATGTATCGCGCCGTAGGATACAAGATAATCAGAGAAGGCATTCCTTTGGATGATGAAAAACGCCTTGAAGAGATGCTGGAAAGGACGGATATCCGTTTTTCTCAAGGGAGCATCTATTTAGACGGAGAGGACGTTACCGGTCGGATCCGATCTCCGGAAATCTCAGCGATGGCGTCGGCTTGTTCGGCTGTGGAGAGTGTCAGGAAAAAGCTGGTGTCCCTGCAGAGGGAGATCGGAAAATCCCACCATGTGGTCATGGATGGAAGGGACATTGCAAGCAACGTGATGCCCTATGCCGAATACAAGTTCTTCATGACCGCCGATCCCAAGGAGAGAGCCAGAAGGCGATACCTGGAAATGAAAGAAAAGGGGAGCACCGTGACTATGGATCAGGTGCTGGAGGACATCAATCAGCGGGATCACAATGACATGACGAGAAAACTGAATCCCCTTCGCAAAGCGGAGGATGCGGTGGAAATTGATACCACCAGGATGAGTATAGAAGAAGTCATAGAAAGAATACTAAAAGAGGTGAAATAAGTGGCAACTGTACGACCGTTCCGGGCCATAAGGCCCAATAAAGAGTTTGCAGATAAGGTGATATCCCTGCCCTACGATGTGATGAGCCGTGAAGAGGCGGCAGAGATGGCCCGGGGAAATCCCTTCAGTTTCTTGCGGATCTGCCGCAGCGAGATCGATCTTCCTCAGGTGGAAGATGCCTATGACCCTGCGGTTTATGAAAAGGCCAAGGAGAACATTGAAGACTTTCTTCGCAAGGGGGTCTTCCTGGAAGAGGCCAAACCCATGTTCTACATCTACAAGCAGGTGATGGACGGGAATATCCAGATCGGTTTGGTGGGCTGTGTATCTGTGGATGACTACTTGAACGATGTGATCAAAAAACACGAACACACCCGTGTAGAAAAGGAACAGGATCGGATCAGGCATTTTGATGTATGCAATGCCAATACGGAGCCGGTGTTCTTGACTTACAGGGACAATAAGAAAATCAAGATGCTTCTGGAGGGTTACCTGCAGAACAACGCTCCCCAATACGACTTCACCACAGGAGACGGGGTGCAACATACCCTATGGACTGTGACCGACGATAATGTGATCTCCGGCCTTTCCGGGCTTTTCACAGAGATCCCCTGTCTGTATATTGCAGACGGTCATCATAGAAGTGCCTCTGCCTGCAAGGTAGGACAGAAGAGGCGGGATGAACATCCCGGCTATACCGGCGAGGAAGAGTTCAATTATTTCATGGCGGTCATCTTCCCGGACAGTCACTTAAAGGTCTTTGATTATAACCGGGTGGTAAAGGATCTCTTCGGCAATACGGTCCGGGGGTTCCTGACCAAGGTGAAGGAGGCGGGATTCCGAGTGGAGGAAGCGCCGACTTCCCCTTATCGCCCGGAAGAGAAGCACACCTTTGGGATGTACCTGGATGGAACATGGTACAAATTAACAGCGAGAGAGGAAATCATTTCCTCAGATATCGTGGATTCCTTGGATGTTGCCATCCTCCAGGATCACCTGTTGGCACCCATATTAGGCATTCAGGATCCTAGGACGGATAACCGGATAGATTTTATCGGAGGGATCCGCGGATTAGAGGAATTGGAGAGAAGAGTCAGTCAGGATATGCAGGTGGCATTTGCTGTTCATCCTGTGGATATTTCCGATCTGATGGAGGTGTCCGACCAAGGGAAAGTAATGCCGCCCAAGTCCACCTGGTTTGAGCCGAAACTGGGCAGCGGATTGTTTTTGCACCGGCTATAGGAAAAGAAAAACCGTTGTACCGGTAAGGAATAAATGGTACAATATTACGTGGCTCTTTGAGCCGAAGATAGACTTTGGAGCAAGAGTTGTCCTCCCAAAAGGAGAGACAAT
>JBMNVE010000035.1:0-18278 GCA_050946655.1 Anaerovoracaceae bacterium
GGAACTAGGCCCCCTCTTCCCCATGAAGAGGGGGTTTTCCCGATATATCAAATGTTGGGGCCGCCCCTGAAAACCCAGAACGTGAACAAGTATTTTTCCAACCGGCAGTCAGTCTACCGGTTGTTTTTTGATCCGGCATGGGCTGAGGAAACTTTTTTTCATTTACGGGCTTTGGGATCGATAAAATCTTGGAAAACCCACTTTTGACCCATGGAAGTTAGGATTTTGCAGGTGGGGATTTGGGAAGAATAGCCGTTTTTGTTGGAGGGACAACAAAATGCTTTAGGATACGAAAGTGAAGAATCTTGACATCTGGGGCAAGGAAGAAGAAAGTCAGGAGTTTGTCCTGACTTTCACCCTTATACCAATAGATGTCAAGAATTTAGCCGTGCAGACTATTTAGTCAACAAGAAATTGGTGTTGTCATCTCCGCGGACGGCCATGTGGAAAAAAGTGAACCGGAGAAACCGGAGAAAAATCCTATCTTTTTCCACTTGCAGATCGTTATACTGAATATAGAGGACTTTAGCTGAGCATCGGAGAAGGAAACCATGGAGAGCGACTATATCTTAGTTCATAAAATGAGGAATGGCGACGAAAGGGCCATGGAGATTTTTGTCGGCAAATATTATTCGGATATTTTGAATTATTGTCATTATCGGACGTGGGATCTTCAAGTGGCCGAAGACTTGACTCAGGATGTTTTTGCCAATTTTTTTCGCAGGCTGCCCATGTATAAGCACAGAGGGAAGCTGGCAAACTACCTATACACCATTGCCGGGAATGTGTGCAAGGATTACCACAGAGGAAAGAAAGAGTGGCCTATCTCTGTGGAGGAAGGCCGGATAGCAGGAGTCTTACGAGAAAAAGGAGAGAATGACCCTGCGGGAAGATGGGCTGCACGGATGGATATAAAAGAGGCCGTGGGGAAGCTGCCGGAGGAATTTCAGGAGGTCATTGTCTTTCGCTACTTTATGGATATGAAGCAGAAGGATATTGCAAGGGTCTGTGGAATAAGTTTGCCCCTTGTAAAGTACAGGTTAAAGCAGGCAAAGGATAAACTGATCACCTTGCTTGAAGATAAGGAGGAAGGGAAGCATGAGCCATGAAAAGAACAGAGGCAGCCGGGTGGCAGAGCAGTTGAGGACGATCGGGCGAGAAAGTTCTGTCTTTCCAAGGGAGACTGCCATCACGCGAGCAGTGGATAATTCTATAGAGGTGTTTTACGCCTCTCAAATGAGCGGAAAGTTAAGCTATGGGGAGTTTTTTAGGATCCAGGTAGGCTTGATCGAAAAGCGCTGGTGGTTATTTCAGGGGATCCTTCTCCTGGGCGTTTGGGGGATTTTGTCCCTTTCATCGGCGTCTCAAGAAACCCAAAGAGCCATGAGCATTGCAGCAGCACTCTTTGTGGTTCTGGCCGTGCCGGAAATCTGGAGGAACAAGACAAGCAAATCCATGGAAATAGAAGGAACGACCTACTACACCTTGCGGCAGGTATATTCAGCAAAGTTGATTGCCTTCGGACTGGTGGATGTCCTCATGCTGTCGGGGTTCTGCCTGATCACCACAAGCACCCAGGCGATCTCCCTGTTTGCGTTGCTGACCCAGCTGGTCTTTCCCGTGCTGGTAGCTACATCCATCTGCTTTTTCATCCTTTGCGGGAAAAAGCACTTAGATGAGGTCATTGCGATCGTTGCTTGTGTGGGGGTCAACAGTCTATGGATGTTGATCGTGATGAGAGAAGAAGTTTATGAAATGATCACTCCGGGACTGTGGGGGCTGATGCTTTTCTTGGCGGGAGGATTTACGGTCATGTCCCTTTGGAGGGTCCTTAAAAATAGCAATCGTTATGAGGAGGTAATGTTAGATGGAACTCACCTTGGATAAAGTCACAAAAGAATTCGGGAAGTTCAGAGCAGTGGATCGGGTGTCTCTGCATTTGGCCGGCGGGGTCCACGGACTTTTGGGGGTCAATGGTGCGGGTAAGACGACGCTGATGCGCATGCTGTGTACGATGATGCACCCAACCGGCGGCACCATTACATATGATGGGAAAGAGATTTTTTCCCTGGACCAGGAATATCGAAAGATACTGGGCTATCTTCCCCAGGAGTTCGGCTACTACCCTGAACTTACGGTAGAGGATTATCTGATGTACATCGCATCTATAAAGGGGATCAGGACACCGGTCGCACGCCGTCGCATCTTTATGTTGCTGGATATGGTGGGCATGAAAGGAGAGAAAGGGAAAAAAATGAAGAGGCTCTCCGGCGGAATGAAGCGGAGGATCGGGATCGCCCAGGCCATGTTAAACGACCCCAAGATACTGATTTTGGATGAGCCAACGGCAGGCCTTGATCCAATGGAGCGGATCCGGTTTCGCAATTTGATCGAGAATATGGCAGAGGATAGAATCGTGCTCCTATCCACACATATCGTATCTGACATTGAAGCTATTGCAAAACAGGTATTCCTGATGAACGAAGGAAGGATCGTCGGTGAGGGAAGCGTGGCCGATATTTGCCAAAGAATAGGAACCAATACTTTGGAAGATGTGGTGCTCCATTATTTCGGAGAAAGAGGGGGAGAAAATCGTGCTTAAATATGAGTTGAAAAAAATATTCTCAAAAAGAATGAACAGAATCTTGCTTACCGCTGCCTTCCTCCTGGCCATCGTGTTCAGCATCTTCGCCATTGGAAGTAACCAATATCTGGATAAAAACGGCGTGCTCCATAAAGGGCCGGGTGCCGCCAGGACGCTAGCTGCAGAAAAAAACAAATGGGCAGGAGACTTGACGCCGGAAGTTCTTTCTCTGGTCACTGCCGAAAGGCACCGGATAGCCGGCCAATATCCCCAAGGTACTCCCGAGGCGGTCTACGCCGAAACGGGACAAACCTACATGGATATAGAGTTTATGATCAATGACATCATCAGTTGGAAAGAGGAATATGATCCCAATGCTATACTGACCATCACCCCTGAGGCGGCAAAAGACCTATACCAGGTGAGGGAAAACAATATCGCTCAAATGATCCGTGAATATGGGGACACCCCGGAGAAAAGAGAATTTCTTCATAATCAGTTCCAGAAAGCCAAACCCCCATTTCACTACGAAGCGGCCGAGTCTTGGGATACCATGCGGCTTCAAGGGACCACTTACGGTTTGGTGCTAGTTATTCTCATCGGTGCTTTGGGGGCGGGCATCTTCGCTGATGAGTTTAAGCTGGGTGCCGATGGGATATTCTTCTCTTCCCGGTACGGAAAGACAAAGGCGGTGCGGACCAAAATATGGGCAGGGCTCATGATGGCTACAGCAGTGTATTGGGGAGGCATGATAATATTATCGGTCATATCCTTCGGGGTCATGGGCATCAGCGGCAGTAGCACACCGGTCCAGGTGGGGCAGAGTTACAGTATTTACGCAGTAACATATATGGAACAGTACTTGCTGATCCTGCTGGGTGGTTATGTGGCCGGCTTAATCTCTGTCACCACATCCATGCTCATCGCTGCAAAGACCCATTCCACAAGTCTCGCCGTTGCTGTTCCCTTTGTTCTCTTTTGTGTCTCGCCCTTCGTCGGCAGAGCATTGCCCTTCGACACCTTGTTCAAACTGACCCCGGATCAGCTGATGAACATTATGAACTGCATCAAACTGCCACTGATCTACCAAGTGGGGGAAACGGTTTTCCGGCAGATCCCTTTCATCCTGCTATTTTATGGCGTGATTTCTTTAGCCCTGCTTCCCTTCGTTTACAGAAGCTATCATCGCTATGTGATGAGATAACTGTATAGAGGGAATGGTAAAAGTAAAAACTAACTGATTCCAGGATTTTACCCTGAGAATCCGAGGCACAGTCTCCAGTTTCGAAGATTATTTTCGTAACAAATATTTGATCTAGGAATTTCGGCCATCTCTTCCCTGAGAGGAAACATGATTTACGGCGGAAATGCTTGCAAAGGGCTAAAAACTGTGGTATAGTTGATACTGTTAAATTGGTAAGTTATTTTGAGGAGTGGGCAATGCCCGCTCTTCACTTATGTAAAGGAGCCGATATGGCAAAGAAAACCATAAAAGAGACGGTGGGGGACATCCTCGCGGACTTTCTCAAGGCGGAAGGGTATGAACTGTACAATGTGGAGTACGTCAAAGAGGCGAAGGACTGGTTTCTCAGGGTTTACATCGATAAGCTCCATGGAGCGGACAGGAATATCGGCACAGAGGACTGCGAGAAGGTCAGCCGATATCTCAGCGAAAAATTGGACGAGGCAGACCCCATTGCCGGAAATTACTATTTGGAGGTATCTTCCCCGGGGATGGATAGGGAACTGATCAAGAAGGAGCACTTTGAGCGATATCTGGGAAGCCTGGTGGACGTCAGTCTGTACAAGGGAATCGATGGAAAAAAGATATTCACAGGAGAGCTTTTGGACTATCGGGATGGTGATATCACTTTGCGAATGGAGGAAGGAGAGACCATGGAACTTTCCAAGGATCAGGTCGCAAAGACGAAACTGGCAGTTATTTTTTAAAGGAGTATAGACGATGAACAAACAATTTATTGAAGCGATTGATGAGTTGGAAAAAGAGAAGGGGATAGCAAAGGAGTTGCTGTTCGAGGCAATCGAGTCCGCTCTCATATCCGCTTATAAAAAGAACTACGGCGTGGACGGCAACGTCGAGGTAAAAATCGACAGAGAACTGGGGGATATCGACGTAATCGCCAAAAAGGAAGTGGTTGCGGCGGAGGATCTGGAGGATGAGGATCGCCAGATTTCTCTGGAGGAAGCCAGAGCGGCTGACCCTGCCTTTGAAATAGGAGATCAGGCGGAATACCACGACACGCCCAAGGATTTTGGTCGGATCGCGGCACAAACGGCAAAGCAGGTGGTGGTCCAGAGGATCCGGGAGGCAGAAAGAGGAATGATCTTTGACGACTATATCGAAAAGATCGGAGAAGTGATCACCGGCACCGTACAGCGAAAGAGCAACGATACCATCTTTGTCAATATGGGAAGGACAGAAGGTCTTCTCTCGGTGAAGGAGCAGGTACAAGGGGAACGGTTCGACGTCAACGAAAGAATCAAGGTTTACATCATGGATGTAAAGAACACCACCAAGGGCCCACAGGTATTTCTTTCCCGGTCCCATCCCGGTCTTGTGAAGAGACTCTTTGAGATGGAAGTTCCGGAAATCGAAGACGGCACAGTGGAAATCCGCAGCATCGCCAGAGAAGCTGGGTCCAGAACCAAGATCGCCGTATATACGGATAGTGAGAATGTGGATCCGGTCGGCGCATGCGTGGGCGCACGGGGCGCTAGAGTCCAGGCAGTGGTGGACGAGTTGTTCAATGAGAAGATCGACATCATCGTTTGGAGCGATGATCCCAAAGAACTCATTGCCAATGTGCTTTCTCCCGCAAAGGTGGAAGAAGTACTCATCGACGAAGAGGAAAAGAGCGCCATTGTCGTTGTTCCGGATTATCAGCTTTCCCTGGCCATCGGTAAATCGGGACAAAACGTGAGATTGGCTGCCAAGCTGTGCGGCTGGAAGATCGATATCAAGAGCCATACACAGTACTATGAAGAGGAAGAAATCACGGAACTGCCG
Organism: Anaerovoracaceae bacterium; assembly: GCA_050946655.1. Taxonomy (GTDB): domain Bacteria; phylum Bacillota; class Clostridia; order Peptostreptococcales; family Anaerovoracaceae; genus JAXGRD01. The sequence goes on from JBMNVE010000035.1 coordinate 5,613, forward strand.
GTAGAGGATGTGGCAGAACTGCCCGAAGAGGATGTAGCAGACTTGCCCGAAGAAGTGATTGAAGACGGTCAAGAGGTTCAAGCAACAGAAGAACCCGAAAAGATAGAAGAGGAAATCGTAGAAATTGAAGAATAAAGTGCCCATGAGAAGATGCGTTGGATGCATGGAATCCAAACCGAAAAAAGAGATGATCAGGATCGCCGCCTATGAAGGTGAAGTGACCCTGGATTTGACCGGAAAAGCCAAAGGGAGGGGGGTATACCTTTGCCCAAGGGGTGGATGCCTGAGTAAGGCCTTGAAAAAAAATGCCCTCCGGCGCAACTTCAATCAGGACATAGAAGAAGAAAAGATGGAGGCACTGGTAAAGGAGCTTACTGCCTATGAAGAAAAAAATCAATAGCTACATGGGCTTTGCCAAAAAATCTGGAAACTTAGTCAGCGGTGGCAACACTTGCCAGGTAACCGGAGAAAAAGGGCGACTAAAGCTCCTGATCATAGCGAAAGATGCGTCGGAGAACAGCCGGGAAAAAATGATCAAACTGGCGGGGAAAACCAAGACGGCGTATAGGATATACGGTAGGACAGATGATCTGTCCCATGCAACAGGGACATCGGGAAGAAGCGTTTTCGGTGTGACCGACAGGAACTTCGCCGATACGATAATGAATGCGATCGATGAAGAACAATCAAAAGAAAAGGAGGTGTTTTAATGACAATGAAAGTAAGTGATCTGGCAAAAGAACTGGAAATGCCCAGCAAGGAGCTGGTGGAAAGAGCCACAGCCATGGGGATCCAAGTCAAGGGAGCCGGAAGTCCCTTATCGGACATTGATGAGAAGACACTCAGAAATATTATTCTAGCCAAGCGAAAGAAAGAGGCTGAAACCAGGATCGTAAGAGTCGCTTCCCATAAAAACGAAGTAGACCATGAACAGGAATCCAAGGTGAAAGTAAAGGTGGCAAAGGTAAAGGCACAGCCAGCCGAGCCGGCCAAGGCAAAAGCCACTAGGACAGTGAAAGCTGCTACGGGTTCTAAAGCCACCGGAACACCGGTCAGAGCGGCACGCACGCCGACAGCAAGACCTGCAGCAAAACCTGCAGGACCAAAGCCGACCATTGGTAAGCCTATGCCCAAGCGGGTCCCCAAAGAGGAACTGGTAAAGGAAAAAGAGGCTGAAGTGAAAGAAACCCTTCAGGTTGCCGAGCCAGCAGTAGCGGAAAAACCGGCAGAAGCGCCAAAGGTCGTAACGCCGGAACCACCAAAGCCGGAAGAAAAAAAGCCGGAGGCCGCTTCACCTGCTCAACCCAAGCCGGAAGAAAAAAAGCCGGATGAAATCAAGCCTGCGGAAACAAAGCAGGACGAAGTGAAGATCCAGGCGGAAAAGCCGGCGGAGAAGCCCAAGGCGGAAAAGCCGGCGGAGAAGCTCAAGGCAGAAAAGCCGGCAGAGAAACCCAAGGCAGAAAAACCTCAGCCCCCCAAGGCACAGCCGGAAAAGGCGGCACCTGCAAAGGCGGCCGGACCGAAAAAAACCGACACCAAGCAGGCAGATCGAGGGACATCTTCAAGACCTCAGCCAAAGCGGGATGAGCGAAAAAAGCCTGACAGAGGTGGGAAACCCGAGGGAGACCGAAGAGGCTCTTCCAAAAAGCAAGGGGATAAGAGCAAGTACAGCAAGAAGGACAGTCGAGGCCCCGTAAGAGAACCTAGATCTCTGGAGAAGAAGGTCAAGAAGAGATTTGTCAAGCCAAAGCCGGTCATTGAGCCGGAGGTGGAAGCAGAACCGTTACCCGTCGGGACAAAGGTGGTCAACGTTCCCATCACCATCGCAGGATTTTGCGAGCAGGTGGGTGTTTCGGTGCCCAATGTCATCTTGACCCTTCTAAAGATGGGTGTAGTGGCCAATCAAAACCAGAATATAGATGAAGTGACCGTAGCCACTTTGGCCGATGAAATGAACATCCAGGTAGTTATCGGAAAGGTGGAAGAGGAAGAAGTGGAAGAAGGGCTGGAGCTCTTTGAAGACAGAGAAAAGGATCTGGAACCCAGATCCCCCATCATCACCGTAATGGGCCATGTAGACCACGGAAAGACTTCCTTGCTGGATGCTATCAGAAAGACCAATGTTACTGCCGGAGAGTCCGGTGGCATCACCCAACACATCGGAGCATCTGAGGTAGAGATCAACGGTGAAAAGATCGTCTTCCTGGACACTCCGGGCCATGAGGCGTTTACCGCGATGCGAGCTCGAGGAGCAGACATTACGGATATTGCCGTACTGGTGGTTGCAGCCGATGACAGCGTTAAACCCCAGACCATTGAGTCTATCAGCCATGCTAAAGCTGCAGGGGTACCTATCATTGTCGCTGTGAATAAGATCGATAAACCGGCGGCCAACCCGGATCGAGTCAAGCAAGACCTGACGGAGCACGGGATTGTGGTGGAAGATTACGGTGGAGACGTGATCTGTGTGCCTGTTTCGGCAAAGACCGGAGAGGGCATTGTCAACTTGCTGGAGATGATCCTGATCCAGGCGGAAGTATTGGAATTGAAAGCCAACCCAGGCAGACTGGCCATGGGTACGGTCATTGAAGCCAGGTTGGATAAGGCGAGAGGCCCTGTCGCCTCCCTTTTGGTCACCAACGGGACCCTCAAGGTAGGGCAGAGCATCGTTGCAGGGACCAGTGCCGGTAGAATAAGGCTCATGTCCAATCATTTGGGCGAGCCCATCCATAAGGCGGGCCCAGCCACAGCGGTGGAAGTTCTGGGTCTTACTGAAGTCCCGGCGGCAGGAGACCGGTTCAATGCCGTAGGAGAGGACCGGCTGGCCAAGGAGATCGCCGAGAAGAGAAGACTGAAGCAACGAGAAGAGGTCATGGCCAGGACATCGGGATCTTCCCTGGAAGAGCTGTTTAGCCAGATCGAAGAAGGGGAAGTGAAGGAACTGAACCTGGTGATCAAGGCGGATGTGAGAGGATCTATCGGAGCTCTCATCGGATCTTTGGAGAAACTTTCCGACGAGAAGGTCAAAGTGAGGATCATCCACTCCGGCGTCGGTGCCATTACCGAATCCGATGTGACATTGGCCGGAACGTCCGGTGCCATCGTCATCGGCTTTAACGTGCGTCCCAGCGCAGGAGTTATGACCATGGCGGAGCATGAAGGGGTAGAGATCCGAACATACAGGGTCATCTACGACATTATCGATGACATTGAAAGTGCCATGAAGGGCATGCTGGATCCGGAGTTCAAGGAAGAAGTCCTGGGTCAGGTGGAGGTAAGAGAAACCTTCAAGGTGCCCGGAGCGGGAATCATCGCCGGTTCCTACGTGACCAGCGGGAAGATAAGGAGAAACGCACAGGTGAGACTGGTCAGAGATGGCGTGGTCATCCACGAGGGGACCATTTCATCCCTCAAGCGCTTCAAGGACGATGCCAAGGAAGTGGCACAAGGCTACGAATGCGGAGTCGGAATAGACAATTACAATGACATCAAAGTGGGAGATGTGATCGAATGCTTCCACATGGTGGAAATCGAAAGGAAATAACAGATGGGAAAGGGATATAGACCGGGTCGCTTAGGTGAAGAAATTCGCCGAATCGTCAGCGACATGCTTCTTCGTGAGCTGAAGGATCCCAGACTGGACAATATGGTGAGTATCACGGCAGTGGACGTCACTTCTGACGGTAGCTATGCCACGGTGTACCTGACCGTCTTTGACGGCAAGGACGGGGATGAAGAAGAGAGAGCCCAGGAGGTTCTCACTGCTCTCCGCGGTGCCAAAGGGGTGATCAAGAAGGAGATCGGAAGGCAGGTCAAGCTGCGCCATATACCGGACCTTCTGTTCAAGATGGATACGTCCTTTGCTTACGGGAGACACATCGAGGAGCTTCTGAAACAAACGGTGAAAAAAGATGATGAGGAAGAATAGTTCGCTGAAGGAAATGGCGCGGGAATTAATCAAGGCAGAATCTGTCTTGATTTTTCCCCATGTCCTCATGGATGGAGATGCACTGGGCTCTGCCGCTGCTCTCTGTGGAACCCTGCGCAATTTAGGCAAGAAGGCGTACATATTGGTGGAGGATCCCGTACCCCAGTATCTGCAGTTTCTGGACAAGGGCTACTGTACCGAGGATCAAGAAATCCTGGGAGATCAGGACATATCCATTGCCGTGGACTGCGGAGACGATAAGCGATTTCCCAGGCGGGCCAAGAGGTTTCACCGGGCAAAGGTAGAAATGTGTGTGGATCATCACCGCACCTCCCAAGGGATATACGATTATAACTATATTGACCCGGGCGCTGCGGCGACGGGAGAGATCGTCTATGATCTTCTCCTGGCCATGGAGGCTGAAGTTAGCAAGGAAGGGGCGGAGGCGTTATTCGCTGCCATCACAACGGATACAGGTAACTTCCAGTACTCCAATACCACTAAGCGGACCCACCAGATCGTCATGGAACTGTATGACCTGGGTTTTGACAGCAATGCCGTCAGCGTAGAACTCTATGAAAATGAGACAATGGAGAAACTGCTCCTCCACAGCAAGGTCATGGATACGTTGGAGATCATTGTGGGAGGGAGAGGCGCCATTGCCACCCTTACGCAAAAAATGCTTCGTGAGTGCAATGCCAAGATGGAGCACAGCGAGGGCATCGTGGAAATCATCCGGAGTATAAAAGGCGTGGAAGTTGCCATGCTCCTGAAAGAAAATGATACGTCCCTGGTGAAGGTTTCCATGCGATCCAAGCGACAGGTGGATGTGGCGGATATTGCCGAAAAGTACCATGGAGGCGGCCACATAAGGGCGGCAGGCTGTACCCTGCATAAGACCATGGAGAATGCTCGAGAGATCATGGTAGAGGAACTGAAAAAAGTATTATGAAGGGCATCATCAACATTCATAAGCCCCAGGATTTTACCTCCCACGACTGTGTAGCTATCGTGCGCCGCGTTGTGGGTGTCAAGCGGGTGGGGCATACAGGGACCCTTGATCCCATGGCCACGGGCGTGCTACCTATCTGCATCGGACCGGCCACCAGGATCATGGAATACTTGGACCATGACCGAAAGGAATATCGCTGTACCATGGAACTGGGGACAAGTACGGACACCTGCGATATTTGGGGAAATGTTTTGGACAAAAAACAGATAGACCATCTGACCCGGGAAGAAATTCGTGATGCTTTTCTTCCTTTTTCGGGGAAGATCACCCAGGTGCCTCCCGTGTATTCGGCGCTGAAAGTAAAGGGGAAAAAACTTTATGAATACGCAAGAGCAGGGGAAGAAGTGGAAATCAAGCCCAGGACCGTCACCATCCACGCTTTGGAGGTGGAAGAGATCCAAGGCAGCAAGATCACCTTTCGGGTGGCCTGTTCTAAAGGGACATATATCCGTTCCATCTGCAGGGATGTGGGAGAATCCCTAGGCGTGGGAGGGACCATGTCCGGTCTGATCAGGCTGGCCAGCGGAGTTTTTCGCATAGAAGATGCAGTGGGGATCGACCGGCTGAGGCAAATGTCTTCCCAAGAGGTGGCGGCGATAATTCTTCCCACCGACTATCCCCTTGTCTCCTATCAGAAGTTGGAAGTCGACCGGGAAAGAGCTCTGGACTTTATCCACGGCAAACGGATCCGTCCGACGGAGAGTGTGGGAGAAGGCAAAATCAGAATATATTATAACGACGTTTTTCTAGGCATGGCAGCTCAAACGGAAAAAAAGGGGGAGCTGAAGCCGGACAAGGTTTTTCATACGGAGATATAGGATGAAAATATTCAATTCACTGGAAGAAATCAAAGAAATCCAAAGCACGGTCATCGCTCTTGGGAATTTTGACGGCGTTCACCGAGGGCATCAGGAACTGATCCGACGGGCAGTAAAGAGCGCCGAGGCGGCAGGGTTCAAAAGCGCCGTATTCACCTTTTCCAACCATCCCAGAAATCTCTTGGGAAATGGAAACAAGGTCAAAAATATCATGTACGGAGAAGACAAGGCCAGGATCATCGGGGACCTGGGGATCGATTATATGTTCAACATCCCCTTTACCCAAGAGATCATGAACATGAGTCCCATCGAGTATATCGACGATCTTCTCGTGGATACCTTCAAAATGAAGGAAGCCTACTGCGGATTCAACTACCGCTTCGGCCACAAGGCCGCAGGAGATGTGAAGATTTTAATGGACGAAAGCCTCCGCAGAGGTTTTGGACTTCATGTGCTAGAGGCATTCAAGGTTGACGGGGAACTAGTCAGTTCCACTTTGATTCGTCGTTTGATTGAAGAAGGGGAGATGGCCCGCTGTGCCAAACTCCTGGGAAGATACTATTCCATCCAAGGAGAGGTGGTGGTGGGCAATAAGCTGGGCAAGACCATCGGTTTTCCTACATCCAACCTGGTCATCGACGAGTCCATGGTATCCCCGTCCAATGGGGTCTACATCACCTACTGCACCTATAACGGCGTGCGCTACCCCAGCATCACCAACGTCGGCGTCAAGCCCACCATCGGCAAATACAACAAAAACGTGGAAACCCACATCTTTGACTTTGATCGTGAGCTGTACGGAAAAGACATTCGCGTGGAGTTCCTGAAAAAGACCAGAGATGAGCGAAAGTTTGACAGCATCGAGGCGCTGTCCAAGCAGATCACCGATGACTGTATCATGGTCAAGGCTTACCATAGACAGAACAAGGCACTGAAATAGACAGATGACGGCTGGGACGGTGGCCGAGCCGGGGAACTAGATACCTATATGCGCATACGCAAGGGACTGCCCAAGGGAACTTGGAACAGTTCCTTTTTTGTCTACCAACTATTTAGTCTAGGCCATGGCGAGGGGAGATGAGGGATTACAAACTTGATTATTTATATACACAAATACAAAAATAAACATGAGTATAATTATTGAAAGTCGTCCCGTATTGTTGTATGCTGAAAACAGTATAGTGAAAGGGGTGGGTTATGTCGCTGAGGGAAAAAAATAAGATCAAGTGTAGAGCCAATATCCTGAAAACCTCCAGAAGGCTTTTTCGAGAAAAGGGGTATGAGAAAACCACCATCGATGAGATCGCGCATGTGGCGGAGATTTCAAGGGGGACCTTCTACAACTACTTTCCTGACAAGGAAAGTCTCCTCATGGGCACCGCCAGAGAGGAAATAGAAAGCTGGGAAAACTATATCCGGCGTTGGGAGGGAGAAGCTTGGGAAGAGCGGCTGAGGAAGGCCATGATCTTCTTGATTTTGGATGCCCGACCCAATTTAGATCTGTCTAAGCGGATTTTATGGTTGGCATCGGATCCGGCGGGTCCGATGCATCCGGTGGAAGAGGAGTTATCTCACGTTCTCCGCCGGGTAGTTACAGAAGGGGAAGGTTCCCGGATGTTTCGAGAAGGGGTCCAAACCGAAGAAGTGATGGATGCTCTCATCGGCCTGTATTATCTGGGGATATTCAGGTGGGGAAAAGAAGAAGAGGAGACAGTGGTGAAAAAAATCAACGATGCGCTGGATATCATCATAAGGGGGATCAAAGATGAACAATAACGAAAACAAGTTTGCCATCAGCAAATATCCTGATGCAATAAGGATCAATCGAAAGCTGGATAAACTCATAAGGAGTCCCATTCACTCCATCTCTCCGGAAGCCTTGGCCGGATACGAAGAGGGATATTTCAATGAGAAGTGCAGGAAGTCCAAAGCCTTGACGGAAATGGCAGGAAGAATCATTCCCGGCGCGGTCCAGCACAACCTGGCCTTCAACCATCCCTTTCCCCTAGCCTTTGACCGGGCGGAGGGGGGCTTTCTCTATGATGTTGACGGTAATCAATATTATGACTTCCTTCAGGCAGGGGGGCCCACCGTTTTGGGGAGCAATGATCCCAAGGTAAGAGAGAAGGTGGTACAGCTGCTGGAGACCTGTGGCCCTTCTACCGGCCTTTTCCACGAGTACGAATACAAGTTGGCAGAGAAGATATGCCAATCGGTTCCCTCTGTGGAAATGTTCCGCATGCTTGGCAGCGGGACGGAGGCTTGCATGGGGGCCATTCGGGTGGCCCGGCTGGCGACGAAGAAAAAGAACATCTTGAAGATGGGAGGAGCCTATCACGGTTGGAGCGATCAACTGGCCTACGGGATCAGGGTCCCGGGAACCAAGTTCACTCAAGCAAAGGGGGTTCCTCGCCATGTGTTCAAACACACACAGGAGTTCTTCCCCAATGATCTAAGTGACCTGGAAAAGAAGTTGAAGAAGAATAAACTCACCGGCGGGACCGCGGCGGTTTTGATTGAGCCCATGGGGCCGGAGAGCGGCACCAGGCCCCTTTCCAGGCTGTTTTGCAAGGGGGTGGAGAAACTGTGCAAGCAGTACGATGCCCTCCTGATCTTTGACGAAGTGGTTACAGGGTTCCGAATAGGCATGTCCGGTGCCCAGGGGTATTTGGATGTGTCTCCTGACCTGACCATCTTTGGAAAGGCCATTGGAGGCGGTTACCCGGGAGCAGGAGGCATCGGTGGCAAGAAGGAAGTGATGAAATACTTGTCATCGGGCATCGGAGGGGACGCCCATCATTCCAAAGCCTTGGTGGGAGGGACCCTGGCGGCTACGCCCATCAGTTGCGTGGCCGGGTACTACGCCCTCTGCCGCATAGAGGAAACGGGTGCCATCCAAAAAGCCGGGGCCTTTGCGGACAAGCTGATGGAAGGGATCAATGACCTGATCCATAAATACCATCTTCCCTTTGTGGCCTTCAACCACGGCTCTATCTGTCACCTGGAGACCACCGGTGCCATGCACTTCGTCTTGGACTGGTCCAAGCCATGGCAGATCCCTCAGGTTTTGAAGGAGACATCTGCAAGAAAGACGGAGATGGAGCATATGGGCTGCGCCTACATGGCTGAGGGGCTGGTGACCCTGGCGGGAAGCCGCCTGTATACTAATGGGGTCTATGAAGAAGAGATGCTCCCGGATGTGCTGTCCAGGTTCGATAGAGTACTGAGCAATGTAGTGGAATTTTAGGAGAGGAATATGGATAATCGCAAAGCCAAGAGTTTGGTGATCAAAGCCGGGAGGGAACTGGTACATAGCAACCTGATTGCCAGGACCTGGGGAAATGTCAGCGTGAGGATCGACAGAGAAACCTTTGCCATCACCCCCAGCGGAAGGAACTATATGACCCTGACAGAAGATGACATTGTGGTGGTCCGCATCAAGGACCTGAGCTATGAAGGAGAGATCAAACCTTCCTCGGAAAAGCGGCTCCACAGGGAGATATACAAAAACCGAGAGGATGTATCCTTTATCATCCATACCCACCAGCAAAACGGATCCGCGGTAGCTGCCATGCCATTAAATGGATTTGAGCCGGAGGGAGAATACCCCAATTTGGGGAAGAAGGTTCTTTGCTCCCGATACGCTCTTCCCGGGACAAAAAAGTTTTCAAAAAATGTAGTTGCAGCCCTGAATAAATCTCAGGGTAACGCTATTCTGCTTCGCTACCACGGGGTGGTCTGCTTCGGCAGTTCCTACGGGCAAGTCTTTGAAACGGCCAAATCCTTAGAGGAAGCTTGCGAAAAATACTTGGCCGGTATCAGCCCCCCCTTGATGGAGGCAGGGGAAGAGCGAAGAGAAGCAGGAGAGCGGGAAGGGGAGATTTGGAACAGGGATCCTGTGGTCATGTCGTTTCTGGATCTTGAAACAGACCTCTTCCCATTTTCCGAAGACTTTGCACAGATGATCGGTTGGAAGGCTCCCTATTTACACAGTCCGGAGGAAGATAGAGGAGAAGCCGCGGTGCTGATCCCAGGAAAGGGGGCGCTGTGCAGGGGGGTGAGCCGGTCTGATGCAGAGGCAGTGGCAATGCTGGTAACCAAGAACTGCAAAGCCTTCTTTGCTGCCGGTGCCATGGGAAGGCCTAAGCCTATTTCCAGACCGGATGTGATGATCATGCGGATGGTTTATCTGAAGAAGTATGAAAAGCGCAAAGGAGGTGACCATGGAGCAACTGGTGATCGCCTATGATATGGGGACGACAGGTGTCAAGGCCTGTGTCTATGATATTTCACGAGGCATCAAGTATGTAGCCGGTGAGAAGGCAAACTATTCCCTCTACATCCTTCAGGGGGGAGGAGCGGAGCAGGACCCGGATCAGTGGTGGGAAGCCATGTGCAAGACCACCGCATCTCTTCTGAGAAAGCCGGGGATAGAAGGAAGCAAGATTTGCGGCATTTCTTTTTGCGCGCAGATGCAAGCTCTGGTGCTGGTGGATAAGGAGGGAAAGCCGGTGCGTAGGGCCATGAGCTATATGGATAACCGCGCCGGCCGGCAACTGCAGGAGGGTCTGGGGCGAGGGCTTCGGATCTCCGGTATGAACGCCGGGAAGGTATGGTCATCCATTAGGCGGACGGGAGCGGTATCGGCCAGCGTCAAGGATCCCGTTTGGAAGTACAGATGGGTTGCCGATGAGGAACCACAGGTGTTTCAGCGGGTCCATAAGTGGCTGGATGTAAAGGATTATCTGGTCTGCAGAGCTACCGGGGAGTTCACCATGTCCCATGATAGTGCCTTTGCTACCCTGCTCTACGATACCAAGAAAAAGGAGTTCAGCAGGGAAGTCTGTCACATGATGAAGGTGGATTTGGACCATCTTCCCCGGATATGCCAATCCTGGGATATGGTAGGCCCCCTGACAGCAAAGGCGGCGGAGGAACTGGGACTGCCTGCCGGTACTAAAGTTTTTTCCGGAGGGGGAGATGCATCCCTCATCGGGCTGGGGGCCGGGGCTGTTTCTCCCACAGATACCCACGTGTACATGGGCACCTCCGGATGGGTGTCCACGGTGACGGAGAAACAGGTGCTGGATATACGGACCAAGATCGCATCTATCGTGGGGGTGGATCCGGATGCCTTTCACTGCTTTGCCGAATTGGAGACTGCGGGCAAGTGCTTGGAATGGGCCAAGAACAATATAGGAGTGGAAGGCCTGGGCCCCTTGGAGGAGCGGACTTACGAAGATGTGATGGAGAGGATCGGGAAGGTCCCTGCGGGCAGCAACGGTGTGATTTTTACCCCTTGGCTCCACGGCAACCGGAATCCCTTTGAGGACCCCAATGCCGCAGGGATGTTTTTTAACTTGAGCCTGGAAACCACCGGGCGAGATATGATCCACGCCGTCATCGAAGGGGTGTGCTTTCATTTGAAGTGGCAGCTTTTGGCCATGGAGAAGAAGGTTACCGTGTCGGAAAACGTAAAGTTCGTAGGGGGAGGAGCCCTATCACCCCTTACCTGCACCATATTGGCGGATATTTTGGACAGGACGGTGGAAACGGTGGATCAGCCCCAGAATGTGGGTGCTGCAGGGGCAGCAATGCTCATATCCATGGGGATGGGAAAGATCGGGGGAGTAGGGGAAGTCAAGGAGCTCATCCCGGTGAAGAGGATATACAGGCCCTCGAAAAACACGGAACTATACCAAGCCTATTTCGAGGAGTTTAAGAATTTGTACTTGAATAATAAGAATAGTTTTAGGGTCCTCAATGAAGGGCGGCGATGACACATGAAAAGACTCGATCAAATGAGGGGGCGGTATTCTTTAAAGTGAAGCAATAGTTGGATGCTTCGTCTATGGTGTTTTGTGCATCCAGGGTCGACAAAAATTAGACTATATAAGTTGTCCGCCTTTATTCTCCATGTCGTAAAATTCCTCCATCAAATAGGAGATTATTTCTTCTATTGGGCAGAGAAATGCTTCAAATAGAAGAAATTATGGAGAAGAAAATCGTAGGTTCTTTCCCCGGCCGGTCGACACCGGTATAAAAACCCATAAAAATGAACATTCCTAAAAAATATCAAAAAATCAAATTCTACTAATCCGGGGGCAAAAAAGAAAAATGGAGAATAAACCCGGAACAGCTTTATTCCTGCCAACCGGATGCCCCGAGATCCGGGGAAGTTGATTTGTTTCCGTGATTTTGGTAGACTGAACGAGAATTGATGTTGGAACCCGGGAAGAGGTGATCGTATGTGTATCCAGTACAATACAGTTTTGTTTGAAGAAAACTTGCGGGCGCGAATGGCTGAAAGGTCCGTGTCGGAAGAGGAACTGACCGCCAAGACAGGGATCTTGGACTTTGCCAATGTGCCGGAGATCCAGGTGCTGGCCAAAATCTGCCGGGAACTGGACTGTAGCATAAAAAGTCTGATGAGTTGATAGGGAAAAAAGTCCAATGTTTTCCTTGCATCCCCATCCTTCTCATGTTACCATAAGTTGTTAACAGGATTACCTCTACTTCGTCTTTCGAGTCTCTGACGGAGACGCAGTAGCAGGCGTATGAAAAGAAAAGGAGAATTGATATGATTGATCAAGCAAAGAAAGCGGAAATCGTAAACGAGTACAAGACCAAAGAGGGAGACACCGGTTCCCCGGAGGTGCAGATCGCCATCCTGACCTACAGGATCAATGATCTCAACGAGCATCTCAAGGTACACAAGAAGGACCACCACTCCAGAAGAGGTCTGCTACAGATGGTAGGCCAGAGAAGGAACCTTCTCAACTATCTGAGAGACAAGGACCTGGAGAGATACCGATCGCTGATTTCACGTCTGGGACTGAGAAAGTAATAGAAGATCCTATAGATCAAAAAGACAGAGAAAAAAGGACCGTTTCAAAACCGAAGTTTCG
>JBMNVE010000036.1:0-17432 GCA_050946655.1 Anaerovoracaceae bacterium
GAGGTGGGCAGCTTCGTGTCCCATAAAACTCATATGATCCATCTAAAAACGTATCCTTTCCCAAGGAAGGATTTGTATACGTTTTCAGATTGCCTTGCGTTTTCATTAACTTAATGACATTGCCCTTTGGAGAGGCTGAAAAGTACTCCTTTGCAAAAGGTCTCCACTATAAGGTGCTTCCTGCATCCCAAATGGCAGTTACCTTTGATTCACGAGGAGGAACTGCGGTACCCACCCAGTTTGTTTTGATCGGCACACCTGCCAAAAAACCTGACGCTCCCACGAAGGCGGGGTATGCCTTTACCGGCTGGTATGAAAAAGAAGATGCAACCGGTGAGCAGTGGGATTTCTCCACCAAGATCGAAGGTAATGTGACCCTCTATGCCGGCTGGAAGGCCAAAGCACCGGACGCGGATAAAGCCCCGGGTACGGCGGGTTCAGTGAAAGCTGTCCCCAAGTCCCCCAAGACGGGAGATGATAGCACAGGCATTGCGCTGGCGCTTCTCATGATGACGGGAGCAGTAGCTGAAGCAGTTGCACTGAGAAGGCAAGAGCAGAGATAGATGCAGTATCTAGGGTTGAAGTGAGGCCCCGGATCCTGAAAATCTGAACAAATTTCTACTAACGAGCAGCCGAGCTGCTCGTTAGTTTTTCATCAAGGGCGCACTGAGCGGATAGCTCTGTTTACGGCCTCATATCTTAAAGCTCACGGTAAATGTGGTGCCTGCTTCTTTCGAGCTGGTCACGGTGATTTTTCCCTTGTGGCTCTTTGCGATGGTCCCGGCGATGGCCAACCCCAGGCCGTACCCTCCCTCGCCATTGAGCTGTGTTCTGGCCTTGTCGGACCGGTAGAAGCGTTCAAAGATATGTGGCAGATCTTCAGGGGGGATCGGCTCGCCTGTGTTGTGTATCGTCAGCCTGATCACGTTTCCTCTTCTGTTGAGGCTGGCGTGGACCTTCCCTCCGGCACCCGCATACTTAAAGGCGTTGTCCATGAGAATGTGGATCAGCTGCTTGATCTGGGTGGGATTCCCCATGATCCACAGATTTGGGTCGATATTGGTCTTTAGGGAAATTTCTCCCTCGAAAGCCACCGGCTCAAACTGGAGAACGTTATCAAGCAGTTCCTCACTGAGGGGGATCTTCACAAAGGGAAGATTGTCAGCGGCAGCATCGGACCTGGCCAAGTAAAGAAGGTTGTCGATGAGATTCTTCATGTGGGTGGCTTCTGCCTGAGTGCTGTATAGCCACTTTTTCTGATCCACCACCATGGCCTCAGGCCTGGAAAGGAGGATGTTGTTGTTGGCTAGGATGACGGTAAGAGGCGTCCGCAACTCATGGGATGCATCGGCAAGAAATTGCTGCTGCTGCTGCCAAGCTCTCTTTACAGGATTGATGGCAAGTTTTGACATGAAGAGACTGATGAGGAAAAAGATCACCATGCTGCAAGAAGCCAGGATGATGGAAATAAATAGGACCTTTTGCATATTGGCCTTTGTATCGTCCATGCTGGCAAAAGATATGTATGTAGTATCGTTTGTGGAGAACCTCAGGTAACGAAAAGATTTCTTCCCAATGAACCCACGACTTTCATCAAGGGGAAGAACTTCGGCCACCATGGTATCCAGATATTCCTGAGAAACTCTAGTAAGGTCCTGAAAGGAGGATGTGACTTCTCCGAAAGAATTGACGGTCACCGTCACCGTTGCCATGTTGTTGTTGGGCCGATAGAACGGCTGGGAAGTCATGTTGATATCGAAGCGATTCACGGGAAACTTGTTCTTCTCCATGAACTCAATGGAATTGCGCAGAGAATTATCGATGCGAACCAAATGGTTGCTGTAAGTATTGGCGTACACAATAACGAAGACCACACAGAGAACGATACCCACCAATAACATATTGGTCCATATGAACCCTCTTTGCAGCCTTCTGAGCATTACGCACCTACTTCCAGCACATACCCCACCTTTCTAAGGGCGGTTATGTTGACCTTGGAGTCCAAAAAAGCGAACTTCTTTCTGAGAAAAGAAATATATGCCTCCACATTATTATCCGTTGCATTGGAGTCGTAGCCCCATACCTTGGTGATTAGATCTTCCTTGGTGACAGCAATCTTGGGATTGGACATGAGCAGCTTCAGAATTTCCGACTCCTTATAATTTAAGTGGATGGACTTTCCGTTGCACAAAAGATCGCTGGTGGAAAGGTTCAGGGTAAGATCCTCAAAAGTCAGCTCATCCAGGATGACCTCTCCCTGCCTCCTAGTAAGGGCCCGCACCCTTGCCAAAAGTTCTTCGGGAGCAAAGGGCTTAGTCATATAGTCATCGGCGCCGCTGTCCAGCCCGGCTACCTTGTCGGCGATCTCTCCCTTTGCCGTGAGCATAATGATGGGGGTCTGTATTTTTTTTTGTCGAAGGGACTTGGCAATGTGAAAGCCGGATATCCCCGGCAGCATGACATCCAATATGATCACATCATAAATGCCACTGAGGCCGTAATCAAGACCGTCATTTCCATCATGGACCATGTCCACCATGTATTTTTCCTCGCTTAAAATATGCTTCAAAGCATCGGCCAGCCGAATTTCATCTTCAATAATCAATACTCTCATAATGTGCCTCCTTGGGCATGAGTATAACATAGATAGAGGCACTGAAAAAAGACTGAAATTCTATGTAACCAATGGAAGTTCCTCTTTCGATATGATATACTACCCGTGCAAATCAAGTGAAAAGGAAAGGGAGAGAAATGTCGGAAGCAGAAAACAAGAGTTCCAATTTTATACACAATATTATTGACAGGGATAATGAGACCGGGAAGTACGGGGGAGAAGTCTATACCAGGTTCCCGCCGGAGCCTAACGGGTATCTTCACATCGGTCATGCTAAATCCATCTGTCTGAATTTCACCACGGCCCAGAAATATGGGGGTAAGTGCAACCTGAGGTACGATGATACCAATCCTTCCAAGGAGGATATGGAGTATGTGGAAGCCATTGAAGAGGATATCACCTGGCTTGGTTTTCAGTGGGACGAAAAGTTCTGGGCATCCGACTATTTCCCGGAAATGTATAAAGGCGCGGTGGAACTGATCAAGAAGGGCAAGGCCTTTGTCTGCGATTTGACCGCGGAAGAAATCCGCCGGCACCGAGGGACCCTCACCGAGCCCGGTGTGGAGAGCCCCTATCGAAACAGGAGTGTAGAAGAAAACCTTCGCCTCTTTGAGGAGATGAAGGAAGGTAAGTATGCCGACGGGGAGAAGGTCCTCAGGGCCAAGATCGACATGGCCAGTCCCAACATCAATATGCGGGATCCGGTCCTGTACAGGATCGCTCATGTAAAGCATCATAACACGGGAGAAGAGTGGTGCATCTATCCCATGTACGATTATGCTCATCCCCTGGAAGATGCCATAGAAGGGATCACCCACTCTATATGTACGTTGGAATTTGAAGACCACAGGCCTCTTTATGACTGGTCTTTGGACGAACTGGGATGGTGGGATCCTCAACCCCAGCAAATCGAGTTTGCCAGACTTAACATTACAAACATGCTCATGAGCAAACGCCTTCTCAAGGCCCTGGTGGACGAAGGGAAGGTGGACGGATGGGACGACCCCAGGATGCCCACCATCGCCGGACTGCGCAGAAGGGGATACACCCCGGAAGCCATCCGGGATTTCTGCGACCGGATCGGCGTGGCCAAGGCAAACAGCGTGGTGGATATTTCGCTTCTGGAGCACTGCATCAGAGAAGATCTTCAGGACAAGGTAGAGAGCCGCAACGTGGTCTTCGACCCCATCAAGGTAGTCATCACCAATTACCCCGATGAGTTGAGAGAAGAAATGGACATGGAAAACAATAGGAATGTACCGGAAATGGGCAATCGAAAGGTGCCCTTTGGAAGGGAACTCTATGTAGACGGTGCCGACTTTATGGAGGAACCGGTGAAGAAATATTTCCGACTCTTCCCGGGCAACGAGGTCAGGTTCAAGGGAGCCTACTTCATCACTTGCAATGATGTGATCAAGAATGACGACGGGAGCATAAAGGAACTCCACTGCACCTATGATCCAAAGACCAGATCGGGAGAGGGTTACGAAGGAAGAAAGGTCAAGGGGACCATCCACTGGGTGGACGCAAAGACCGCGGAGAAGATCACCATCAGGGACTACGATTATTTGATCGTCGATGATGAGGTCAATCCTCATTCCCTACGGGAATACACCGCGTACGGGGAGCCTTCCCTGAAGGAAGCGGCACCGGGAGAGCGGTTCCAGTTCTTCCGACACGGCTACTATATCGCAGACGCTAAATTGACTACAGATGAGGAAAAGGTGTTCAACCGGATCGTGGATCTGAAGAGCAGCTTCAAAATCAAAAAATAAGCAGGAGATAAAATGGATTACTATAAAGAGTCCCTAAAGATGCATGAGAAGCATAAGGGAAAAATGGCGGTGGTCAGCCGGGTAGAACTGAAGAACAAGGATGACCTTTCCACCGCATATACGCCGGGCGTTGCAGAGCCATGCAAGAAAATTCATGAGAATCCGGAGGACGTCTATAAGTATACGAATAAAGGCAATGTAGTTGCCGTCATCAGCGACGGTTCGGCGGTGCTGGGCATGGGGAATATCGGTGCGAAAGCCGCCATTCCCGTGATGGATGGAAAGGCTTTGCTGTTTAAGGAGTTCGGCGGCATTGATGCTATTCCCATCTGCATTGAAAGTCAGGAAGTGGATGACATCATCATGGTGGCAAAGAACATCGCCCCCACCTTGGGTGGGATCAATCTGGAGGACATTTCCGCCCCCAGATGCTTTGAAATAGAGGAGAAACTCCAGGAACAGGTAGACATCCCTGTTTTCCATGATGATCAGCACGGTACGGCGGTGGTGGTTTCTGCCGGCGTGATCAACGCCTGCAGGCTTACCGGCAAGGAGATATCACAGTTGAAGGTGGTGATCAACGGTGCCGGTGCTGCCGGTACAGCAATCGCAAAAATGTTGGGGAGCTTGGGGGTTTCCGATATCGTCGCCTGTGACAGCAAGGGGATTCTTTCTTCTGACAGACCCGACCTCAATGAAGCCAAACGCAGGCTCTGTGCATTGACCAACAAGGATTCCGTCAAAGGTGACCTGGCGGATGGGGTCAAGGGGAGAGATCTGTTCATCGGGGTATCGGGACCCAAGGTCCTTTCGCCGGAAATGGTCAAATCTATGGCATCGGAGCCTATGATTTTTGCCATGGCCAACCCGGAGCCGGAGATCCATCCGGACCTTGCTTACCAAGCGGGAGCCCGAGTGGTGGCCACAGGCAGGTCCGACTTCCCCAACCAGATCAACAATGTACTGATTTTTCCGGGGTTGTTCAAGGGAGCTCTCGCAGCCGGTGCTAAGCGGATAACGGAAGAGATGAAGGTCGCCGCAGCCTATGCTTTGGCGGATATGATTCCCCAAGGGGAGTTGAGGCCGGAAAGGATTATCCCCAGTGCCTTTGAGCCGGGCGTTGCCGATGCGGTGGCACAAGCCACAGCGGATGCATGGAGGAAGTAATGGAGCCTGAGCTTCTTCGAATACTGACCGTTTCCGGGATCTCCATCCCAATAGGCTATGTGGCGGGAAACGCTGCCGTCTATGCCTTTAATCGGATGCCGGCATCTTGGCTCACCGACTATGGGGAGGAGCCGGATGAAAAAGTGGTTTCAGAGGGGAGGCAGAGGGTAAAAAGCATACCGTGGAAGTATGTCTTCGCTGCCAGTTTCATCGTTTTGGGGATATACCTGGGACTTTCCAACTGGCTTTACGCTATTCCCGCCATGGTTGCCCTCTGGTTGCTGCTTTTGGTAGCTCTGGGAGACATAAAATACAAGATCATCCCCGACCAGCTCTGTCTGTTCCTTGGGATAACGGCTATGGGCTTTTTCCCCTTCCACCATCACTATTTGGATATTCTGTGGGGCGGTCTGCTGGGTTTTTTTGCTATTTTGGCGGTGAACCTGCCGGGGAAATTGATTTTCAGAAGGGATGCCATCGGCCTGGGAGATGCCAAGCTCTGCGGAGCCTTGGGAATGATCTTGGGCTGGAAGAGCATCGCAGCTGTGATGATCGTCGGGGCGTTTATGGGTGGCCTGTGGGCTGCCATCGGCTTGCTGACTAAGCGGTATAAGGCGGGAGATGAGCAGCCAATGGGGCAGTTCATCGCAGTGGCTGCAGCCATCACTTTGGTTTTTTTCTTTTGAGACAGGAGGAGTCCATGATCACCGGAAAACAGAGAAGATATTTGAAGAAATTGGCCCACGACCTGGAACCCTCGGTTTTTTTGGGGAAGGCAGGCTTGACGGAGAACATTCGCAAGGAAATGGAGATCGCCTTTGAACACCGTGAGCTGGTGAAAGTCAAGTTGCAGGAAGGCTATGACGGGACGGCCAAGGATGTGGCCAATCTTTTGGCACAAGAGCTGGAGGCGGAATTCGTCCAGGCCATGGGCAGGAAGTTCGTGCTTTACCGGGAATCTAAGGAAAACAAGGAGATCACTCTTCCCCAATAAAGAGCCTGAGGAAGCGTTGGAACACATGGAGAGAAACATCCTGCTGACAATACAATATGACGGAACGGCCTATTCCGGATGGCAAAGACAGCCTCAGCCTCATCTACGAACGGTGCAGGGGGAGGTGGAAAAGGTCCTGACCAAGCTGTGTGCTATGCCCATCCGGGTGGAAGGGAGCGGACGGACCGATGCAGGGGTCCACGCTTTAGGGCAAAGGGCTACTTTTCACGGAGAGTTCAGCATCCCAACCGACCGCATCGCCTTTGCAGGGAGCAACCTCCTTCCGCCGGATATTCGGATCACTGAGGCGGTAGAGGTCCCATCGGGATTCCATGCCAGGTTCAACGCCAAGGGAAAGAAATACACCTACCGGATCGTCAACTCTTCCCAAAAGGATCCCTTCCGCAGGAACTATGCATATTTTGTGGAGGGGAAGCTGGACGAAGATGCTATGAGGCAAGGCGGGGCGGCCATGATCGGGACCCATGATTTCAAGTGCTTTCAGGCGGCCAGTCAAAGCCCCAAAGAAGATACGGTCAGAACCATCTACGCGCTGGACATTACAAGGTCAGGGGACACGATTTCTTTGGATGTAGTGGGAAGCGGCTTTTTATACAACATGGTCAGGATCATCACCGGCACTCTTCTAGATGTGGGCTCAGGGAAGATCAGGGCGGAAGATATGGGACGGATCATAAAAAGCAGGGATCGGACCCGAGCGGGACATACGGCTCCGCCTCAGGGGCTGTATCTGGCAGAAGTGTATTATGAAGAACGGAGAGAAGAGAATGGATAACAGACCCAGCTGGGACGAATATTTCATGGGAATGGCTGAATTGACTGCTCGGAGGTCTACCTGCCTACGGAGGCAAGTGGGAGCAGTGATCGTCCAAGACAAGCACATCATTGCCACCGGATATAACGGGGCACCCAGAGGGATCCCTCACTGTGCGGAGAAGGGAGGATGCCTCAGGGAGGAACTGAAGATCCCTTCCGGGGAACGACATGAACTGTGCAGGGCTCTTCATGCGGAGCAGAATGCCATCATTCAAGCGGCAACGCTGGCCCAGAGCATCGACGGCGCTACCATGTATATCACCCACCAGCCTTGTATCATCTGCGCCAAGATGATTATCAATGCCGGGATCAGAAGGATCGTCGTTAAAGAAGGATATCCCGATCAGCTTTCCGTGGAGATGTTGGCGGAGGCGGGCCTCCGCATTGTAATGCTGGGAGATTCATGACACAGGAAACGCTCAACAACAAGGAGATCTACCGGAGCCTGATGAGGGTCGCGATACCTATCGCACTGCAGAGCCTCATCGGCTCTTCTTTGAATTTGGTGGATAACTTGATGGTGGGGAGCCTGGGAGAAAGCCAGCTGGCAGCAGTGGGGGTATCGGTCCAGATCTACTTTGTTTTCTGGATGGTCATCTACGGTTTCTGCGGAGGTTGTTCCACCTTCATGGCGCAATTTTGGGGAGCGAAGGATTTAGTCAATATCCGCAAGACCATCGGATTTACCCTGACGGTGTGCATGACCGTGGGCTTGTTGTTCTTTTTGGCCGCCATCCTTGCTCCTGAAAAGATATTGGGGATCTTTACCAATGTTCCCCAGACCATACAGGCGGGGATCCCCTATGTACGGACGGGGGCACCTTGCTTCCTTTTCCTCTCCGTCAGCCTGCCCTTTGAGGTGGCATTGCGGGCCACCCAGCAGACAAGGATCCCCCTTTACATCGGATTTGTTACATTTTTCACCAATACAGTTCTCAATTACGTATTCATCTTTGGTAATTTCGGTGCACCGGAGCTGGGAGTGCAAGGTGCGGCCTTGGCCACTTCCATTGCCCGAGGGATACAGATGACCCTGGTCCTCTTTGTGATCCTTGGACTAAAGAACAAAATTTCCGGGAAAATCAATTGTTTCTTTGGCTGGAAGAAAACTTTTGTCTTTCGGGTGGTGCGAAACTCTATTCCCACCACGATAAATGAAACTATGTGGGGCTTGGGAATGGCACTCTATGTTGCCGCATTTGCCAGGATGGGGGAGACGGACTATGCACCGGTCCAGGCGGCAAATGCCATCCAAAACCTTCTTCAGATGGCTGCCTTCAGCGTGGGAGATGCCATCCTGATATTGGTGGGACAGAAACTGGGGGAAGGCAAGGTGGAAGCGGCGGTGGCTCTGGCCAAGAAGCTACTGAAGATCGGTATCCTCATCGGTGTCATCTGCGGAGTGATTCTCATGATCATCGCAAAGCCCATCATCGGGCTTTTCCAGTTTTCGCCCCAAGGGGCCCAATACACCTTCTATCTTTTGATCATCCACGGCATCTTCATGAGCCTGGTCCTGTACAACGGCATCATGGTGGTGGGGGTATTGCGGTGCGGTGGAGACACCCGCTTTGCCATGCTTGCGGAAGTGGGGACGGTTTGGCTCATCGGTGTTCCCATGGCCTTTCTCGGCGCCCTTTACTTTCAATGGCCCATTTACCTGGCGGTCCTGGGCGTCAAGTTGGAAGAGGTCATCAAGTGCTTCATCCTCACCAAGAGATTTCTTTCAAAAAAATGGGCAAAGACCGTAATCAGGAACTTATAAGGGAATAAAAAGGGTTCCCCTAGGGGGAACCGCAAACCACACAGAGCAAACAGCAAACTAGTAATAAATAATGGAAAAATGTGGAATGGAATGGTGAAATTTCTTGCTGTTGCAGGAGAGGGATTACCGCAAAATAATGAAAAAACCGTCGTTTATTATATAACAATACTTTACATTCCGTGGCGAATGGATATAATATAGTGTAATATGGACGAAAAGGGCTTCAAAAATCAGATACTGGGCTATAGCTTGATCGTTGCAGGAATTGCGTGGCTGGTATCACTGATCTTCCTGAGAATCGATTTACAGTTTTTATATGGACTGGCCCTAGGGACATTTGTGTCCTTTGTGAATCTCAACATACTGGTTTACACATCTAAACTGGTGCTGAGGAAGAGCAAGCCGGCAGTGGCATCACTTGGCCTGGTTTTGCGATTGTGCATTTATGGTGCCGTGTTCTATGTGGCCTTCCGTGTATCGGTAGTTTCAGGGATTGGTTGCCTGGTAGGGTTTTTGACACAAAAGATTGCCATCGTGTATATTTACGGCGTGAAAACCAAGTATTCTGTGGGCAGGAAGGTATCTCCTGAGGTAGCTGCGGAATATGAGAGAATGGATAGAGAAAAAGAAGAAAAACGGAACGCGTGAGAAGCGTAAGGAGGTGTCTCCCGTTGAAATTAGAAATAGGTCCTAAAATAATCATGAAGTTTGATAACGGCTTCTATATCACCAACACTACTTTTTTTGGTTTGATCGTGGCGGCCTTTATCATCATCATGGCTTTATGGCTTACCAGAAGAATGGAGAAGATCCCACGGGGCAAGCAAGTGGTGGCGGAGTTCATCGTAGAGTTCGTCTACAAATTGACCACCGACACCATGGGCAAGCAAGCCAAGAGCTATGCGCCCTATATCGGGACCTTATTCATCTATTTGATCATCGGCAACGCTCTCGGTCTGATCGGGTGGAGACCTGTCACAGCAGATGTGAACACTACTTTTGCTTTGGCGTTTATCACCTTCCTTTTGATCCAGATCACAGCAATCAGGAATCACGGCGTGGGGGGGAAGCTGAAGGAGATGTGTCAGCCCTACCCATTCATGTTCCCGCTGAACATCATTGAGCAGATTTCTTTCCCCATTTCCCTCGCCTTCCGACTATTCGGAAATATCCTGGCGGGCGTCATCGTGATGGAACTGCTGTATCACGGGCTTCATGTATTCAGCGATGCTCTGCATTTGCCCATACCGCTCCTTCAAGCGGTCATACCCTTGCCTGCTAACTTCTTCTTCGATGTCTTTGAGCCCATATTGCAGGCGTTCATCTTTACTATGCTAACTATGGTTTTCATTTCCAGAGAAATCCTTATTCAAAGTGCATTCTCAGAAACCCATTAGTATATAAGCAAATTGTGTTTTAACAGGAGGTAGTATTATGTCATTAGTAACATCTGCAGGTTTTGTTCTTGCATTCTCAGCCATGGGAGCTGCATTGGCCATCGGGTTTGCGGCACTGGGCATCGGTATCGGCCAGGGTCTGGCGGCCAGCAAAGCCTGCGAAGGCGTAGCAAGACAGCCGGAAGCTCAAGGTGATATCCTTAAGACCATGGTTGTTGGACAGGCTGTAGCGGAAACCACCGGGATCTTTGCATTTATCGTATCCATCGTACTGTTGCTTGCCAATCCGCTTGTGGGGATGCTGTAAAGCGTTATCGCCCACAGGGAAGGGAGGATACAACTATGGATTATACAACCCCATTGATCAGTTTCAACTGGACATGGGTCATGCAGCTCATTACAGTTCTAGTCCTGTTTTTGATTCTTAAAAAGTTTTTCTTTGAAAAGGTGCACAACTTTATTTTGAAGAGAGAAGACACCCTCAAAGACGCCTTTGATAATGCGGAATCGGTAAACCGTCGTGCAGACGAAAAGATGGAGAACTACACCCGAAGGATCGCCAAGATCGAGGATGAGGGAAGAGAGATCATCAAGGCTGCAAAGGTAAAGGCGGAAGCCCAGGCAAAAGAGATCATCGAGGAGGCCAACCAAAAGGCCGGAGACATGGTTCTTGTGGTGGAAAAAGAAATCGAGAGAGAAAAGATGCGGGCTTTGGCGGAGATGCGTACCGAGATCAGCACCTTAGCCATCCTGGCTGCAAGCAAGATCATGGAGAAGGATCTTGAGCAGGGAGATGAGCAAAATAAAATCGTGGATAAAATCATTGAAGAGGCAGGTAGAGCGGAATGGCAGAACTAACCATAGATATGACCTACGCAAATGCCCTATTCCAGGCTGCCTGGGACGTGGGCAAGTTGGACCTGATACAGGAAGAATCCAGATCTATGCTGGATATTTTTCGCCGAGAAAAAGATTTTCTTCACTTTTTCAATGACCCCACCATTCCGGCAGGAGAAAAGAAATCCATCCTTAAAAACATCTTTGAAGACAAAATTTGTAAAGAGCATTTGAACCTGCTCTATGTACTGGTGGACAAAGGGCGGACGCGGCACTATCCCAGAATCATAGACAGTTACGAAAAGAAAATCGCCGAGGCAGAAGGCTATGCAAGGGGATCTGTATTTTCGGTGCAGCCCTTGTCCGATGAGCAAAGGACCAAGTTTGAGGAACAGACCGGCAAGCTGCTGCGGCAAAATGTGAAACTGGAAAACAAGATCGATGCATCCCTCATCGGCGGGGTCAAAATATTGATCGACGGAAAAATGTTGGATGCATCATTGAAAAAACGATTGGATGATATGAGAAACAAATTGTTATAGAAGGGAGGCAGTGCAGCAAAATGAATTTGAGACCTGAAGAAATCAGTGCAGTCATAAGAGAGCAAATCAAACAGTACTCAAATGAAATGGAAATTTCGGATTTTGGGACTGTGATACAGGTCGGTGACGGCATCGCCAGAGTATATGGACTTGAAAACTGTATGTCCAGTGAATTGCTAGAGTTTCCGGGAGGGATCTACGGTATGGCGTTGAACTTGGAAGAGGACAACGTGGGCTGTGTTATTCTCGGTTCGGATACAGAAATAAAAGAAGGAGATATTGTAAAACCTACCGGAAGGGTGGTTGAAGTCCCCGTAGGGGATGAAATGGTGGGAAGAGTAGTCAATGCTCTGGGACAGCCCATCGACGGAAAGGGACCGATCCATGCCAAGGAGACCAGGCCCATTGAAAGCCCTGCGCCGGGGGTACTGGCCAGGCAGTCGGTAAAGGAACCTCTGCAGACCGGACTGAAGGCCATCGACTCCATGATCCCCATCGGAAAGGGCCAGCGAGAGCTGATCATTGGAGACAGGCAGACGGGGAAGACGGCAATTGCCATCGACACCATCCTGAACCAAAAGGATCAGGATGTGATCTGCATTTATGTAGCCATCGGGCAAAAGAAGTCAACCGTTGCCCAGCTGGTACAAACACTGGAAATGAAGGATGCCATGAAGAACACCATCGTCGTTTCGGCGACGGCGTCTGACGTTGCACCTTTGCAATATATTGCCCCCTATGCGGGCTGCGCCATGGGAGAATATTTTATGGCCCAGGGCAAGGACGTGTTGATCGTCTATGATGACCTATCCAAGCATGCTGTGGCGTACAGGGCCATGTCCCTTTTGCTGAGGAGACCCCCGGGAAGAGAAGCTTATCCGGGAGACGTTTTCTATCTTCACAGCAGACTTTTGGAGCGGGCGGCGAAACTTTCCGATGAGTTGGGCGGAGGATCCCTGACGGCTCTTCCCATCATTGAAACTCAGGCGGGAGACGTTGCTGCTTATATCCCCACCAACGTGATCTCCATCACCGACGGACAGATATTCCTGGAAACAGAACTGTTCTTCTCGGGGCAAAGACCGGCCATCAACGCTGGTATTTCCGTATCTCGTGTAGGCGGAAGTGCCCAGATCAAGGCCATGAAGCAAGTTGCCAGCAAAATCAAGCTGGAACTGGCGCAGTACAGAGAACTGGCCAGCTTCTCCCAGTTCGGCTCCGATGTGGATGCAGAAACCAAGGCCAGACTGGATCATGGCGAGATCCTCATGGAGGTCATTAAACAGAGCCAGTATGCGCCCATGCCCGTAGAGCATCAGGTGATGATCATCTACGCAGCGACCCACGGATATTTGAAGGATATTGAAGTAGAGCACATCAAATCCTTTGAAAAGGACTTCTTGGAGTACATGGATACTCACTACAGGAATGTGGGCAAGGATATCCGTGAGAGCGGGAAGCTGTCGGAGGAAATGGAAGAAAGCCTGAAGGAAGGCATTGCGGAGTTTAAGAAGAGTACGCAAGATCAGTTTACCCTGCACAGTCAGCAGGTCATGATGCCGGAGAACATGGATGCCAATGCAGCAAATTAACATAGAGAAAGGGAGGTGAAACTATGGCCGCTAGTATGCAAGACGTAAAAAGACGGATAAAAAGCGTGAACAGCATGGAGCATATTACCAATGCCATGAAGTTGGTGTCAGCCGCAAAGCTGCGGAGAGCCAAGGCCACCTTTGAAAAAACAAATGAACATTTTCATTATGTGACCCACTCTATTGCCGAGATTTTTAACAACGCTCCGGAAGTCCCGGAGAACTACCTGGCCGGGAACCGGGAAGTAGAGAATACATGCTATATCATCATGACCAGTTCCAAAGGCCTATGCGGCGCCTTCAACAGCAACGTGATCAAGGAGGCGGAGCGGCAGATGAAGGGCAATCGAGATCATTCTCTCATTGTTGCTGTGGGTTCCAAAGGAAAGGACTATTTCCGAAAGAGAGGGTACACCATCTACAGTGAATACTTGGATCCTCCGGAAACCATTTCTTTTTTGGACACCCAGGTGATGAGCAAACCCATCATTGAAATGTACAACTCCGGAGAAGTGGACGAAGTGGTCCTGATCTACACATCGTATGTGAGTACCCTGACTCAGGAAGCCAAGAGCGTTCGTCTCCTTCCCTTTGAGGTGGAATCCGACCCGGAAATCATCATCAACGAAAAGGAAGTGGAGTATGAGCCTTCTGTGGAAGAAGTATTCAACTATTTGGTCCCCAAATATGTTGAGATCATGATATATGGTGCTTTAGTTGAGTCTGCCACCACTGAACATGCGGCAAGGCGAATGGCAATGGAGAATGCTACGGAGAATGCCAGGGAGATGATCGAAGACCTGTCTCTGTTCTACAATAGGGCAAGACAAGCGGCCATCACCAACCAGATCAATGAGATCGTCGGCGGTTCGGAAGCACAGAAGTAGGAGAATATAGTTATGAACAAAGGAAAGATACATCAGATCATAGGACCTGTACTGGACGTCAAGTTCCATCCCGAGGAAATGCCGGAGTTGCTCAGCGCAATCACCGTTACCATCGGCGATGAGACTATTGTGGCGGAAGTTGCCCAGCATATCGGTGATGATGTGGTAAGATGCGTTGCCCTGTCCAGCACCGACGGCCTTCGAAGAGGGATGGAGGCGGTGGATACCGGCGGTCCCATTGAAGTCCCCGTAGGAAATGAAGTCCTGGGGAGGCTCTTTAACGTGGTGGGGGACACCATTGACGAAAAGGGGCCGGTGGATACGGGCCGAAAGGCATCCATCCACAGAGGGGCACCCAGCTTTGAGGAACAGGATACATCTTCTCAGATCTTTGAAACAGGCATCAAGGTCATCGACCTGATCGCTCCCTATACCAAGGGGGGGAAGGTCGGCCTCTTTGGCGGCGCCGGCGTGGGAAAGACGGTTCTCATCCAGGAACTGATCCGGAACATCGCTACGGAACACGGCGGACTATCGGTATTTGCCGGCGTGGGCGAGCGAACACGTGAGGGGAACGACCTCTATTACGAAATGATCGAATCCGGGGTCATCGACAAGACGGCCATGGTGTTCGGGCAGATGAACGAGCCACCGGGAGCCAGAATGCGAGTTGCGCTGACGGGGCTCACTATGGCGGAATACTTCCGTGATGAAGAGGGACAGGACGTGTTGCTCTTCATCGACAATATCTTTAGATTTACCCAGGCGGGTTCTGAGGTATCGGCTCTGCTGGGACGTGTACCGTCGGCGGTAGGGTACCAGCCTACTCTGGCCACGGAAATGGGGGCCCTCCAGGAGAGGATCACCTCCACCAAGAAGGGATCCATCACGTCGGTACAGGCGATCTACGTTCCTGCCGATGACTTGACGGACCCTGCCCCTGCTACTACCTTTGCTCACCTGGACGCCACCACGGTACTTTCCCGTTCCATTACGGAGCTGGGGATCTATCCGGCGGTAGACCCGCTGGAGTCCACATCCAGGATCATGGACCCCCTCATCATCGGGGAAGATCACTACAATACGGCTCGTGGAGTGCAGGAGGTTCTGCAAAAGTATAAGGACCTGCAGGACATTATCGCCATCTTGGGTATGGATGAGCTGTCCGATGCGGACAAGTTGGTGGTCAACCGTGCCAGAAAGATCCAAAGATTCATGTCTCAGCCCTTCGGCGTTGCAGAGCAGTTCACCGGGACACCGGGCAAATACCTGCCTCTCAAGGAGACGGTGCAGAGCTTCAAGGAGATCCTGGAAGGCAAGCACGACGATATTCCCGAAAATCTCTTCCTCTTTGCCGGCGGCATAGAAGAAGTAGTTGAAAAGTACGAAAAGGTTAAATCAAATGGCAAACAGCATTAAACTGGAGATCATCACACCTTCCAAGCGGTTTTACAGCGGTGAAGTGGAAATGGTCATTGTCAAGACCCCCACGGGAGAGGAAGGCTTTATGGCTAACCACTCTTGGGCAACTAAGCTTCTGGAAGTGGGTCCCCTCTGGATCCAGGAAAAGGGAAGTAAGGAATTTCGTGCGGCTGCGGTCAGTGGCGGCTATATCGATGTGAAGGACACCATCATCATCTTTACCGATGCTGCCGAGTGGCAGGAAGATATCGATATGGAAAGAGCCAAGAAAGAAAAGCAAAAGGCGGAGAACTGGCTCCTGGAAAACAAAAATCAGGACCCGGACAACATTCGCCGTGCGGAAATCGCCATCTCCAAGTCCATCGCTCGGATGAAGGTGGGCGGCGGCGAGAGCAAGCGAGGCCATTAAGACGCGATATATATGAATTCTGGAAACCTCTCAGCATCTTTGCTGAGAGGCTCTTTTCAGAAAGTGGGTACAGAGAAGCGGGGAGACCTTTGTGGAAGGAGATAGTAAAGATATGTTGGTTGGCATTCTCTGTGCTCTGGGGTGTGAGGTCCTGTTCGGGCTGAGCTATATTTTTACCAAGCAGGCGACAAATGTTGCCAGCCCGCTGTCACTGGTGGGTTGGCGCTTTTTGGTTGCGATCCTGGTCATGGCCGTCTGTGTTGCAATAGGCATTGTTAAAATCAACTTCAAGGAAAAATCTTGGCGCCCTGTTCTACTGGTCGCCTTTTTTTGTCCGATCATATACTTCATCGGTGAGACATTGGGAATCAATTACACCACGGCGTCGGAGAGTGGCGCTTTTCTCGCCTGCATTCCCGTGTTTTGTTTGATCGCATCCACTCTCTTCCTGAAGCGGAAGCCCTTTCGGCAGCAGGTGATAGGCATCGGGATCACGCTGATGGGAGTTTTAGTCACAGTCCTGGCGGTAGGTGGGACGGCCAGCTTCTCCTTGCTTGGCTACCTGATGCTCTTACTTGCTGTTGCTTCCTATTCTATCTACAGCATCCTTGTGGAGAAGGGGGAGAAATATTCCGGAGGGGAGATCACCTTTGCCATGCTCTTGGCCGGGGCCATCGTTTTCATCGCATTGGCAGTGGCGGAGGCTACCTCTTCCGGGGATTTACGCCGCTTGGCTCTATTGCCTCTGGAAAGCAAAGGCTTTCTGGTGGCGGTGCTGTATCAGGGTATCGGCTGTTCCGTTTTCGCATTCTTTTTAATGAATGTCGCCATCTCAAAGATCGGCGTCAATCGGATGTCATCATTCATCGGGGTGTCGACGGTGGTTTCCATCATGGCAGGGATTTTCCTTCTGGGGGAGACCTTCACTCATGCACAAATTGCGGGAGCGATCTTGATCGTCATCGGGGTATATGTTGCCAATATGGTAAGAAAGGTCCCTGGGGAATGAAGAAATTCCGGGGATCATGGTAGGGCAGATTGTCACCCTGCCGGCCAGCGTTTGATCGAGATATGTCCGTAAAATGGTGTAAAATCGAAAAACAAAAAAAGAGCACATGCTCATCCTGTATAATGTAAAAAACAACCCCAACACATACAGGAGGAATAAGCATGGCTCAATTCAATATTACTTTA
>JBMNVE010000037.1:0-17342 GCA_050946655.1 Anaerovoracaceae bacterium
CCTTACAGAGAGGACACTTGTGCTGAGATGTGTCCGGTGAACGGAAGCGGGAGATCAGTTTGGAGCCTCATACCAAATGAAGTGGCAGTGATGGCTGCAAGCTAGGGTGGTACCGCGGTTGAACAATCGTCCCTGATGTTTTATCGGGGATTTTATATTTATCGGCAGGAATCAAAGGAGTAAACATGTTCAAGAATTTATCAGAAAAACCCATCGCTCAAGTTCAAAATGAACAGGCGGATCTGTGGGACAAGGAGAATCTTCTCCATAAATGTGTATCTACAAGGGAGGGGAAGCCATCCTTCGTATTTTATGAAGGGCCGCCTACGGCTAACGGCAAGCCGGGGATTCACCATGTGATCGCCCGGACGTTAAAGGACTCTGTATGTCGCTACAAGACCATGCAGGGCTTTGCCGTCAGGCGAAAGGCCGGTTGGGATACCCACGGTCTTCCCGTAGAAATCGAAGTGGAAAGACAGCTTGCCATGAACGGCAAACAGGATATAGAGGAATATGGGATAAAGGAATTCAACGAAAAGTGTAGAGAGTCTGTCTTTACCTACGAGGGCATGTGGCGAGAGATGACCAGAAGAATGGGCTATCTGATCGATATGAATGATCCATACATCACCTTGGACAACGACTACATCGAAAGCGTGTGGTGGATCGTGAAGGAATTCTTTAAAGCGGGCTTGATCTACGAAGGCCACAAAATCCTACCCTACTGCCCCAGGTGTGGGACGGGACTGGCCTCCCACGAAGTAGCCCAGGGCTACAAAGAGGTCAAGACCCTCACTGTTACCGGCAAGTTTAAGCGCAAGGATGAACACGAATACTTCCTTGCCTGGACCACTACCCCATGGACGTTGGCTTCCAATGTTTCCCTCACCGTAGGTCCGGATGTGGATTACATCAAGGCGGAGATGACTAAGGGAGATGAGGTCGGAAACGTGTTTTACGTTGCCAAGGTCCTTGCGGATCGGGTCCTGGGAGAAAACAGCTATACGGTACTGGATGAGATGAAGGGAAAGGACCTGGAGTACATCGAGTATGAGCAGCTGATGCCCTTTGTGGAAGCGGATAAGAAGGGCTTCTTTGTCACCTGCGCAGATTACGTAACGGTGGAAGACGGGACAGGGATCGTCCATACAGCTCCTGCCTTCGGTGAGGATGACTACCAGACCGGGAGAAGATACGGCCTTCCGGTGTTGAATCCCGTGGATGAAGAAGGAAAATATACTGAAACCCCTTGGGGTGGGCGATTCGTCATGGATGAAGGCTTGGACGTGGATATCATCCGCTGGCTGGCCGAGGAGGACAAGATCTTCTCCAAGGAAAAGATGGATCACAACTATCCACACTGCTGGCGCTGTGGGACTCCCCTGATCTACTACGCCAACCCAAGCTGGTACATCGAAATGAGCAAGCTTCGAGAGCAGCTGGTGGAGAACAACAACGGGATCAACTGGTTCCCCGACTTTGTGGGTGAAAAGCGATTCGGAAACTGGCTGGATGAGCTGAAGGACTGGGCCATATCCAGAAGTCGGTATTGGGGAACACCCATCCCCATTTGGCGCTGTGATTGCGGTCATCTGGAATGCATCGGCTCCAGGGAAGAGTTGATAGAAAAGGCCAGAGAAGAAGTGAGCCGGGACATTGAAATGCACCGCCCCTATGTGGACGATGTGCACTTGACCTGTGAAAAGTGCGGCGGGGTCATGGACAGAATACCGGAAGTGATGGACTGCTGGTTCGATAGCGGTGCCATGCCCTTTGCTCAGCAGCACTATCCCTTTGAAAACGCGGAAAACTTCGATGAGGAACTCTTCCCCGCAGACTTCATCTGCGAGGGGATCGATCAGACAAGAGGATGGTTCTACTCGCTTCTTGCCATATCGTCCTTTATCAAGGGGAAATCCCCCTACAAGAACTGTCTGGTCAATGACTTGATTTTAGATAAGAACGGCAAGAAGATGAGTAAGAGCAAGGGAAATACTGTGGACCCGTTTGTTCTCTTTGACAAGTACGGTGCCGATGCCACCAGGTGGTATCTTCTCCATGTATCCCCGGCCTGGTCTCCCACAAAGTTTGACGAAGACGGGCTGGTGGAGATCGTCAGCAAGTTCTTCGGGACCATCAAGAATGTATATAATTTCTTTGTTCTCTACTCCAATCAGGACGGGATCGACCCTGCCAAGTTGGAGGTGGAAACAAGGCCGGAGCTGGACCTTTGGATCCTGAGCAAGTACAACAATCTGGTGCGAGAAGTCGCAGAAGAGATGGACCGGTACGATCACATGAAGAGTGTCCGCAAGATACAAAACTTCGTTACCGAAGACTTGTCCAACTGGTACATCCGAAGAGCAAGAAGGCGCTTTTGGGCGGAAGAACTGACGGAGGACAAGAAGAGCGTTTACTTAACCACCTATGAAGTTCTGGTGGGCGTATCCCAGTTGATGGCTCCCTTTGCTCCCTTCCTCTCCGATGAGATCTATGTCAATCTGACTGGAGAGGAATCAGTACATCTGTCTTACTTCCCCAATGCCGACGAGGCCATGATGGATCCTCATGTGGAGGAGAGGATGGACCTGGTGAGAGATTTGGTAGGCTTGGGAAGAGGCGTCCGGGAAAAGGAAAAGCTGAAGGTTCGCCAGCCTCTGGGAGAAGTCCTGGTGGATGGTAGATATGAGGAGCTGATAGGAGATTTGATCCCTCTGATCAAAGAAGAGTTGAACATCAAGAAGGTCACCTTCGTTCGGGATCTATCGGCGTACATGAACTACAACTTGAAACCCAAATTCAAGGTTGCCGGTCCAGCCCTCGGGGCAAAGATCAAAGCCTTTGGCGGCGCACTGGCCAAGGCAGATCCCGCTGTGTTTGCAGCAGGGGAAACGGTGAAAATGGATCTTGATGGAGAAGAGTTTGACATAACACCTGATATGGTCGACGTGAAGATCGATGCCAAGGAAGGCTTTGCGGTAGCCATGGAAAACAATATTTTCATCATTTTAGATACCACCTTGACATCGGAACTGATCAGCGAAGGCCTGGCAAGGGAAGTGATCTCCAAAGTCCAGCAGCTGAGAAAGCAAAAGGATTTTGAAATGATGGACAACATCGTGATCACCCTGGATGGGGACGATGAAGTGAATGCAGCGGTGAGGGAGCACGAGGCATATATCATGAAGGAGACTCTGGCCCGTACCATTACATTGGATGGACAAAATCCGTCCATAGAGAGATACAAGATCAATGATCACGATACGGGCATCCATGTGAAAAAGGCATGAAGAATATCTTTGACATGACGGAAAGTGAGATGGAACTTTTCTTCCGGGAACTGGGAGAAAAGACATTTCGAAGTAGGCAGGTCACGGGCTGGATCTACAGCGGCGCCGGCAGCTTTGATGACATGACGGACCTGCCCCTTTCTTTGAGAGAAAAACTGAAAGAAGAAGCGGTGCTGGGCACCTTGACGGTTGCCGACAAGAAAGTCTCCGCTAAGGACGGGACGAAAAAATTCCTGTTGGAAACCCCCGACGGGTGCGGGATCGAAACAGTCTTCATGAAATACAAGTACGGGAACACCCTATGTGTGTCATCCCAGGTAGGATGCAGGATGGGGTGCAGTTTTTGCGGATCTACCCTCAATGGCCTTGAGAGAAATCTTACGGCAGGAGAAATGGTGGAGCAGATCCTTGTGGTTCAGCGGGAGACGGGGCAGCGGATCGGCCACATTGTGGTTATGGGGATGGGCGAGCCTTTGGATAATATGGAGGAGCTGTTTCGCTTTATCCGGATCATCCACAATAAGAACGGCTTGAACCTCAGCTTGCGGAACATCACGGTGTCCACCTGCGGGCTGATCCCGGGTATGCGAGCTCTTCGAAAGGAATTCCCTCAGGTGAATCTGGCGGTGTCTCTTCACGCGGGAAGCAGCCGGGTGAGAGGAGCCATGATGCCCATCGAAAGGAAATACCCCATGGATCAGGTGCTGGCGGAGTGCAAGGTACACGCCGAGGAAACAGGCAGGAGGGTGACCTTTGAGTACGCTCTGGTGCGTGGTGTGAACGATTCCGATGAGCATATTTCCCGGCTGGCGGAAAAGCTTCGGGGGATCCATGCCCATGTAAATCTGATTCCCCTCAATCCGGTGGAAGAAACCGGCCTTGAGGGCAGCAGTAGAAAGCGGGGAGAAGAAATTGCCCGTTACCTGGTGGGAAGAGGGATTTCAACAACCTTGCGCAGAGAGCTGGGATCGGATATCCAGGGAGCATGCGGCCAGTTGCGGAACAAAAAAATGTCGGAGAAATGTAGGGATAATCAGTTGAGAAGAGATATCCTTTAGTGTATAATAAACGAAACGCAATCGATACAGAAGGAGGACAGTGCCATGGTTAGATTATTAGTAGGACATAAAGGTAGCGGCAAGACAAAGAGGATGATTGAGTTGGCAAACGATGCGGTAGAGGTGACCAAGGGTAATGTCATCTTTATCAATAAGAACTACCGATTGACCTATGATTTGAAGCATAAGATCAGGATCGTATGCATGGAGGATTTTCCACACATCACCAACAGCGATGAGTACATTGGATTTATTTACGGAATTATCAGTTCCGATCATGACATAGATATCATGTTTATCGACGGGATATTGAAGCATGCGGATGTGTCCCTGGGGAACCTGCCGGAGTTCCTGGACAGGCTCAAAAAGATTTCAGAGGATTATGACCTGGACTTTACCGTAAGTCTCAGTGCAGAGAAAGAAGAAATGATCGGTGTGGACTTCACCGGGTTTGAGATATTGAACGATTGAATATGACAGGATGATCGGGGCGGTGCGAAGCACTGCCTCTTATTTATAGGCATGGAATAGAGGGAAATGAAAAAAGTATATTTGTACGTCGGCTTGGCCGCTTTTTTGTTCGGGACTATGGAGGTGGCACTTAAGGTGGCCGGGGGAGGCATGGATGCCTTCCAGCTGACATTTTTGCGATTTGCCATCGGGGGCTTCCTCCTGCTGCCCCTAGCGATGATCGAGGTGAAAAAAAAGAATATTAAAATCAATGGCAAGGATCTGGGTTGGCTGCTGCTTCTTGGGATCGTGTGCATCCCGGTAAGCATGATGTTTTTTCAGCTGGGTGTTGAGAATGCCAATGCCTCAACTGCTGCAGTGTTGTTCTGTGTCAACCCTTTATCCACCATGATCATCGCTCATTTTTTTGCAGGGGAGAGAATGAATCGGGCAAAAGGAGTCGCCTTTTTGGTGGGTCTGGTGGGCATCGTGTTTATGATGCGCCCATGGGATCTTCAGGAGGGCAACAGCCTTGTGGGGATGATGTATTCCCTATTGGGTGCTGTAACCTTCAGTGCATACACGGTCATGGGGAAGAAGAGCATCAAAAAAATCGGCATCATGGCCCAGACCAGCATCAGCTTCCTCATGGGGTCGGCGGTTTTGCTGGCTATGATTTTGGCCATGGGGAAACCCGTGGTTGCCGGTGTGGCCGAGAACATCATCCTGGTGATGTACATCAGTATTTTTGTTACCGGTATGGGATACTGGGCTTTCTTTCAGGCCATCAAGTATTCTGATGCCACCACGGGATCTGTGGCATTTTTCATTAAACCGGCCATTGCACCGATCTTTGCTGTGATCATCCTGAGAGAGATCCTTCTCTGGAATACTCTCCTTGGGATAATCCTGATCCTCATCGCATCCTATATCAATCTAAGAGAAAATAGAAAAGGGAGCTTTAAAAATGCAAAAAATCACCATGGATGATATAGAAAAAATATTTCGCCACCGTCGGACCACTACGGTGGGGGATCATAATTTCTTTGCCGTACTGGTTCCCCTGGTGAAGCATCAAGAAGGCTGGGCACTATTGTACGAGGTGCGGGGGAAGAATCTCCAACGGCAGCCGGGAGAGATATGTTTTCCCGGCGGCGCCATGGAAGAGGGAGAGACACCTTTGCAGTGTGCCACGAGAGAGGCGTGTGAGGAGCTGGGGGTAGAAAGGGAAGCGATCCGCGTCATCAGCAAGCTGGATACCCTTCACACCGTTTCCAACTTTACGATCTATTGCTATTTAGGGGAATTGGATACGACCCATATGGAAATCAATACCCATGAAGTTGAGTCCACCTTTGCAGTACCCCTGGAATTTCTCATAGAAAATCCGCCGGAGATGCATTACATGGATATGATGCCCAGGGTGGATGACGGTTTCCCCTATGAAAAGATCGATTTTCAGGAAGGATACAGGTTCAGGCAGGGGAAGGCGGACATTCCCATCTATCAATTTGAAGACAAGGTGATTTGGGGCATCACAGCCAGGATCACCGATAACTTTATTCAGGTATTGGAAGGAAAGAAGAGATGAAATTTAAAATAGCCTTGTGCCAGATGGCAGAGGAGGAAGATAAAAACAAAGCACGGAACAAAATGGAGGCAATGATCGGCCAGGCGGCTCAAGCAGGTGCAAAGATGGTCGTTTTGCCGGAGATGTGGAACTGCCCATATTCGATGGATTGCTTCCGGGAGTACGGGGAAACAGAAGATGGGGAGACAATAGCTCTTCTCTCCCGTCTTGCTGCATTGCAGGAGATCACCCTCATCGGCGGAAGCATACCGGAAATCGAGGGAGACAAGGTCTACAATACTTGCTATGTATTTGGCCCCGATGGCAAGCTCCTGGGTAAGCATCGAAAGGCCCACCTCTTTGATATAGACATCAAAGGGGGGATATACTTCAAGGAATCGGAAGTCCTTACTGCCGGCAGTTGTAGCACCACTGTGGACACGGAGTTCTGCAAAGTGGGGATCGCCATATGTTACGATGTACGCTTCCCGGAGATGATCAGAAAGATGGCGCTTTCCGGTGCCAAGCTGATCGTTCTCCCTGCTGCGTTCAATATGACTACCGGGCCGGCCCACTGGCATCTGACCATGCGGGCAAGAGCACTGGATAATCAGGTATACTTTGCCGCAGCTGCGCCGGCACGGAAGGAAGGCGGTAGGTACACAGCCTACGGACACTCTCTAGTGGCCGATCCATGGGGTGAGATCATTGCCCAAGCCGACGAAAAAGAGCAAATTTTGTACTGTGATATCGACACGGACTTTGTGGATACGATTAGAAGCCAATTACCGCTGCTAAAGCATAGGAGAGAAGAGCTCTATTAGAGCCGGAGGAGGAACCATGAGAAGGACAGCGCTGCTGATACTCATCGGGATAATGGTGTTTACTTTATTTGCCTGTAATGGTCCGGAAAACAAGACCGTACAGATCAAGCCTCGCATCGTTATGATTTCAGACACGGCGGGTCTTGGAGACCAGGGCCTCAACGATTTAGTCTGGGCCGGTTGCGAAAAAGCAAGCAAGGAAAAAGATGTGGATATCCGTTGTTTGGAGTCCGGGTCCAGGGAGGAATACGTCAAAAATATGGAGACAGCCATTCAAGAGGATGCGGTGGTCATTGTCTGCGCCGGATCCGACTTGACTGATGCAACCAAGGCCACGGCGACTGCATATCCGAAAGCAAAGTTCATCCTAGTGGGCGGGCAGCTGGATATGGACAACGTGACTTGCCTCACCTTTCAGGAGCAGGAAGCCGGATTTTTGGCGGGAATTGCCGCAGCAAGAACCAGTAAAACGAAAAAAATCGGTTTTGTCGGAGGGATAAAAAATCCCGAAATGGAGAAGTACCAGTATGGATTTGTTGCAGGAGTCAAGACGGCTGATCCCCAAGGGGAAGTGATTGTGGATTATACGGGAAATGTTGACCGGGAGCAAGACGGCGCCGACTTGGCAAAAAAACAGAGAGAAGCGGGAGTGGATGTGATCTTTCATAATGCCGGTAGAGGAGGCCTCGGTGTCATCGACCTTGCAGGAGAAGATGATTTCTGGGTGATCGGATCGGAGCGGGATCAATCGGGGCTGGATTCCAAACATGTGCTGTGCTCAGTGGCAAAGGACGGGGATGAGGCCGTATATAAGGAAATCGAAAAGGCGCTCAAGGGCAACTTAAAAGGCGGGACCATCTCCTATGACCTGAAGAAGGAGGGAATATTCCTCAGCGACAATGCAGGGAACCTTGATGCTGAGACCAAAAAGGAGATCGACAAGTGGAAGGACGTGATCATCAAAGGAGACATCATCGTTCCTATAGATGAAAAGTCTCTTGCTAAATATGCTCCGCCGGAGATTTGATATGGCGTTTCTTCCTGTTACAAAGAAAGAAATAAGCGAAAGAGGATGGCAACAAGCGGATTTCGTCTTGGTTACGGGGGATGCCTATGTGGACCATCCCTCTTTCGGTACGGCCATCATCAGCAGAGTATTGGAAAGATACGGCTACAAGGTGGCCATCCTGTCTCAGCCTTCATGGAAAGATGCGGAAGACTTTCGGAGACTGGGAAGACCACGCCTAGGTTACCTGATCAACGGGGGAAATGTTGACTCCATGGTGAACCATTTCTCTGTGGGTAAACGCAGGCGTCCCGGGGACAAGTATTCTCCCGGAGGCAAAGCTGGCAAAAGACCGGACAGGGCGGTGATCGTGTACAGCAGCAGGGCAAAGGAAGCCTACAAGGGGATACCGGTGATCATCGGAGGATTGGAAGCCAGCTTGAGAAGGTTCGGTCACTACGACTACTGGGAAGATAAGATCAGAAGGGCTATCCTGTTGGATAGCAAGGCGGATATTCTCATCTATGGCATGGGCGAAAAGGCTGTAGTGGAAATTGCAGATGCTCTGGATGCCGGAATAGAGGCGAGAGATATCGGATGGATCAAGGGGACCTGTGTCCGGGCGGGAGATATTTCCCAAGAAGAGGTAGAATCCAAAGAGAGCATCCTCCTTCCATCCTTTTCTGAAATTACTTCTTCAAAAGAAAAGTACGCCGAGAGTTTTTTGCTGCAGTATCAAAACCAGGATCCATATAGCGGAAAGAAGCTGATCGAGCCTTATGATGAGCACACCTATGTGGTACAGAATCCCCCTCAACCGCCATTGGAAGGCCCGGACCTTGACGACATCTACCAATTGCCCTATGAGGGAAGCTATCATCCATCCTATGAAAAAGAAGGGGGTGTACCGGCCATTACCGAGGTGAAGTTCAGCATCACCCAGAATCGTGGCTGTTTTGGCGGTTGCGCATTCTGTGCCTTGACCTACCACCAGGGAAAGCAGGTGCGAGGAAGGAGCCGGCAGTCGGTAGTTAGGGAAGCGGAGCGGCTGTCCAAGAGGGCCGACTTCAAAGGATATATCCACGATGTGGGCGGGCCTACGGCCAACTTCACCGGCCCGGCTTGCAGAAAACAGGAAAAAGACGGGGTGTGCACCCATAGGGACTGTCTCTATCCAAAACCCTGTTCTCAGCTTATTGTGGACCACAAGGAGTACCTAGAGACCCTTAGTCAGATCCAACATCTTCCCGGGGTAAAAAAGGTCTTCATTCGTTCAGGCCTGCGTTACGACTATATCATGGCAGATGAAGACTCCGCCTTTCTCAGGGAAGTCTGCCGTCACCACATCAGCGGGACACTCAAGGTGGCACCGGAGCATATTTCTCCTCAGGTTCTTGCCCATATGCGAAAGCCTGCCGGAGAAGTCTTTGATCGATTTGCGGAGAGATATAAGAAAATCAATGAGGAACTGGGAAAGAAACAGTATCTCATCCCCTATTTCATTTCATCTCACCCGGGGAGCACCGTGAATGATGCGGTGGATCTGGCCCTGTATTTAGCAAAGACCGGCTTTGTTCCGGACCAGGTGCAAGACTTCTATCCCACACCGGGGACCCTTGCAACCTGTATGTATTACACAGAATTGGACCCCTTCACAAAGAAAAAAGTCTATGTTGCCAAATCCATGGAGGAAAAAAAGATGCAGCGAGCCCTCCTCCACTTCCACAAAAAGGAGAACCACACCATGGTGAGAAAGGCGCTGAAAAAAGTAGGGAGAGAAGATGAGTTTGTTAGAAAAACTGCCTCATATCGTAAAAGAGAGCAAGGATCAATGGGAAAAACAAAAAAGCGGTGATTTTTCTTCGGTGGAAGTCTTTGGCACCGGGGAGAACCTCCTTGCCATGGGAGACAACCTAGCCTTTCTGTCTTATCTGGCCACAAAAGGAAAGATGAAGGATAGGTTGCAGATGATCTACAGCGACCCGCCCTTTTTTTCCCGGAGCAAATACACGGCTACCGTTACCCTTGAGGGTGAGGGGGGAAAGAATGATTCTTCCCTAAAAATCCCCGCATATGAGGACATATGGACCCATGATATGGAAGAATACTTGCGGATGCTGACGGTTCGCCTATGGTTCATGAAGGATCTCCTGGCCCATGACGG
This sequence comes from Anaerovoracaceae bacterium, assembly GCA_050946655.1. Classification (GTDB taxonomy): domain Bacteria; phylum Bacillota; class Clostridia; order Peptostreptococcales; family Anaerovoracaceae; genus JAXGRD01. Next base: position 10,363 of record JBMNVE010000037.1, read on the forward strand.
TGTCATCTGGCTTCACTTGGACTGGCACGCTGTCCACTATGTGAAATTGATCATGGATGAGATTTTCGGTGCGGATCACTTCCTCAATGAAATCATCTGGCAGTATAAGTCCGGCGGAAGCAGCAAGAAGCACTTTTCCAGAAAACACGATACCATTCTGTTGTACAGCAAGACGAAGGAATATAAGCTGAAGGTGGGAAAGGAAAAATCATATAATCGCAAAGGGAAGCCCTACCGGTTCAAGGGGGTAAAGGAGTATAGAGATGAAGGTGGCTGGTACACCTTAGTGAATCAAAAGGATGTATGGCAGATCGATATGGTAGGGCGGACGTCCGCCGAAAGGACGGGATATGCCACACAGAAGCCCTTGGCCCTCCTTCGAAGGATCGTTGAAAGCAGCACGGACCCGGGAGATCTTTGCGGAGATTTTTTCTGCGGTTCGGGAGCCTTGGCTGTCGCTGCAGAAGAAGCAGGCAGGGGATGGATATGCTGTGACAGAGAACCGTTGGCCATCGCCTTGACGGAGAAGAGGATGCTGGATACCGACTATAGCTTTCTCATGGAAGAAGAGGGTGGAAGAGTTACAACCGGGAGGAAGATTAGGGAGCATCCCAAAGAAGTGAGAGATAGGATAGCGGAAATAGAAAGAAATCATCCGGAAAAAATGATCCTATATCGAACGGAAAAAAGAGTCGTGGATATCCTGGGAAATATGATATACTCGGAGTAGAATGAAAAGCGCATAAGTTTGAATCTGAGGTCAAGTGTGGGTGTGGATATGGGGGAAAAAAGATGTGGAAATATCCTGCTAGTAATACTTGTACTTTTGGTGCTCTTTTCCGGCTGTGAAGAAACCGGGGACGATACAATTTATTGCAACGGATCCCCTGAAGAATCATACATGGATGTAGTTTCCCAGTCCCTGCCTCAATACCGGGTGGTATTTAATGAGGAGGACCTTCTTTTTTTGTTGCGATCTGGAAAGGCTTGTGAGGCGGACCATATCGTTGCAAAGTCGGCCATGGACAAGGGTCTTGCTAAGCATTGGTACCCTCATTATCTCAGTACAGTGGTTATTGCTGTTGATCGAGACAAAACAGATGAAGTGGTGTCGGGATGGGAAGATTTAAGGAACGCAAAGGGGACCATCGGCTACCTGGCCCGTGATTCCAGACCGTCTAATGACCAGATGCTCTTTGCGGCGATTTCTCATGGCCTAGATCACGGAAACTACTTAAGTTCCCATGGACTAAGTTTCATGAAGGAATTGTATAGATCGGGCAGGATCGCGCCTGATGATAAAAATGCCCCTCTTCTTATCTGCTATGACAATCATGCCGTAGCCTTGATGCGCCAAGGAAAAAACTTAGAGATCATCATCCCTAAGGAAGGCACCCTCTCCTATGAAATAGGGCTTCTTTCCAAAGACTCCCTTGAATTTTCCCCGGGCATGGACGAACGCTTGCTGGATGCCGGTTATCGTCTCATGGACGGAAGGCATGAAGGCTCTCTGTACCCAGAGGAAGAAAAATATGCTTCGGCAATGCAAATCAGCGATTACGATACCTTCAATGAGCAGAGCATGGGGTATACCGTGTCTTTTCGCAGAGGAGTCATGGGGACCCATCGCTTCAGATCAGCCGATGGAAAGGAACATGCCCTAGTGGCCATCCTCACCATGGTGGTGATCATAGTGTTCTTTGGCTTTATTCAGCGACGCATATTGGACAGCTATATCAAGCGGATATTCTTCTTCTCCGGCTTCATTCTCCTGGGATGGGCTTTTTTGAGATACATAAAATATGAATCCTATACCAATATGACAGTTGAACGGTACTTGTGGTACGGATATTACATTTTTTTGCTGGCCATACCCATATCTATGTTATGGCTTTCCATAGCCATAGACGATCCGGGCAGAAGCATGGCAAAAAAGAGAGCGGAAAAGGTATTGCCGGTTCTCTACGGCTTTATGCTTCTCTGTGTGCTGACCAATGATTTGCACAACCGGGTCTTTGTGTTGGATAAGGATAGCCCCACATGCAATGTGGATTATGGATACGGATGGCTTTATTTCATCATCATAGGGATGACCCTTATGATTATTTTGGCTTCCATAGGGATATTGGTCAGAAAAGCATGGAAGAGCGCCGGCTGGAGAGGCATGATCTTCCCGGTGATCTTTTATTTGTTTATCTTCACATACATTGCAACCTTTGTTTCCGGCGTTCCTCTGGCAAGGGATACGGATATTTCTTTGACAACGGTATTTTTTGTTCTTCTTTTCTATGTGGCGGCAATGCTCACAGGCCTCATTCCCCTCAACACCAAATATAGGGAGTTATTTGCTCTTTCGCCACTAAAAATGCAGATCGTGGATCAGAGCGGGGCGGTTATGCTCCATTGTGCAGCATGGATACCCCTGAGGGAGGGTGCTTGGGAGCGGATGGGAGGTGCTTCCGAACCATTATTGCTGGAAGACAGGAAAACCTTGCTTTATAAGGGGGCCATCCCCGGCGGCTTCATCCTTTGGGAAGAAAACATCAAAGAACTTCAGCTGCTCTATGCCCAGACACAGGAGATCATTCAAAGGATAGCCACAACCAACCAGCTTCTTCTCAAGGAAAAAGAGGTTAAATCCACCGGAGTGAGAAGCGAACAAAAGGAGAAGCTGATGTCCATGCTGGAAAGGGAGGTCAGTGAAAAAACGGAAGAATTGAATGAACTGGTCCAAGCCTTACCGGGCAAGGAAGATAAGAAATCCCAGGTAGGCAAAATCACCATGCTTTTATGCCACATCAAACGGCGCATCAATCTGCTTTTCTTGGAAAACGAAACCGAGGAGATCCCCTCGGAGGATCTGGTATTCTATTTGGAGGAGCTATCGGAATTTGCAGAGCATGGGGGGATCAGCCTCATGGTGTTCAGCCACGGAGAGGAAATGTTGCCCACCCGGCAAGTCACCCTGTTTTATGACTTTTTTCACAGTTTTTTGCAAGCTTGTGCAGATAGAGAGGCAACCAGCATCCTGATCCAGCTGATCTTTGATGAACGGGGAAACCGAATGACCATGCTCACCTCAATGGGAGATATGAAAGGAGCATTTAAAAAGTCGCCGTTATGGGAAGCTATCCGAAATGCAGGGGGCAAGATTTCCATTAAGAAACTGGATGACAGTACAGGTATTGAAGTGGTCTTTTTTAGAGGAGGTGAAGAAAGATGATATCATTTTTTCTTTATCCTCAGGTGTTCTCATGGATGCTCATGGTGGGCATGGGCATGAGTGTGATCGGGCAGACTACAGCATTGGTGTATGAATTTTACCGCTATGGGATATCCTGGAAAGAAAGTTGGAGCAGGGACGTATTGGAGGTGATCATACTGATACAAGTAGTGATGATCCCGGGATTGCTTGCACATGCAGGGGACCAGGTCGGTTCAGGGTACCTGCTGGATCCATCCTGGCCATTGTTTAGGTATATTGTTTTTGCTCTGCTGACGGCTATGGTCATTGTGAATACGGCTAAAACAAAGATTTGGTATATCTTGATGCTCATCCCTGTGGTTGCTGTAACGCTTCCCGTGGTGGAACAGTCCATACACCGAGCTTTTCCGGCGCTGGTTTTGATTTCCACTTATTATTTAACGGTGAGATCTATTCATATGATTATCCTTTGCCGAAGGGAAATTAGGACTCATATCTCAGCAATTTCGGTATATTTGGCTATCGATTCCCTTCAAACGGCCATCCTTTTCTGCAAAAAGAAGGGCTCCATCATTTTGATCAATTCTAAGATGATCCAGGTGATGAATTTCATGGCAGGAACAGCCTTTCGCAACGGCAAGGAATTCTACGAAGAGATCATAGTGTCCGGGAACTGCCTTCCCGGTTGCGAGAAAATACAAATGGAGGGAGAAGTGGTGTATCGGCTCCCCGATGGGCGGGTATGGTTGTTCACCAAAACCGACCTGATCTACGGAACAAAAACCTATGTTCAATTGACCGCATCGGACGTGACGAAGCAATGGGAGATGATACAGGAACTCAACCGACAAAGAGATCGTCTCCAGACAAAGAGCGAAGAACTGAAAGAAGCCATTGAAAATATCAGCAAAATATGCCACAAAGAAGAATCCATACGGATCAAAAGTCGTTTTCATGATGTGTTGGGGCAAAGAATCGCGATTCTTTTGCGAAGCTTGCGAGAAGGTGAAGTACCGGATGAAAAGCTGCTATCGGATTTTGCCTATGACTTCTTAAAGGATATCCGGGAGGGTGAGACAAAGCGCAATGTGGAGTCCCAGATCGAAACCATGCGGCGGGTAATGAAAACCATAGGAGTAAGTCTTCACATCTCCGGGGAAATGCCGGAGGAGGCGGAAGCCGCGTCCGTCTTTGCTGACATCCTCATGGAAGCAACTACCAATGCGGTCCGCCACGGCCTGGCTACGGATATATATATATCGGCAGGCCAAAGGCAGGGGGAGGATTTCATGACCATCCGAAATAACGGAAGGCCGCCTTCTATGCCTATTGTTGAAGGAGGGGGGATCGGCCAGATGAGAAAGCGAGTGGAAACGGCTAGTGGAACCCTTGATATCACCCAACAGCCGGAATATGAATTGTCCATATCGATTCCGAAAGGAGGAAAAGATGACGAAGGTATTGATCGTAGATGACCATGAGTCCATGCGGGAGGCATTTTCCAAGACCATGTCGGAGATTAGAGGCTTTCAGGTGGTGGGGGAAATCGCAAGCGCTGCCTATGCTCTGATGTACTGCGAAAAACTGGAGCCGGATCTTGTTCTCATGGATATTTGTACCCAAGATGATGCTTCCGGTCTAGATGCAACAGAGGAGATAAGGGAAAAATTTCTCCGGATCAAGGTCATCGTTATGACGGCTTTTAATGACATATCCTATGTTCCCAGGGCCATAGAGGCAGGCGCCCATGGCTTTGTGTACAAGAGCAGAAGTCTTTCCTTCTTCTCAGAAGTAGCCCAGAAGGTGATGAACGGCGAGACTTTTTTCCCCGAGCCCAGGACCATTCCTACGCCTAAGGGTGAGGCGCCCTTGACCATGCGCGAAATGGAGATCCTGAGACTGGTGTGCAAACACATGAACAATAAGGAGATCAGCGAAGAACTATTCATCAGCGAAAACACAGTAAAATACCATAAATCCAACATGCTGGGGAAGACGGGATTTGCAACTACTGTCGACCTTGCCTTCCACATGATTGCAAATGGCTGGATAAACCCGAAATATTGATGAAAACTGTTAAAATATTCAAACACAGTTATTGAAAGTTAATTGCAAATCTGATATTCTGACAGTGGAGGATGGAAAGTGCATATTGCATGAGAAGTATGATATTCTGTTTTGCAACAGTGATCATAGACAAGTTATTTATTCGATATTTGTTAGGAGGTAAGACGTGAAAAGGATTTTATGTGTAGCAGCCGTAGTGGTGATGGTATTTGCCCTTGTTAGTTGTGGCGGATCCAACAGTAAGTATGTTGGAACGTGGAAGTTGACAAAAGCAAATTATGCCGGAATCGAAATGACTGCTGACCAGCTCGGTATGAAAGCCGTTTTGGATGTGAAGGGTAACGGAAAGTTGACATTTGAGTTCGAAGGGGAAAAAGCTCAGGGAACATGGGAAGAAAAGGACGGAAAGCTGATCATCAAGGATGATAAGAGTGGAGAAATGACGGCAGAAATGAAAGATAAGGCTATCGTGCTAGAGTATTCCGGTGTTCAAATGATTTTTGAGAAATAACGGAGAATCAAAATGAAAAAAACAAAGGAAATCTTCATTGTCCTGATTCTAGTTCTTGCGTTTGGTTTTTCGGCCTGTGGCGGAAAAGAATATGTCACAGATGCGGATTATAAAAAACTGGCGGATATGGAATGGTCCAAAATGACCATTGATGAAATGAACAAAGAAATCGGCATGGATGGAGTCTTGGATAAAGAAAGAACAAAATCTTGGGGCAAAGGGTACGAAGTATATACCTGGCCCGGAAAAGACGGAAAAGGGTATCTCGTCGTCCTTTTTAGCGATAAAGAGGGAGACGGAAAGCTGACCCCCAGTAGCATGAGTTCCTCACTTCCTACCGAAAAGGAGGAGTGACCATTTAGGCAATGGTGAAACGTTTTTGTATGACAAATACTCCGATGACTAAAAATGTCACCGGAGTATTTTTTTCTATACCAAATGTTGTGGTGTGCCCTGAAAACTCAAAATACAAACATGTTTTTCTAACGGGTAGTCTTCCAGCCGGCGAGCCCACTCCAACATTTATCATTGAGCCTCATTTCCAAGATTAGTGAAGACTACCCGCTACGGGTAGGGCAAAAGAGAAAAAAGTATGATAACTTAAAGAGGGAAGACGGACAAAAGGGGTTGTATTAGATATAGTCCTTGAACGGAGGTGGGTCTTGAAAAAAATTTTGCTGATCATGGACCGAAAAATCTTGGCGCAGGCTTTGCTGTCGGAGATGAGAGATAACCCAGATTTCGTGTTCTTCACGGAATACAATTATCCCAAGGCCACCGTATCGGCTGATGTGTTTAGGCCGGATGCGATTTTGATGGAAGTCCCTGAATCCAAGGAAGCCACCTTTGCTGAGTGCTTAGATGCATGTGATGAGGTCAGGCGGATCCTGCCTACATGCAAAATCATTCTGCTGTCTCCGGAAGGAGATCCCAAAATACGGGAGTTGACCATCGAGGCTGTTCGAGACGGTCGGGTGGATGATTTTTTGTACTATGATACCAGCCTGCAATATTTGATATCTAAACTGGAAGCTTTGTAGACGGAATAAAAAGTCTGCCGGACACCATGTTTTATCATTGCAAACCGCGGATGTATGGGGTATAATTATCTCTGTTGCGGGGCACTAGCTCAATGGATAGAGTCGCAGACTTCGAATCTGTCGGTTGGGGGTTCGAATCCCTCGTGCCTCACCAATA
>JBMNVE010000038.1:0-17220 GCA_050946655.1 Anaerovoracaceae bacterium
ACGTGCTTCGTCATGGGGAAATTATCAAAAGGCTTCAGATACTCCACCTTGTACCCGAATTTCTGCAAAAACGCCAGGTTCTCCGCAAGGGTCTTGGGGTTGCAGGATATATATAAGATCTCCGGAACGCCGTAGCCGGCAATCTTTTCCAAGGCCTTGATCTGTATCCCTGCCCGAGGAGGATCCACCACAATAACCTCCGGCTTATCCTCCATGGCATCCATCACCTTGAACACATCCCCGGCAATGAAGGTGCAGTTATCCAGACCGTTGGCCGCCGCATTGGCCTTGGCCGATTCTACCGCCTCTTCCACCAGTTCCACCCCCACCACCTTCTTGGCCTTCCTGGCCATGGTCTGCGAAATTGTCCCGGTTCCGCAAAAGAGATCCCAGACCTCCTTATTCTCATATTCTCCCAAGAGGCTGATAGCCTCCCCGTAGAGCCTTTCCACCGCCTCTACGTTGGTCTGAAAGAAGGAGAAGGCACTGACTTTGAAATTCAGGCCCATGATCTTCTCCATATAATAGTCTCTGCCGTAGAACACACGCAGCTCATCGCAGTTGACCGCATCGGACACCCTATCGTTGATGGTCCGCAAGATGCCCACCACTTTGTGCTCCAGTGGCAAAGCAAGAATCATTTCCACAAACCCCTGTTCATCGAAACCATCCTCACCTGAAGTGACGATGTTCACCAGCAGCTCCCCGGTGCGGACCCCCGATCGAATGATCAAATTCCGCATCAGACCGTGGTGGGCCTTTTTATGGTACTTGGTATAGCCACGACAAAAATCCAAAGTCCCCGAAAGCACCCGGTTATAGTCCGGGTGAACCAGCTGACATTGATCCACCGTGACGATGGACATGTAGTGGCCCTTCTTGTGCATGCCCAGGGTCATTTCTCCGCCCTTTTCCAGGTCTCCAAAGGTATATTCCATCTTGTTTCGGTAACCGTAAACAGAAGGACTACCCTGGATGGGGTCCATCTTTCGGGGAAGACAGTTCTTCTCCCTTAGGAGTTCCCGAACAAAATCCTCTTTTAATCTTAACTGCTCTTGGTAGGGCACACCCTGGTGGATGCATCCTCCGCACAGCTCATCGTGTCTACAGATATCCATATTTTCGGTAAAACTCCTCTTTATACGCCGCAAAACGATCTTCCTCAATGGCCTTTCGGATCTTCTCCATGGTGTGGACCAGGAAGTATAGGTTGTGCTCCGTCAGGAGCATGGAGGACAGCATTTCCCCCGCCTTGAACAGATGACGCAGGTATGCCCTGGAATAGTTCCGGCAGGTGTAGCATCCGCATTCCGGATCCAGGGGTGAAAAGTCCCGTTGAAATCTTGCGTTCTTGATGTTCACCTGGCCGAAGGATGTGAGGGCTGTGCCGTTTCTGGCGATCCTGGTGGGGAGGACGCAGTCGAACATGTCCACCCCGCGCTGTACGCCTTCAAACAGATAGTCCGGGGTACCCACCCCCATAAGGTATCTGGGCTTGCCCTGAGGAAGATAATCCACGCAGGTATCCAGAACCCGGCACATGATGTCCTTAGGCTCCCCCACGGAGAGGCCGCCGATGGCGTATCCGGGAAGGTCCAAGTCCACGATTTCTTCAGCGCTCTGCCTGCGAAGATCATCGTACATCCCCCCCTGCATGATGCCGAAGAGGGCTTGCTTTTCCGTGTTTTTATGGGCTTCCTTGCACCGCCTCAGCCACCTGGTGGTCCGCTCCATGGATGGGATGACGTACTCCCTGTCCGCAGGATAGGGGGCACATTCGTCAAAGGCCATGATGATGTCCGAACCAAGCGCATTTTGCACTTCAATGGACTTTTCCGGAGTGAGCATGTGCCGGCTTCCGTCGATGTGGGAAGCAAACTCCACCCCTTCCTCGGTGATCTTCCGCAGGTCTCCCAAACTGAACACTTGGAAACCGCCGCTGTCGGTGAGGATGGGCTTATCCCAGTTCATAAACTTATGGAGGCCGCCGGCCTCTTTCACCACATCATGACCCGGCCGCAAATAGAGGTGGTAGGTGTTAGCAAGGATGATCTCCGCCCCCAAGGTTTCCACCTGTTCCGGTCGCATGGCCTTCACCGTGGCCGCTGTGCCCACCGGCATGAACACAGGGGTATTTATATCCCCGTGGGGGGTAGATACGACCCCTCTTCGTGCCTTTCCGTCCTGATGTAGTAGTTGATAGGTGACTGCGTCTTTCATGTTGAGCCTTTCTATATGATAAACATGGCATCGCCGTAGCTGAAAAAGCGATACCCTTCCTTCTTAGCTTCTTCGTAGGCGGCTAAAATCTTCTCCCTGTCGTAAAATGCGGAGATGAGCATCATCAAGGTGGATTTGGGAAGATGAAAGTTGGTGATCAGGCTGTCGATGATACGAAACTCATACCCCGGATAGATGAAGATGTCCGTGCTCCCTATTCCGGCAAGGACTCTGCCCTCAGGGCCGGCTGCGCTTTCCAATGTCCTGGTGGACGTGGTCCCCACGGAGATGATCCGCCCTCCGGCATCCTTGGTTTCATTGATGATTTTGGCCGTTTCCTGGCTGATTTCGTATTCCTCAAAGTGCATATGATGATCCTCCACCTTGTCCGCCTTCACCGGGCGGAAGGTGCCGATCCCCACATGTAAGGTTACATAAACAATTTTTATGCCAATCTCTCGAATTTCTGACAACAATTCCTCAGTAAAGTGCAGGCCCGCTGTGGGTGCTGCCACAGAACCTTCTTCTTTGCAATATACCGTCTGATACCGGTCCTTATCCTCGTCCACGGCTTTTCGGTGGATATAAGGAGGAAGGGGCATGTGCCCCACTCTTTCCAGCTCTTCCAGGAATATCCCTTCATAGGAAAAATCTACGATCCTGGTTCCGTCAGGGCCGTAGTCCATTATTTCCGCAGTTAAATTGTCACCAAAGGATACCTTGTCTCCCGGTTTCAGCTTCTTTCCCGGACGAACCAGGCTCTCCCACCGGTCCCCTTCTATCCGCTTAGTCAGCAGAAACTCCACCTTGGCTCCGGTGACCATCTTTGTACCGAAGATCCGTGCCGGGAGCACCTTGGAGTCGTTCAAAACGAGGCAATCACCCGGCTTTAGATAGGTGAGTATATCAAAGAAGTGCTCATGGGTGATCTTGCCGGTGTCCCTGTCCACCACCATGAGGCGAGATCCGTCCCGCTTTTGACATGGTGTTTGGGCAATATACCCCTCCGGCAGGTCATAATCAAAGTCCGTTACGTTCATCGTCTCTCTTCCCTCATTCCATGGTCAACTGATCACCCACAGGTTCCAGGCCCAGGTGACGATAGGCGCGCTCCGAAACCACTCTTCCCTTCTGGGTCCTGTGGAGAAATCCCTCCTGGATCAAATAGGGCTCATACACATCCTCGATGGTGATCCGTTCCTCCCCAATTGCAGCAGCGATGGTATCGATCCCCACCGGGCCGCCGTGGAATCGTTCAATGATCACCTTGATGATTTCCCTGTCCAAGCTGTCCAGTCCGTTTTTATCCACACCGAGAGCCGCTAGGGCCTTGTCGGTAATATCCATGTCGATATTGCCTCTACCTTCCACTTGGCAAAAGTCCCTCACCCGACGTAGGATCCGGTTAGCTACACGAGGAGTTCCACGGGATCTCTTGGCCATTTCCTCCAGGGATCTGCTGTCGCTCTTGACTCCGAGAATGGATGCGGAGCGGCCGATGATGGTCTCCAGCTCCTCGGGGGTATAGGTATCGAACTTACAGACCACGCCAAATCGATCCCGAAGTGGTGCAGAGAGGCTCCCCGCCCTGGTGGTGGCACCGATGAGGGTGAATCGGGAAAGATCCAGTCTGATGGATCTGGCGGAAGGCCCCTTTCCTATGATGATGTCCAGGGCATAGTCTTCCATGGCCGAATACAGGACTTCCTCTACGTTGCGATTGAGCCGATGAATTTCATCAATGAAAAGAACCTGGTTCTCCTCCAGGTTGGTCAGGATGGCGGCCAGATCCCCCGCCTTGTCGATGGCAGGACCGCTGGTGATGCGAAGATCCACCCCCATCTCGTTGGCGATGATCCCGGCCAGAGTGGTCTTGCCCAGGCCCGGAGGGCCGTAAAACAGGACGTGGTCAAGAGGTTCTCCTCTTCCCTTGGCAGCCTCAATAAAGACCTTCAGGTTGTCCGTTACCGTCTTCTGCCCGATATATTCTGCAAGGGTTTTTGGGCGAAGAGACGCTTCTGTGATCTCTTCCGTCCCCCTGGCTTCTGCATCAATAAACCTTTCTTCGTATTCCATTCCTCGTCCTTTACATTTTTTTCAGTGCCAGCTTGATGTACTCCTCAACGGACAGTTCCTCGTTGATCCCCAGAAGTGCTGTCATTGCCTCGCTTCTGGAGTACCCCAAATTCATCAGCCCGTCGATGGCAACAGATCGATTGTCATCCTCGGTAAAGCTCTCCGCAGGAATGTCTTCTCCCGGGAATCCTCCCTGAATGTCACCCATCTTATCCTTCAGCTCCAAAATGATCTTTTGGGCTGTCTTTTTGCCAACTCCTTTGGCCCTGGTAAGCATATCCGCATCTTCAAAAGCGATAGCTTTCTTTACATCCTCCGCAGGCATGGTAGAAAGAATAGATAGACCCGCTTTGGCGCCTACGCTGCTGACTTTGATCAATTTCTTGAACAAGGCCAAGCTTCTCTCGTCCCCGAAGCCATATAGGGTCATATCGTCTTGGGTGACCTGCATGTGGGTGTAAGTCTCTACCTCTTCTCCCTCCGTCACCATATATAGTCTGCTATTTCCGGGCACAAAGACCTCAAAGCCCACACCGCCCGTTTCAATGACCACCCTGTCTTCCAGTTTCATGATCAGAGTCCCTTTGATGTAGTGGATCATTTCATTCCTCGCTTTCTCAGTCTTGCTCTTGCGTCCCCCGAATGTCCCTGGCAAATAGCTGCCGCCAGCGCATCGGCAGTGTCGTCCGGCCGAGGGGCCTCCTTTAGGTGTAGAATGGTCTTTACCATCATCTGCACCTGATTCTTGTCGGCTCTTCCGTACCCGGTGAGCGCCTGCTTGATCTGCAGGGGCGTGTATTCCTCTATCTCCAGGCCTGAATTGGCACAGGCAAGCACTGCCACGCCTCGTGCCTGGCCCACCATGATGGCCGTTTTGGTATTGGTGTTGAAAAACAGTTCCTCAATGGCGGCAACTTCCGGCTGATATTCTCCGATCACTTCCATCAAAGAATGATAAAGAACCTTCAACCTGGTGGGCATGGCTTCCCCGGCCTTTGTCGTCACCGCGCCATAGGAAACCACATCAAAGTGATTCCCCTTCATATCCACGACGCCCCAACCTAAAATGGCATATCCAGGGTCGATCCCTAAAATTCTCATAATGTCTCCTGTTCTGCCGTCCCGGGTCCCAAAACACTTCCTTGATTTGGCCTATTTGACATGAGGCATACTTTCACCTACTCCATGACGAGTATACCATATGAACATATGTTTGTAAATATAACGGTTGAATTAAATAGACTCACAATGGTATAATTACAACAGTATATGTGGAGTTATGCACTGCGGAAAGGATGGGATATGCGGTATTCTAGACAAAATAAAATGCTGGAATTGATCGACGAACACGAGATAGAGACACAGGAAAAACTATGTCAATTACTGAAAGATGCGGGATATGATGTGACTCAAGCCACGGTTTCCAGGGATATTAAAGAGCTGCAGTTGATCAAGACCCTTTCACCTTCCGGAAAATACAAATATGCCCAAAGCTCGGGTGATGGCCCGATTTCCGACCGGTTCGTCAAAATTTTTAAGGAAACCATCAAATCGGTAGCTGCCGCAGGGAATATCATCGTTGTGAAGACTCTGTCCGGTTGCGGTGCAGCCGCAGGTGAAGCTATCGACTCACTCAATTTCCCCCACGTTGTGGGAAGCGTCGCCGGAGACAACACCATCATGATCGTTGCGGAAAGCGACGAGTGCGTTCCGGAACTCATGGAATTATTCAACGATTTACTAGCTGGATAGGGGTAACAAATGATAAGTCATATCAGCATCAGAGATTTTGCTGTCATAGAAAACACAGAAATAGATTTTTATAAGGGGTTGAACATCATCACCGGAGAAACGGGAGCCGGAAAATCCGTAGTGGCTACCGCTATCAGTCTTGCCTTGGGAAGCCGCGCCGACACCACCTTTGTCCGCACGGGATCTGACCGTGCTGTTGTACAGATGGTCGCCGAAGTGGACAACCGAGACGTGGTTATCACCAGAGAGCTTTCTACTTCAGGGAAGAATATATGCAAGATCGATGAAAAAATCGTTTCTCTCGGCGAGTTGCAAGCATTGTGCAGCAGGATCGCCGATGTCCACGGCCAGTATGACAACCAGTCTCTTCTTCAGACAGAAAACCACCTTAAGTTGGTGGACACTTATGAAAAGGAAGCCATCATCCCTACAAGGATCAAGGTGGAAGATTCCTACAGCGACTACATGGATGCGGCAAAAAAATTGTCGGATCTGGAGGCTTTGGCTGTAGACAACGACAAAAAACGTGAGTTCATGGAGTATGAGATCAACGAGATCAAGGCCGCCAATCTCAATCCGGGAGAAGACCTGAGATTGCAGGACGATTTGGTGATCCTCCAAAACAAGGAACAGATCCACGGCACGTTGGAAAAAACATACATAGAAGCCAAATCCGGTGAGGACGCCGCCCTGGACAGGATCGGCCATGTGATCCACACCCTTCGGGAGATCGGCACTCTTTCCAAGGAGGCTTCTTCCATTGAGGACGAATTCTCCGAGATATATTATCGCTTTGAGGATGTATGCAACCGCCTTCGAGAGGCAAGGGATAAATGCGTCTATTCTCAAATCGAGATCGATGAAATCAACGATAGGCTGTACTTCATCAATGACTTGAAGCGAAAATATGCTCAGACCATCGACGGCATTTTGGAGCACTGTGAAAATCGGGAAAAAGAACTTTACGAACTGAAAAACATCGATGCAGAAGTGGAGAGTGCATCCATTGAAAAGATGCGCCTAAAGGAAATCCTCATTGCTGAAACAGAGCGATTGACCAGCTTGCGTAAGGCCTCAGCTGCCACTCTGGAATCAAAGATCAGAGAAGAGTTGGAAAATCTCAACTTCCATGATGTGGACTTGACCATCAACTTTGAACAATTGTCCTCATTTACCCCGGGAGGCATGGATAAGGTGGAGTTTCTCATCAGCCCGAACGTGGGAGAATCACTGAAACCCCTTTCCAAGATCGCTTCCGGCGGAGAAATGTCCAGGATCATGCTTGCCCTGAAGAAGATCATCGGGGAATATGACGGCATCCCCACCATGATCTTTGATGAGATCGACAGCGGGATCAGCGGAGAGACGGCCAGCATCGTGGGGAAAGCTCTCAGCGCTTTGGCAGGTCACAGGCAGATCATTGCCATTACCCATCTTCCTCAGATCGCCGCCTACGGAGACCACAACTTCCGTATCGAAAAATCTTCCGATGATACCAACACCTACACGACTGTGGTACATCTCAACGATGAGGAGAAGGTTGCGGAGATTGCCAGGCTGCTCTCGGGCATCAGCATTTCCGACATCACCATACAAAGTGCCAAGGAAATGATCACCATGGCGAAATAGTTTTACAAGCAAAATTTACTAGTACCACCAGTGTGTTCTAGTGGTACTTTTATGTATTTATATCTTAATTTTTAACCTATTCATCATTTCAAAAAGATTACAACACTCTACACCAAATGCCGCCGCAACATCCGGTATTTAAGCTTTTCGGCTTGGATATCTATCATTTAGATTCATGTTTTTCTTCTCAAAAGTCACAATTACTAGCCCTTCGGTTATAGCAGTGGCTATAAGCCAAGGATCAGCTACACTTTCTCTTGACCACTCCGTTAGCGCATCCGTCTTGTAACATGGATTGTTCAGAACATACTCTAATATTTTTTTATATTCACTAATTACATTTTTATTCTTTCTACTGAACTGGTTTGCAATACTTATTTCTTTAATCCAAGTACTTAAGTCATCCTCCCCTTTTGTAAGTTCATTTTCTACAACATCTAAAAGTGCAATTGACCCAGTAGAAAAACTTTGTTCAAGGCTTGTCCAAAAGCCCTCCGCAATACGAAATTGATAATATTCCTTGTATGGAGTAATAAGCGAATTGGCATCCATCAAGAAGAGTGGTTTGGCCATCACATAGTCCCTCCCACTTTCTCAGCCAGCTTATCAAAAGTATTCCTGTTGGTGTTGGTTAGTCGAAATGCATCAGTATAGAGAGTCCTTCCCTCTTGGACACTTTGAAGCAAACTATAAAAAAAACGTTGATCTATTTTGCTAGCTTTCGTGGTATAAAAATTGCCTCCACCCTCCTTTTCCTTATCTTTATTTCGCTTTTCTATATATGCATCAATAGCCTTTTCAACAATTCTCTCATAGAGGTTCTTGCTGATATACTTCTGATCTAAAGCACGGCGTGCAATAACAGTTGCACTACACCTGAAGAAGTTCGCAAATCTCCATATAATATCTTCTCTATCATCTGTTTCTTCCTCTTTCCATTTTCTCACGAAAATATCTTCAGGAACTAATACCTCAGCTGCCACAGCATTGCATATTCTCTCAACCTTAGTGACAAGGCTGCCACTACTCTCGCGAAGATTATAAAGGCTATTATCACCAATTAGTACATGTGCAAACTCATGAAGCAAAGAAAAAAGTTTGCCATTGTAAGAGTCATTACTATTGATAAAGATTAGTGGTGCACAGTCATCAATGAGCGCAAATGCGCGGAATTCTTCTATAGATAATTGTCGATGTGTATTGTTGCCCACCACACCATTCATCATCACCAGAACACCAAGGTCGCTAATACGACCTCGCAAATATCTGAAAGCATCATACGCATCCTTACACTTTTGAAACCACCCTTTTTCTATTTTAAGCAACGTGCGTACTTCTTCAGCAAAATCACCAACATCATCCTGATATCTTTGTGTACCAACAAATCCAAGAGTGTTAATTCCCTGTTGTCTTAAATTATTATTCATCCACTCCTGAACATTTTTCATATCGTGTAAAATATCTAAAAGGTTTCTGCTGAGGCTGTCATGCGCTAGACTATCAACAGTTCGATATTCCATCATGGAGTTATCTTCTGCTGGCGGGTTAGTAAGGAAGAAATAGCCAAATGGGATTCCAATCGCTCTGCTAATATTTTCAATCTGAGCAAAAGTTGGTTGTTTCTCATTCAGTTTCCATTTTTCTAGTAGCTCTAGATGCTTAAGATTGACCGCTTCTTTTCGAGCTTGTTCCAAAGCCCAATCAATAACGCTATTGCTGACTTCCAATCGCATACCGACACCTCCTTCCTTTCTTAGATAGAATTATAGCATATTACGTATTGCTTTTGGAGCATAAAAAGGGCCTGTCTCTAATGATATCACTTTGAGACAGCCTCTTAATAAAGGCTCTATAATAAATGTTGGGGTGGCGAGAAAGAAACTCACTGCTCCAACTTTTAAAATTCGAAAAGAAAGAACCCGAAAATCTTCGGATTCTATTGATATAAGGAGGAATGTCATTATCCTCAGCTTTCCGTGGATGAACCGGCTTTCGAGATCAGATTCTTCAGTCGCCGGAAATACTGACTTTTTGTCCATATTCCTCATCGCTGCCAACGCACCGGGTGGTTCCACCCCGGATACATCTCCAAAACGACCCCAAAATCATGATCACCGCGAAC
The DNA here is from genome assembly GCA_050946655.1 of Anaerovoracaceae bacterium. Lineage (GTDB taxonomy): Bacteria > Bacillota > Clostridia > Peptostreptococcales > Anaerovoracaceae > JAXGRD01. The sequence goes on from JBMNVE010000038.1 coordinate 9,800, forward strand.
ATTTCTCTCTCATATGGAATATTTTGCCATATATTCCCGGTTTTTTGCAGCATCACTTGTCCATTTTTCCTTTTGCGTTGGCAGGTGACCCTTTATTTGTGGGTTTTGTCAGTATTTTTGGTGACCGAAGATTTTTGCAGTGGTGGCGGCTACGCCGCGATCAGGTAGCAGGGATTCGGCTACTTAGACCAGCTCCCAGCACCCGCCCAGCCATATCGGCCGGACCAAAAACTAACGAGCAGTTAGTCTGCTCGTTAGAAAAATACTCGTTATATTTTTGTGGATTTTGGGCCCCACCCCAACATTTGACATAGAGCCGTTGTTGGTTTTGCTTTTTATGCTTCTTCAGTCTCTTCTGCTTCTGCAGCCTCTTCTGCTACCGGCTCTTCAGCAGGAGCTTCCGCTTCTTCTGCAACTTCTTCAGTAGCCTCTTCCGCCACAGCCTCTTCTGCTACAGGCTCTTCGGGGGGAGCTTCCTCCACCGGTGCAGCTTCAGCCTCCGGAGCCGCCTCTTCAGCGGGTTTCTCCTCAACGACTTCTTCTGCAGGCTCAGCTACAGGTTCGGGAGCATTGGGATCGATCATTTCCTTGATGGAAAGGCTGATCCTCTTTCTCTCCTTGTCGATTTCCAGGATTTTTGCCGTAACAATCTGTCCGATGGACAGTTCATCGTGGATGTTGCCCACTCTCTTGTGGCTGACTTCGGAAATGTGTACCAGTCCGTCCAGTCCCGGCTCCAGTTCTACGAAACAACCATATTCTTTGATCTGGACGATCTTTCCCTTCACCACATCACCGGCATGATATTTCTCATCGATGATGGTCCAGGGCTCAGGCTGTGTCTGCTTCAGTCCAAGAGAAATCTTTCCCTTCTCGGCATTCATGGACAGCACCTTGATGCTGATCTTTTCACCGATGGATAGCACTTCCTGCGGGTGCTTCAGCTTACCCCAGGAAATCTCGGAGATATGGAGAAGTCCATCGATACCGCCGATATCTACGAATGCACCGTAGTCGGTAAATCTCATGACTGTACCTTCTACAATGTCATCTACATGGATGTTTTCCCATACGGCTGCGAGAGCCTTCTGTCTTTCTTCGTACAGATATGCCTTGTGGGAGAATACCGCCTTTCCTCTGCGGGGATCGACTCTGGATACTCTCACGGTAAGATTCTGGCCGACGAACTCGGAAGAGTCCTCAACGAATCTGTCGGATAACTGAGAAAGGGGAATAAATCCGGATACTTCTTTGTAGGTGGCAATGACGCCGCCATTCACCTGACGCACCACATCGACGTTGATCAATGTCTTTTCTTCGAGAGCCTTGTTGATTTCTTCCCAATGCTCTCCCGCTTCCAATTTCTTCTTAGAAAGTAAGATCGTTCCGTCACCGTCGTCTGTTTTCAGAACTTTGGCCTGAATCTCGTCTCCTTCTTGGTATAAATCAGTAAGCTTTTGGTCGCCTTCCAATGAAATTTCATCCAATGGAATAATTCCGTCCTTCTTGTACCCTAGGTTCACAATGATTTCTTTGTCTGTAACCTGATGTACTTTTCCGATTACCAACTCTCCGGAGCGCGGAAGCCGTAGTGACTTGTCGATTTCCTCCATAAAGTCCTGCATTGTCAACTCATTTTCAAGTGTCTTTTCACTCATGTTTGCAATAACCTCCTTAATTGCGTTTTCAGGTGTTGAAGCGCCTGCCGCTATTCCTATTCTATTATATTTTTTTATTTCTGGCAATGGTAAATCATTTATATTTTCAATAAAATACGTTCTTTTGCATATTTTTTTTGCGATTTCATATAACTTCCTGGTGTTTGAGCTGTTCCTGTCCCCTACGATCAACATGACATCGGATTTTTTTGCAGTCTCCCGGCAACCATCCTGCCGCTGGGTAGTAGCATTGCAAATGGTGTTGTTCACTTCCGGAACTGATCCAGCCTCCTCCAGGGCGGACAGTACTTCAGTCAAGGTTTCTTTTTGTATGGTTGTCTGGGTCACCAGAAAGACAGGATCTTCTAGGGTGGGAACAAATTTAAGTGCCTCTTCACGAGAAGAAGCAATCACGGCGGTATTGTCGCACCAGCCGTTGATGCCGATGACTTCCGGATGCGCGGCATCCCCTACGATAAAGATTTGTTTTCCTTCCCGGTAGGCCCCCCTCACCAAGCTATGGATCCGCTTCACATAAGGGCAGGTTGCATCGATGATTTCCAAATCGCGGGCTTCGGCGCGGCGATAAAACTCCTCCGGCTCACCATGGGATCGAACAATGATCACCGAGCCTTCGGGTGCTTCTTCCGGGCTATCCACCACACCGATCCCCTTTTCTTTCAGCGTCTCCGTGACACGCTTATTATGGATCAGGGGACCGCAAGTGTGGATGGCTTTTTCGCTCTCCACATTCATGGCCTGATCGATGGCTCCTTTAACGCCGAAACAAAATCCGGAATAAGGAGCTCTGATGATTTCTTTCATTTCTTTTTTAAGTTCTCCAAATATTTCTTGAAGGATGCTTCCGTACCGTTTTCTGTGGGCTCATAGTACGTCCGATCTTTGATGCTATCGGGAAGATATTGTTGCTCCACATAGCCCCCGAAGTCGTGGGGGTTTTGATAGCCTATCCCAAGACCTCTTTTCTTTGCGCCGGTGTAATGGGCATCCTTCAGCCAATCGGGCACATCTCCCGTCTCCACTTTTTTTAGATCCGTGGTAGCATTGACCAAAGCCATATAGGACCGGTTGGATTTAGGTGCCGCTGCCATGGTGATCACCGCCTGGGCCAAATTGATCTTGGCCTCCGGGTATCCCACCATGAGGGCAGCTTGAACACAAGAGGTAACGATGGATATGGCGTTGGGATAAGCCATGCCCACATCTTCACTGGCCATGACCAGGAGACGGCGACCGATCATCTGAATGTCCGCGCCCCCTTCTATGAGCCTTGCCAAATAGTGGATGGCCCCGTCAGGGTCGCTTCCCCTTACGGATTTCTGCAGAGCCGAGAGAAGATTGTATTTATCTTCCTTCTTGTCATAGAAAAATGTCCTCTGCTGCATCGCCTCCTCAATGATCTGAGGCGTGATCTTCTCCCCTTCGTTAAGGTTGTTGACGATGAACCCCAAGGTGTCCAATGCAATTCTTCCATCGCCCCCGGCCATATCTGAGAGGATCATCAAAGTACTGTCTTCCACAGAAACATGAAGATTTCCCAGCCCTCTCTCCTTATCCGCCAGCGTTCTTTTCAGCAAGATAAAGATGTCTTCCTTGTCCAGGACTTTAAACTCATATATGCTCCTGACCCTGCTGAGGATGGCGTTGTTCACCGCAAAATACGGATTCTCCGTGGTGCTCCCGATGAAGCGGAGCACGCCCTCTTCTAAGGCCTTGAGAAGAGAATCCTGTTGCAGCTTGTTCCACCGATGAAACTCATCCACATAGACGTAAGTGGTTTCCTTTTGCAGTCCGAAGAACTTTACTTTGGCCGATTCGATCAGCTCTTTCAGCTCCTTGGTCCCGGTGGAAGAAGCGTTGATTTCCACAAAGGCAGCATCCATTTCTCCGGCGATGATCCGGGCCAGGGAAGTCTTCCCCGTGCCCGATGGCCCGAAGAAGATGGCCGAATCAAAGGTCTTATTCTTTATGGCATTATAGAGCAGGGACCCCTCATATAGGAAGTGTCCCTGCCCTACGAATTCCTCTAATTTAGTTGGTCTCATCTTTGTCGACAGCGGTATCATCAATTGCCCTTCATCATCTACACGCATAGATTAACTTTACTTATTATACGTGAAGATAGGTAAATGTGCAATCAATGAGGCAAGCGATTTTCTTTCCTCCCCAGAAGCATCAACACAATGCCCAGCACCAAGCCTACAATGCCGATCCAAAGGAGGACCGAGATCATGCCGTTAAAGTTACTGAACAATGCGCTTTCCGCCTCTTCCGCGTAGTATTCCTGACCGCCGTCTCCCTCGTACCAGAGAAGGAAGAATCTTCCCACGGTAGCGAATACACCCATCAATAGAGCATAGATGCCCAGTCTGAAGGTATCCCCCACTGCCAACCTGTTCTTCTTGTTGATGGGAAATGCTTCAGGGTCATTTCGATGAAGGCCGCCCAAAGTCCACTTAAAGATGACGTAAAAGATCGGACCGGAACTGATGCCGATCAAACCGATCAAGAAGTAATCTGTGCCGTTGATGAGAAGGGCGATAATGGAGATGCAAAGGGGGAAGAAGGCAAAGAAGTATAAGCCTACCTTTCCTCCCGGCATAACGAACAGTCCCTTCCTTTGTTCAACCGGGATCACCTTTCGCAGCCTGATCACCGCCAAAGGCAGGATCATGTACAGGGCCAGGATGAACACCACCTCGGCCATGACCAAAGTCTTAAAGCTGAACTGAGCCAAGACTAGTGTTACCAGGGCAAGAGAGATAATTCCTACATAGGGAACACCTCTTCCTCTACTGACCTTCGTCATGAATTTGGGGAAGAGGTTGTCATCGGCCATGACAAAGAAGCCTCTGGACCCCGACGCCAAATAGGTGTTGAAGATGGCACATTGGGAAATGATGGCGATGAACAGGAATGCATATCCCCAACCTTGACCTAAATTCTGGGTCAAAACCGATGCATAGCCCACTGTTTCACCGGAAAACCCGCCGTCCGTAGACCAGTTTTCCCAGTTTCCAACGGAAGCCAATCCACCCATGGTGGGAAGGATATAGGTTGCCGCAATCAGCGGCATAGCGATGAGAAGACCTTTAGGAATGACCTGCGGATTCTTCACCTCACCGGCCATGTTGGAAATACATTCATAGCCGCAATACATCCAAACACAGATGCAGATGCCGCCGCCGATCCCTTCCAGGATGGACATATCTTCAGGCACCACCGGCATGACCGGATTGTAGTTCCAGTTGATCAGCCCCACCACGGCCACCATGGCAAAGGCTATTAGGATCAATAGAGAAAGAGCCGTACTGACCTTGCCCACTTCACGAATACCCATCAAGTTGATGACGGTAAACAGCAAGATCATGGCAACTTTGATCAGTAGGGCTGTGCCATCGGCCATGGGGACAAATTGCCTGGTATACCCCACAACCAAGGCCACATAGACACCGTTGGTGATATAGGTGGAGACAGTGCCCCACCAGCCCGCCTGAAAACCCCAAAACTCGCCGAAAGCTTTCTGGACCCAAACGTATACACCACCTTCGGCAGGTAGCACAGATCCACACTCCGCCACCAGATTACTAATGGGCCACGCCCATATGATGGGAAAAACGACCAACAGGATGATCGTCATCCCCGGACCGGACTCGGGAATCATTTCTTCTATCCCGAAAGCACCGGCCCCAACAAGACAGTAGATCATGAACACGATCCCACTGACCTTCATGTCGTACTTTTTAAGTCCCGCTACGCCATCAACGGCTTGCGTTCCTCCGGCTAGTTTTTGTTCATTCATTTATACACCCTCCTTCAAAACTGGCCGATCACTCTCATCGGCTGTTATGTACAGATCCTGCCGGCTATTGCAGCCTTCCTTCGCCTTGCGGCACTGCAGCCTGGCATCACTGTCGAGAAACGGTTGTTATTTAGCCTTAGCTTCTTCAAAGATCTCCTTCATTTTTAGGTTGTCCTGCATCTTTTTGTAGGCGGAATCCATCTCTACCATGCCGTAGTCGTATCCGGCCTCATCCATGATTTCCATGTACGGAATGGGATCAAAGTACTCAGGCCCAAAGACGCCGGTATCCTTCCATATCCCTCTTCCCATCAGCTCGATCCCGATGGCTGCGCCAAATCCGGTCTGGGCTACTACCGCCTGCATTCCCCACTTTTCCATGGATTGCTTGTTGTCAAAAGGCTGATACAGGAAGACTTCTCTGTCCATGCCATCCTTTTTGCCGATACAGTGCACGCCCACGACCATCTTCCCGATCATCTCATCTCCGATATCCTTAGGTTGAGGAGCAGCCGCGGCTACCACATCTCTGGGGGATACTTCCACGCCGTTGACAGAAATCTTTTCCATGCTTCGCAGACCTAGAGCATCAATAGACTTCAGCGCCTGTACCAAATTGTCATCTAGCGCAATCTTGAAGGTGCACTTTTCCAGACCGTATTTCTCCAGGTATTTGGGCATCAACACCGTCTCTTCATGCTCCACCTTGACCAGATTGTTGGGCCCCACACCTTCGGGCATTTCAAACACTTCCTGCCCTGAGAATGGCGGTTCTACAATGTGGCCCTTCTCCTTATGCCACTCTGCATTGGGGTTGAGGCATTCATCCAGAACTGTCCATACGTTGAACCCAAAGGACACAGCATCTTCGTCCGCCCCGGGAATGCTTAGGTTTCCACCGTCCTTAACGTGGATTTCCTTCAACTGATCAAAGAGATGCTCTGCAGCGAATTTAGCAAAGACGTCCACTACACCCGGGTCTATCCCAAGGCAAATGCACGCCATATTTCCCTGCTCCTTCCACTTGTCGTGAGCATTCAAGTTATAACTGGTCATGGGTATCTCATAGGAATTTTCCAGGCCCACGCCGTATACCGGCGGTTCAAAAGGTACGGACCAGGTTCCCATATTGACATAGTCTGCCTTTGCTTCAAAAGCCGCATCAAAGATATTGTTGCTCACAAAGGGTGCTGCCGTATCCACTACAAAATCGCACTGATGCTCTTTACAAAGCGCTACCATAGCTTTCACATCATGAGCATCCACCTGCACAGGAACGAATCGCTTTTCGTCTCCCAGATTTCGGCACACCTCCGCAGCACGTTCCTTATCGTAGTCCCCCACAGCAACAAACTCCAGCCATTTGCTCTGGGGATCTCTCACCTTTAGGATCCGCAGTATGGACTCCCCCACAGCACCGGCTCCTACCATTAACATTCTCATTTTTTACCTCCGTTCTCTTCCCGCAACAGAATGCTGCCGCGCGTGACTTCTTCGCAGGTTCGCAGAATATCATATGCTACCCTTCTGTCTTATGCTTATGAGGAAAAAAATAGAAATATACGGGTACCGCATATTTCTCAGTCTGGCTGCCAGTTGGTTATATCCACGTAGGCGTTCCCCCGGGGGAATCTTTCCAAAGAATCGTCCGACAACCATCCGTTTGCCTGACAGTTTGGGTCAAATGCCTGCTACCTCATCTGACTTTTCCGCTTCGGCCCTCCACTAAAGGAGATCTCAAGTTATCATCATCCGAAATATTCAACTATCGACACTATAGCACGAATAATCTGAAAAGTAAAGTAGAAAGATACCCGCGGTTCTTCAGGGGGAAGACAGCCCGCCCTCAGCCGACAGTTTCTGTACAATAGACCCTCTACCTAATGCAAATGTACAGAAACCTGCCCGGCCGGCTCCATTGCTCTCCCCGGTTTCCTAAC